>JADFMY010000021.1 GCA_022563685.1 Pseudomonadota bacterium | reverse complement strand
GTTGCTGGATCCTGGCAACAAACTCGGCCGCATGCGCATCACCGGAGGCTTCACCAGCCAAAATCATAATGTGGGGCTTTTCCATCATGCGCCGAGGACGGCTTCACAAACGGCCTGTACCTGCTGTTCAGTCATTTCAGGGTAAATCGGTAACGACAGGCAACGCCTGGAAACAGATTCGGTAATCGGTAAGGGTTCTTGATGAGTATCGGCAAACGCTTTTTGCTGATGCAAAGGAATCGGGTAATACACCGCACAGGCAATTTGCCTGGCGATAACCGCTTCACGAATTTGATCGCGCCGGTCGCTCAACAGGGTGTATTGGTGGAAAATATGGTCACGGTCATCCGGTATCAGAGGTGTTTGCAATTCACTACCTGTGAGTAGCCTGTTATAGCTCTGTGCAATGCGAAGACGCTTCTGATTGTACTCATCGATATGCTTCAACTTGATCCTCAAAATGACCGCCTGCAATTCATCGAGACGGCTATTGAAACCGATCACATCGTGATGGTATTGCTCACTACTGCCGTGGTTGCGGTAGATCCTGACCTGACGCGCGATTTCATCATCATTGGTCGCGATCAATCCACCATCCCCATAGCAGCCAAGATTCTTGCTTGGAAAAAAGCTGAATGCACCGGCGTCACCTATCGCGCCAGTCATGCGCTTGCGATAAGCGCTGCCAAAGGACTGCGCGCAGTCTTCAAGAACGAATAAGCCGTGGTGCACGGCAATTGATCGGATCTCATCCATATCTGCTGGCTGACCAAACAAATGGACCGGAATAATCGCGCGCGTTTTATCGCTTATCGCAATATTGATTTTTGATGTGTCGATATTCAGGGTTTCTGGATCTATATCGACAAAAACGGGTATGGCACCGACATAACGAATTGCCTCGGCGGTTGCGATAAAGGTGAAAGCAGTGGTAATCACCTCGTCTCCGGCCTTGATACCTGCTGCGAGTAGTGGCAGATGTAATGCATCGGTACCCGAGGCACAACCGATAGCATGTTTGGCGCCCAGGTAATCGGCGGTTTCCTGCTCAAACGCCTGTACATTGGGGCCAAGGATAAAGCAAGCTTCGGACAGGGCCTTTAGTAGCGCCGTGTCAATTTCGCTTTTCAGATTTTCGTATTGACCCTTCAGGTCAACCATGGGTATGTTCAAAGTCTGTCTCTGATCTGAGAGGTTATTGCAATCGCTGTTTCGAGGGCACGCCTGCCATCTTCACCACTGACTCGTGGACGACCCTGAGTCTGGATGGCGTGGATGAAGTCCTGTATTTCCAGGTTCAGTGCGTCATTATCTTCATATTTACTTTCTTTGTGGATAATATCCTTGAAACCGGCCTCGTTATCGGTTTCCCCCTTACGATTGACCGCAAGTATTTTCTTCTGCAAATCGGCCGAGATATACGTATCTTTCTGGAATATACGCAGTTTTCGTTCACGTTTTTGACTGATCCGGCTCGCGGTGACATTCGCGACGCAATTATTGTCGAACTCGATTCTTGCATTGGCTATATCGATGGTATCGGAAAGCACCGAAATACCGCTGGCGGATATATGCCGAATGGGGCTGCGGACCAGGTCGAGAATCAGGTCGATATCGTGAATCATTAAATCCAGAATGACGCTCACGTCGGTGGCGCGCAGGGTAAATGGAGCGAGCCGGGTCGATTCGATAAATTGAGGTTCCTTTAATATTTCTTCTATACCCATCATCACAGTATTAAATCGCTCGATGTGTCCAACCTGCAGGATTAGTTTATTCCGGCTTGCTAGCAGAATTAATTCGGATGCTTCCGCGACGGTTTCGGTAATCGGTTTTTCGACCAGGCAGTGAATTCCCGCTTCCAGAATGTCGCGTGCAATTTTATAATGCAACCTGGTCGGTACCACCAGGCTAATCGCATCGACCTGTGACAGGATATCCTTATAGTTGGAATAAGCCTGTACGCCATGTTTTTGCGCGATCTGCCTTGCTACTTCGAGATCGCTGTCGACAATGGCAAGCAATTCGCAGTTAGGTGACGCGGCATATTTTTCGGCATGCCATTTTCCTAAATGACCGACACCTACAATTGCAACTTTGATTAATTTTGACATAGCGAGAATAGCAATTCTAAGACAGTGCATAATAAATGGGTACCCTTCAGGAAAAGATTTTTTTCGGGCAGATAGATGACTGAGAAACGGGTAATTAAATTGGTAGCAGGCGTAGACGAAGCCGGAAGAGGGCCGCTAGCCGGGCCGGTTGTCGCCGCCGCAGTGATCCTCGACGCAAGGCACCCAATTCCGGGATTATCCGATTCGAAGAAACTTTCGGCCAAAAAAAGAGCAGAACTCGAAGTGCAGATTAAACAAAGAGCGATGGTCTGGGCAGTGGCAGAAGCCAGTATCGAGGAAATCGACAGGTTCAATATCCTGCAAGCCAGTTTATTGGCGATGAAGAGGGCAGTTCTTCAACTTCAACCTATGCCCGGTCTTGTGCTAATCGATGGTAATAGATTACCTGATTTGGCGGGCTTTGAGTTGCAGGCTATAGTGAAAGGCGATTTGTCAGAACCCTGTATTTCAGCGGCCTCGATATTGGCCAAGGAATACCGGGACCGGCAAATGATGGTGCTCGACCAGCGCTATCCACAGTATCAGTTTGCCAGGCATAAGGGTTATCCGACGCAACGGCATCGGAGCCTTCTCAAGCAATATGGCGCCTGTGCAGTACATCGCCATAGTTTCAAACCGGTCAAAGAGGTATTGAGCGGATCGCACCGAGCAGGGGTAATTGCTCCCGAAAACCCGACAGCGAGTGGGACCTGACCCAGATGCCCAATCAGTTCGTCCATCTACATTTACATTCCGAATTTTCACTGGTCGACAGTACGATTCGACTCAAGCAGTTAATCGCTGAAACGCGACACAGGGGAATGGGCGCGGTTGCACTCACCGACGAATCGAATCTGTTCGCAATAGTAAAACTGTTCAAGGCTGCTACCGCCAGTGGTATCAAGCCAATATTTGGTTCCGAAGTTTGGGTCCGTCATCCAGATCGCAAGGAATCACTGAGTCGACTGGTTTTACTGTGCCAGGACGATACGGGCTATCTGAATCTCAAACGTCTGGTTTCCCGGTCTTACCGGGAAGGTCAGTTAGCCGACCGACCCACGATCGATATCGAATGGTTACGCGAAGCGTCAACCGGGTTGATCGCACTGTCGGCCAATCTCGAAGGCGATATCGGCCAGGCCCTGAAAATGCAAAACCAGGAGCTGGCAAGCGACTACCTGGCGCAGTGGCTGGTGATTTTTGGGGGCAATTATATTCTCGAACTACAGCGCACCGGGCGCCCCTACGAGGAAGCTTATATTCAACAGGCGATTGAATTCTCGTCGAAGATTCAGGTGCCGCTAGTGGCTACTAACGATGTACGCTTTATAGATACTGCAGACTTTGAATCCCACGAAGTGCGGGTTTGTATCTGTAGTGGATTCACGCTGCAGGACGAGCGGCGGCCCAAAAATTATTCGCCGCAACAGTATTTGCGCAGCAGCGATGAAATGGTTGAGTTATTTGCCGATATTCCAGAAGCGATTGAAAACACGGTCAATATTGCCAGAGCCTGTAATGTGCGCCTCAATCTTGGAGAGCATTACCTGCCCGAGTACCCGGTACCTGATGGCTACTCGATCGACAGTTACCTCCGCCACGCGTCGGAACAGGGGCTGGAGTCGCGACTGGAATTTCTCCAGGAACAATGCCCGCCAGGTCAGTCCATCGAACGCCAGACCTATTATGATCGGCTCCAGACCGAACTCGATGTGATCGTACAGATGGGATTCCCCGGCTATTTCCTGATCGTGATGGACTTCATCGACTGGGCCAAAAAGCATGCGATACCGGTAGGCCCGGGGCGGGGGTCCGGTGCCGGGTCGCTAGTCGCTTACGCGCTCTATATTACCAATATCGACCCGCTCGAATACGATTTGCTGTTCGAGCGTTTTATGAATCCCGAACGCGTGTCCATGCCGGATTTCGATATCGATTTTTGCATGGAAAGGCGCGACGAAGTGATCGAATATGTGGCGGACCATTACGGCCGCAACCAGGTGTCGCAAATCATCACTTATGGAACCATGGCAGCCAGGGCCGTTATCCGCGATGTCGGGCGTGTCATGTCCCATCCTTACGGGTTTGTCGATCGGATCGCGAAATTGGTGCCGTTTGAAGTTGGCATCACGCTGGAAAAGGCGATGGAACGTGAAGAAGACCTACGCCAGCTATACGAGCAAGATGAAGAAGTCACGATGCTGATCGACATGGCGCTGTCACTCGAAGGGTTGGTTCGAAATGTTGGCAAGCATGCGGGCGGGGTGGTGATAGCGCCGAGCGATTTAATCGACTTTACCCCGACTTATTGCGAAAAAGGCGGTTCGGGACTGGTATCGCAATTCGACAAGGACGACGTTGAAGCAATCGGTCTCGTCAAGTTCGACTTTCTGGGGCTACGAACCCTGACCATCATCGACTGGGCGGTCGAATCGATTAACGCGAGGAATCCGGAGAAAAAGCTGGATATAGAACGCCTTCCATTAGACGACACGGCGAGTTTCGAACTGCTACAGGCGCATAAGACCACCGCGGTGTTTCAGCTCGAATCCCGTGGCATGAAAGACCTGATACGCCGGTTAAAACCGGCTACATTCGAAGACATTATCGCACTGGTGGCATTGTTTAGACCTGGGCCTTTGCAGTCGGGTATGGTGGATGATTTTATCGATCGCAAGAATGGCGCCGAGTTTGAATACTCGCATCCTGATCTGGAAGCGATACTGAAACCCACCTATGGCGTTATCCTTTACCAGGAGCAGGTGATGCAAATAGCGCAGGTTCTTGCAGGTTACACGCTCGGTGGCGCCGATATATTACGCCGTGCGATGGGTAAGAAAAAAGTGCTCGAAATGAAGCAGCAGCGCGCAGTGTTTACCGATGGTGCGGTTGCCAACAATGTTGACTACAACGTTGCCAGCAAGATTTTCGACATCATGGAAAAGTTTGGCGAATATGGCTTTAATAAATCGCATTCAGCGGCTTACGCATTGATTGCCTACCAGACCGCCTGGTTAAAAGCCCATTATCCGGCAGAGTTCATGGCTGCGGTACTGTCCGCAGATATGGATAACACCGACAAGATCGTCACTCTGATCGACGAATGCCGGGCCATGCATCTGGAGATATTACCGCCCGATATTAACCAGTCCAACTATCGTTTTGCGCCTGTTGATGCAGCAAAGGTGTTTTACGGCCTGGGAGCAGTCAAGGGAGTGGGCCACTCGGCGATCGAAACCATTATCGCCGCTCGGAAGGATAGCAGTTATCAATCGCTGGACGATTTTTGTGAGCGCATCGATTCGTCCCGATCGAATCGCAAGGTGATCGAAGCCCTGATCAAGGCCGGGGCGCTGGACTGTTTTTCCGATAACCGCGCGGCGCTACTCGCGCATTTACCCAACGCCCTGCAGGCAGCAGAACAGCAGCAAAACAATCTCGACGCCGGCATGACCGATATGTTCGCCTCGATAGAGCCGTCGAAGGTCGCCAGGGCATTGCCGCATTGCGAGCCCTGGGATGAAATGCATCGACTGTTACTCGAAAAGGAAGCCCTGGGTTTATTCCTCACCGGGCATCCATTGCTAATGCTCGAAAAGGAAGTAAAACAGATCGCACCCACCAGTTTTGCTCAGTGGCTGGATAAACTCGATACCGGCATGGCAGCAGAAAATGGTTATCGGCAAAAGGAACAGGCGACCAGGGTATGCGGATTAGTCGTCGATATTCGTACAAAGAATGGCTTCAATGGCCGTGAATCGTTCGTAACGCTCGACGATCGGAGTGGCCGCATAGAAGTTCGCATCGTCCCTAAGATGCTACAACAGATTGAAGACCTGGTACAAAAAGACCTGATCTGGGTGGTCGATGGAGGGATCGCCTTCGACAGCTTTAACAATGGCGTCAAGATTCGCGCGACGCAGGTTCAACTGCTCGACGTTTATCGCCTCAACCATGCCCGCGCTTTGCATATTGTGTTAAATGGCAATGCCGATCAATCGGTCAATCATTTGATCAAAATCCTCAACCAGTACCAGGCGAGAGATGCGACACCCGTGGTATTCCATTTACAACGAAACGGTTACGAATACCAGCTCAAAACCAGCGAGCCATGGTCGGTCATGCCATCCGAGCTATGCCTATTGGCACTGGAGAAACACCTGGGTGGCGGGGAATATTACCTGGAGTATCAGTAGAATTATGGTGACAGGTATTCGGGGTCAGAACACAGATTTCGCTAATATTAGCAATAACTGTGATCTGACCCCGATTTTCCGATTGTGATCTGACCCCGATTTTCCGATTTTCATTTATTAAGTGGTGAAAAGGTCTCTCCGTTTTCCTGTAGTTCATCGCTCATCAAGTAAAGAAACATTGCTGTATGGTCTTCCGGCGCGGGCAGCAGGTCATTGTCACTTGCGGCTGGAAAGGCGCGAAGCTGTAATGCGGTTTTGGTTTTACCGGGATTGATACAATTAACGTGATGCGGGCTGCCTTCGAATTCGGCGGCAATTAACTGGGCCATGGCGGCGACAGCCTGTTTACTGACCGAGTAGGCGTCCCAGTAGGCGGTTTTTTTGTCGTCTATCATAAATACCAGGGAGCAGCGTTTCGATTTTTTGAGCAGGGGAATCACGCTGCGGGTCAATAGATAGGGTGCGTGTAAATTGACCTGGTGTACCTTGTACCAGGTTTCCGTATCGCTATGTTCGAACGGGGTAGGGGCGCCGAGCAGTGCGGCACAATGGATCAACCCATCGAGGCGGCCGAATTCCTTTTCGATATTTTGCGCGAGTTCCTGGTAATCGTGTTCGGCCGCACCTTCCAGATTCATCGGATAAATCGCCGGTTTCGGATACCCGGCTTTTTCGATTTCATCGTACAGCGCTTCGGCCAGGCGCAAATTTCTGGCCAGCAAGATCACGGTGGCACCATGTCTGGCACAGGCGAGTGAGATTGCCTTGCCAAATCCCCCGGTGGCGCCAGTGACGAGAATAATTTTATCCTGCAATAAATCATCCGTGGGTGCGAAGGTTTCGGGTATTTGCGCCATGATTATAAGGGGCCTCAATTCAACAGCGGGTGTGTTAGTAGATCAATCGGTTTTTCTATCACCCCGTCTGCCTGCCATTGGTTCAGATCGATGTCCTGATTGATATAACCGTAAGCGGCGATCAATGTTGTCATTTTGGCGGCCTTACCCGCATCTATGTCGCGCGGATCATCCCCGATATAAACACAGCTCTGGCAGTCGATGCCGATGGTTTCGGCCGCGACGATAAGGGGCAGCGGATGGGGTTTTCGCTGTTCCAGCGAATCGCCACAAATGACGACTGCTGCATTGTCGTTTAGCGCCAACTGCTCCAGCAGCGGGGTGGTCAACCATTCCGGTTTATTGGTGACTATACCCCAGGGCGTACCCTGATTATCGAGCGATTCGAGTACCTGCTCGAAGCCGTCAAACAGTGCGGAATTGTCGGCCACGATAGCCCGATAATGATCCAGGTAGCGTTGCCGTAAGGGTTCTATTTCCGATTCCGGCACATGTTCGGAAAATCCGAGTTTCGTCAGCACCAGCGCGCCCTGTGATACAAAGGGACGGATAATATCCATTGGAACCGGCGCCAGCTTTTCTTCGATCAGTAAATTGTTGAGTGCCGCGCCCATATCCGGGGCGGTATCGACCAGGGTACCGTCAAGATCGAACAATACTGCTTCAATCATTGGAACGAGCAGTGCATCAGGTAGTTGACATCTATATCCTTACCCAGCTTGTAGCGTTTACTCAACAGGTTGTAGGTCATCCCGGTAATATCATGCACTTCCAGCTGGTTGCTGCGAACCACCGAGGCCAGTTCGGACGGTTTGATAAACTTTTGGTATTCGTGAGTCCCTTTAGGCAGTAAATTCAATACATATTCGGCGCCCAGAATCGCCAGTACGAATGACTTGGGGTTGCGGTTTATGGTCGAAAAGAACAGTTGTCCATCGGGCTTCAACAGTTTTGCCGCGGCCGACACTACCGAGCCTGGATCGGGCACGTGCTCGAGCATTTCCAGGCAGGTTATCACGTCGAAACTTGCGCCATGTTCTAAAGCATAGTCTTCGGCAGTACTCAGTTGGTAATCGACGTCGAGCTTCGATTCAAGCAGATGTATTTTAGCTACCTTGAGCGCCTTGTCGGCCATATCGATGCCACTGACGATTCCACCTTTCAGCACCAGCGCCTCGCAGAGAATGCCGCCACCGCAGCCGATATCGAGTATTTTCTTATCGGTCAGGCCATCGCAGTGCGTTTCAATATAGTCCACTCGTAGCGGGTTGATGTCGTGCAGGGGTTTAAATTCGCTTTCGCTGTCCCACCAGCGACTGGCCAGGGCCTGAAATTTCTCGATTTCATCGGGATCGACGTTGATATCGCTCATGCAGTACTCCTCATCTTGTCGGCCCAGGATCGTGCCTTATTGATGATTTCATCGGTATCAATGTTTATCAGCTGGTAGTCGCGTAACTGGCACACACCATCGATCCAGACGTGTGAAACCTGCTGACTATTAGCGGCGTAAACCAAACATGTCACCGGGTCATAAACCGGTTGGGTATTACATTTCGACAGGTCAACCCCAATTAAATCAGCCTGCTTTTTTACCTCGATAGACCCGATACGCTCACCCAGGCCCAGTGCTTTGGCGCCATTGATAGTCGCCATTTGAATTGCCTGTTGTGCATTACAGGCGGTGGCGTCGCCACTGACTCCTTTCGCCAGCAACGCCGCCGTCCTCATTTCTGCCAGCATATCGAGATCGTTATTGCTTGCCGCACTATCGGTGCCCAGTGCGACGTTGATGCCATTATCCTGCAATTGCGCCACCGGGCACAGGCCACTGGCCAGTTTTAAATTGGATTCAGGGCAATGTATGACGTGAACACCGGTTTCACTGAGCCGTTCGATTTCGAACTCGTTGAGCTGGGTCATATGTACTGCGATCAAATTAGAATTGACCAGGTTTAATTGATCCAGTCTTTCGAGTGGCCTTCGACCGGTGTTTTTAATCGCTTCGGCGACTTCAAATTCAGTTTCGTGGATATGCATGTGTACCGGCAAATCGAGTTCGTTGCTGTAGACCGACAGTTTTTCAAACGCCTCATCGGAAACGGTATAGGGCGCGTGTGGCGCCAGCGCACTGGTGATGAGTGAATACTCCTTGATTTCATCGTGTACCGCGAGCCCTTTATGCAAATAATCGTCGGCGTCCTTCGCCCACACCGTAGGGAAATCGAGTAGGATCAACCCCACTACCGCGCGCATACCAAGCCGCTGCGCTGTGCGAGCGACCTGGTCCGGATAGAAGTACATGTCATTCATACAGGTAGTACCCGAACGAATCATTTCGGCGATCGTGAGCTGGCAGCCATCGTCGATAAACTGTCGATCTACCCATCGCCCCTCGGCCGGCCAGATATGGTTTTCGAGCCAGTCCATCAAATGAAGGTCATCGGCGATGCCTCGAAACAGACTCATAGAGGCATGGGTATGGCTATTGACCAGGCCAGGCATCAGGATATGATCGGGTAACTCGATCGTTTCGGCTCCAGGATAATCTTCCTGGATTTGCAATTCATCGACGGGTATCAGTCTGTCGATCACGCTATCCTTGATGATGAGTGCGTAGTCGGTCAGTACCTCGAACGAAGGATTAACCGTTACTATCCACTTCGGCAATAAAATCTGGTATTGGCTATTCATAGCCGAACCTTACAAGATTTCGTCCTGCCTGCAAATGAAAATGCTATGCGGTTTCAGGCAAAGGTTTGCCTATACACCAGTGCGCAATGCCTATCACTCTGAATACCGGTGGAAAAGGATTAAAACGTCCACATTAATTTCTAAGAAGACATTAGTAATCAGTAGTGTTGACTACTGGGTTTGTGATAAAATCGCGCCAATGCAAGATAAATGATTCCTACGCTAAAATTAACTTTTTGAGTAACATTTTTTATGGCTGATATCGCCAAAGAAGTAATTCCTGTAAACCTGGAAGACGAGATGCGCCGGTCGTATCTCGAATACGCAATGAGCGTCATCGTCGGGCGCGCTTTACCCGACGTCAGGGATGGGCTTAAGCCGGTCCATCGGCGCGTATTATTTGCCATGCATGTACTGGGTACAGACTATAACAAACCCTACAAAAAATCAGCTCGCGTGGTTGGCGATGTAATCGGTAAATATCATCCACACGGCGATACTGCGGTTTATGACACCATCGTAAGAATGGCGCAACCTTTCTCCATGCGCCATATGCTGATCGACGGTCAGGGCAACTTCGGCTCGGTCGATGGCGACTCTCCTGCGGCGATGCGTTATACCGAAGTACGCATGTCGCGCATTGCCCACGAGTTGCTGGCGGATCTCGACAGGGATACGGTCGATTTCCTGCCCAATTACGACGAGTCCGAACACGAACCAGCGGTACTCCCCACGCGTGCACCCAATTTATTGATCAATGGATCATCGGGCATCGCCGTGGGCATGGCGACCAATATCCCACCGCACAATCTGGCTGAAGTAGTCGATGCCTGCATTTTATTGCTCGACCAACCCGAGGCTGACGTCGAAGCACTCATGCAATGTATTCCGGGGCCGGATTTTCCGACCGCCGGGTTTATCAATGGAGCGCGTGGCATTCGCGAAGCTTACCGGACCGGACGGGGCAAGATTTATCTGCGCGGCAAAACTCATTACGAAGAAGATAAGTCGGGACGTCAGAGCATCATCGTTACCGAATTACCGTACCAGGTGAACAAGGCGCGTCTGCTGGAAAAAATAGCGCAGCTGGTGAAGGAAAAACGGCTGGAAGGAATCACTGGCCTGCGTGACGAATCGGACAAGGATGGAATGCGCATGGTGATCGAATTGCGCCGGGGTGAAATTGCCGACGTGATAGTGAATAACCTTTACAAGCAAACGCAATTGCAGAATGTGTTTGGTATCAACATGGTCGCGCTCGTCAAAGGACAGCCCAGGGTGCTGAATCTGAAAGCTATCTTAGAGGCTTTTATCTCGCACCGTCGTGAAGTAGTCACGCGCCGCACTATATTCGACTTACGTAAAGCACGGGACAGGGCGCATATCCTGGAAGGTCTGGCGATAGCGCTGTCGAATATCGACGCAATAATCGCGCTGATTAAAAAGTCTTCGAGCCCTGCGGTTGCGAAATCTGCGCTGCTGGAAAATACCTGGTCACCCGGGGTGGTGATGGAGATGCTGAAGCGCGCCGGGGCCGATTCTTCGCGTCCCGAGGATATTCCCGAGCAAAGTGGGTTGATAGGAGCCGAGTATCGGCTGACCGAAAAACAGGCGCAGTCCATCCTGGATTTAAGACTGCACAGATTAACCGGCCTGGAACAGGATAAAATTATTACCGAATATCGGGAAATTCTGGGGAAAATCGAAGATCTGCTCGATATATTGCAGCGTGACGGACGCCTGAAGCAGGAAATTCGACTCGAACTAGAAGCGATCAAGGAACAGTTTTCTGACCCGCGACGAACAGAAATCGTGGTCGACCATTCGGATTTGACGGTTGAAGATTTAATCAGCGAAGAAGATGTCGTGGTCACTATCTCGCATCTTGGCTATGCCAAGGCGCAACCGCTCGAATCCTATTCACCCCAGCGCCGTGGTGGTCGCGGAAAAGCCGCAACCAGGGTCAAGGATGAAGATTTCGTCGAACAGATGTTTGTCGCTTCGACCCACGACACATTGTTGTGCTTTTCGACGCGTGGCAAGGTTTACTGGCAGAAAGTCTACCAGTTACCGATCGGTAGCCGGACTGCACGCGGGCGCCCAATGGTGAACCTGCTACCATTGGAGAAAAATGAACGAATCACCGCGATTCTCCCGGTACGCGAATATCCAGAAGATCAGTTCATATTCTTTGCCACAGCCGCAGGCAAGGTCAAACGTACGCCGCTATCGAGTTTTTCACGGCCTCGCGCCAACGGTATCATTGCGCTCGACCTGCGGGATGGCGACAGTTTAATCGGGGTCGAGTTAACCGATGGTAGCTATGACTTAATGTTATTTACCAGTACAGGCAAGGGTATTCGCATAACCGAAGCGAGTGTGCGGGCTATGGGCCGAACCGCCGCGGGGGTACGTGGTATTAAAATCAAGACGAGTGACGAGGTCATCTCGCTGATTGCGACCGATTCCAACGAGGGCGAAATTTTGTTCGCGACGGAAAATGGTTATGGTAAACGAACCCGTATCAAGCATTTTTCTGTACAGGGAAGAGGGGGTCAGGGGGTGATCTCGATTAAAACTTCGAAACGTAATGGCCGCGTAGTCGGGGCGATAAAAACCAACGATGACGAAGAAGTGATGCTGATCAGCAATGCAGGTACGCTGGTGCGCACCCCGGTAGGAGATATTTCCATTCTCGCGCGAAATACACAGGGGGTCACGCTGATTCGTCTGGGCGAAAACGAAAAACTGGTACAGATCGAACCTGTGGCATCAAGCGTCAATGGGGACGAGCCGGGCGATCAGGAATAAGGCGACAGGCCCATGAGTGACGATCCACTGCAAAAGTTACGCGATCAAATCGATGCAATCGACGCCCAGCTACTCGCATTGTTCAACCAGCGTGCGCGTTGCGCGGTCCAGGTTGCCGAAGTCAAGCGGGGTGATTCCAGTCAAGCGGGTGATTTGACCCATTTTTTCCGTCCAGACCGGGAAGCTCAGGTAATACAACGATTGAAGACATCAAACCAGGGGCCTTTGAGCGATGACGAGGTAGGCCGCCTGATTCGTGAAGTGATGTCTGCCTGCCTCGCGCTCGAGCAACCCTTGAAAATCGCTTACCTGGGGCCCGAAGGCACCTTTACTCAGAGTGCGGCATTCAAACACTTTGGTCATTCGGTAACCACTATTCCGATGAGTAGTATCCCTGACGTGTTCAGTTCAGTGGAATCCGGGCATGCAGACTACGGTCTGGTACCGGTTGAAAATTCTACCGAAGGTGTGATCAGCCACACGCTGGATATGTTTATAGATTCTGACCTCAAGGTCAGCGGTGAAGTAGAGATGCGCATACACCATCACCTGGCGAATCAATCGCAGGACGTTTCGCAGATCAGCCAGATTTATTCACACCAGCAATCGCTCGCGCAATGCAGGCACTGGCTTGACCAGAATTTTCCGAAAATTGAACGCGTGGCGGTAAGCAGCAATGCCGAGGCCGCGCGTATCGCCAGTCAGGACCCGGCTACTGCGGCTATTTGCGGCCTGCCGGCGGTGGAAAATTTCAAACTGCAAATATGCTTCGAAAATATTGAGGATGTATCCGACAATACCACGCGATTCGTGATAATCGGCAATCAGGATGTAGACCCCAGTGGCGACGATAAGACTTCTCTGCTGATCTCGACGAAAAATTATCCAGGCGCCCTGCTGGGGCTATTACAGCCGCTCGCGGATAATGGTATCAGCATGAATAAGATCGAATCCCGTCCAGCTCCAGATCGTAAATGGGAATATATTTTTTTCATCGACATCGATGGCCATCAGAATTCGGATAACGTTCAAAAGGCATTACTCGAACTCAAGGGTCAGGCGAATCGATTCAAAATTCTCGGATCCTACCCGAAAGCTTCGCTCTGATGTCAGTAATAGATTCTGCGCGCGCGCCAGTTAAATTATTGCAGCCCTATACGCCAGGAAAGCCGGTGGAGGAGCTCGAACGTGAACTGGGAATTTCCAACGCGATTAAGCTCGCTTCCAATGAAAATCCGCTTGGATGCTGTGATTCCGCCAGAAAGGCAATCGATCAGGCCAGTCAGAATATCGAACTATACCCGGACGCCAACGCGTACTATCTGAAGCAAAAACTGGCAGCCAAACTGGGTATCCAGAGTGACCAGATAACCGTCGGTAATGGTTCGAATGATGTGCTCGATTTACTCGCTCGAACATTTCTGGAAAAAGGGACAGAGGCAATCTATTCAGAATTCGCCTTCCTGGTTTACGCCCTGGTGGTGCAGGCCTGTGGCGCTGCAGCCCGGGTTGCCAAAGCCATGCCACCCGATCATGCGCAGCCCTATGGCCATGATTTAACCGCCATGCTTGCGCTGATCAACGAACAGACCAGAATGATATTTATCGCCAACCCGAATAACCCAACCGGCACCTGGCTGTCGCGCACGGAATTAAAGGATTTTATCGATCGGGTGCCCTCGCACATCCCGATTGTAGTCGATGAGGCATATTTCGAGTATGTCGAAGAAAGCGATTATCCCGACGCATTACAGTGGCTTGACGATTATCCGAATTTGATCGTGACCCGTACCTTTTCAAAGATATACGGTCTGGCCGGTCTCAGGGTCGGCTATGCGATATCCAGCACAGCTGTGTGTGATTTGTTGAACCGGGTACGGCAACCTTTCAACGCCAGTACGGTGGCGCAGGCAGCGGCTATTGCGAGCCTGGACGGCGAAGATTTTGTGCAGGCCAGCCGGGTGAATAACACCCGAGGCCTTAAACAACTTGGCGATTATTTTTCTTCGAAGAATCTGCGCTATATCCCCTCGGTGGCTAATTTCCTCACCGTGCATTTTGGGCAACGAAGCGACGAAATTTATCAATCCCTGTTGCGGCAGGGAATTATTGTAAGACCAGTCGCCAACTACAACATGTCTGAGTTTCTGCGCATTACTATTGGAACCGAACAGCAACATCAGGTGTTGCTGGAAAAGCTGGAGCTATTGCTATGATCGATCGGCTAGCTATCATCGGTGTCGGGCTCATCGGAGGCTCTCTCGCGCTCGCATTAAAACAGGCTGGCGCCGTCGGCCATGTCGTTGGATGTGGGCGCAATCAGCAAAGCCTGGAAAAAGGCATCGAGCTAGGTATTATCGACAGCTACCAGATTTCGGTTAGCGATGCGGTTAAAGCGGCAGATATCGTGGTTGTGGCAGTACCCCTGGGGGCGATGCGACGAGTATTTGAACAAATCGCTGGAGCGATTACGGATCAGGCGGTGATAACCGATGTGGGCAGCGCCAAGGCATCGGTAGTCGAAGTCGCGATGGAATGTCTCGGTGACAGGGTAGGGCAATTTGTTCCAGGACACCCTGTTGCAGGAACCGAAAAAAGTGGCGTTGAGGCCGGGTTTGCCAGTCTCTACCAGAATAAAAGGGTTATCCTGACTCCGCTCGATTCGACCGATCAGGGTGCGATCGAAACCATCGACAAGATGTGGCGGCAATGCGGTGCCAGCATCGAATATTTAAGCGTGCAGCATCATGATAAGGTGCTTGCCGCTACCTCGCATTTACCCCATATGCTGGCTTATGCGCTGGTTAATTTCCTCTCTGGCCTGAACGAACACGACGAGATATTCAAATACGCCTCAGGCGGCTTTCGTGACTTTACCCGAATTGCGTCTAGCGATCCGGTGATGTGGCGCGATGTCTGTATTTCTAATGGCGATGCCCTGTTAGCGCTGATCGAGCAATACAAAAACGAACTGGACCAGGTGTCGGCCGCTATTCAAAATCAGGATGCCGGGCGATTGCTGGAGTTATTCGGCAACGCAAAATCAGAGAGAGATTCGCTGGTAGGAAACTGTTGATGTCCGGCATCGAGTGCCTGCCGGGGGGAACCGTCAAAGGCTCGATCCGCGTTCCGGGCGATAAATCAATCTCTCATCGGGCTATAATTCTTTCGTCGATCGCCCAGGGAACAAGCCATATTTCGGGGTTTCTGCAGGGCGAAGATAGTCTGAATACCCTTAAGGCGTTGCAGTCCATGGGTGTCACCATAGAGCGCGAGGGGGACCGGGTGAGCGTGCACGGGGCCGGCTTGCACGGTTTGAAAAAACCCGCGAACACACTCGATATGGGGAACTCGGGTACGGCCATGCGTCTGCTGCTCGGGTTGCTGGCCGGCCAGTCATTCGATGCGACCCTGGTAGGTGACGAGTCGCTTAGTGCTCGACCGATGAAGCGCGTGATCGAGCCCCTGCAGGCGATGGGAGCCAGGATCAATAGTCAGTCAGGCTGCACCGCGCCATTAACTGTATTGGGTCAGTCAAAATTAAGCCCGATTAATTATCACACACCGATGGCCTCGGCACAGGTTAAATCCTGTTTGCTGCTTGCCGCTCTATACGCCGATGGCGAAAGCATTATCGTCGAACCCGCAACCACTCGCGATCATACCGAACGCATGCTGCGTGGTTTTGGATGCCCTGTTGTTTCCGAGGGGAGGCAAGTCAGCATGAGCGGTGGCCAGGAGCTAAACGCGATGGATATCGAAATTCCCGCCGATATTTCTGCTGCTGCTTTTTTTCTGGTAGCCGCGAGCATCGCGACAGATAGCGAACTGACGCTTGAGCATGTTGGCGTCAATCCGACACGCACCGGGGTGATCGAGATTCTGAGGCTAATGGGCGCCGATATAACATTGCTTAATCAACGGGATATCGGGGGTGAGCCGGTTGCTGATATCGTGGTTCGAAGCGCTTCGCTGCACGGTATTAACATACCCGAGGCCCTGGTGCCGCTGGCGATTGACGAGTTTCCGGTTTTATTTGTCGCAGCGGCCTGTGCAGAGGGAGAAACCCTGCTCACCGGGGCCTCGGAACTCAGAGTCAAGGAGAGTGATAGAATAGAGGTAATGGCGCAGGGTTTAAGCACACTGGGTGTACGCGTAGAGCCCAGGCCAGACGGTATTAAAATATTCGGAGGTCCCATGGCTGGTGGTGTGATCAATTCTCACGGAGATCATCGTATTGCGATGGCCTTCAGTATCGCATCCATCGCTGCCGGCGATTTGCTCAGGATAGAGGATTGTACCAACGTCAACACGTCTTTCCCTGGGTTTGTTAACCTGGCCGCAGGGGCCGGATTAAAAATTTCTATGCATGACGGAAATTTCAATACATGAGGGATAAGCAGCCCTATATTATCGCGATCGACGGACCCAGTGGCTCTGGCAAAGGTTCGCTCGCGGTACAGCTTGCCGGAAAACTGAATTTTCATTTGCTCGATAGTGGCGCTATCTATCGACTTGCTGCACTCAAGGCTTTGCAGGATGGAATCGATTTAGAGCAGGAATCCGAGGTTGTTACGAGCCTGGCAGACTTAAATATTCGATTTGAAATCGGCGATGAACTGAGCATCCCCTATCTCAACGATACCGATGTATCTGAGCAAATCCGGCTCGAATCGAGCGGCGAGGCAGCGTCAGTAATCGCTCGCTACCCAGGGGTGCGAAAGCAATTACTGGCCTGGCAGCGAGAGTTTTTTCGGCCCCCCGGACTGGTGGCCGATGGCCGCGATATGGGCACTGTGGTGTTCCCGGATGCCAGATTTAAGTTTTTTTTGTGCGCATCGGTCGAAATTAGGGCTTTAAGGCGTTATAACCAGTTGATTAGTATGGAATTATCAGCTAATATCGACCAGCTTAGAGCGGATATCAGCGAGCGTGACGAACGGGATAAAAATCGGGCCGAATCGCCCCTGATACCTGCGAGCGAAGCGATTATAGTCGATTCGAGTTTGCTTGATCTGGAACAGGTAGTCGATCTGGTAATGAGCCACATTGTTGAGGTGAATGAAAACAGGTCCTTGTAGACGCACCGTTTACAGGGTTTTTTTAACACTAGCGTAATTAGGAAGTCTTCTTTAAGCCCTCGTAATTACAAACCCATTTAGGAAATTCTTCCATGTCTGAAAATTTTGCAGAAATGTTTGAGCAAAGCATTACTCAAATGAATATGCGTATCGGTGAGATAATCACCGGTGAAGTTGTCGATATCAACCGCGATGTTGTGATCGTCAACGCGGGGCTCAAATCTGAAGGTGTGATCCCGATAGAACAGTTTTATAACGAAAGCGGTGAACTCGATGTCAATATTGGCGATATCGTAGAAGTCGCGCTGGATTCGTTCGAGGATGGTTATGGCGAGTCGCGTCTATCGCGCGAAAAAGCCAAACGCGCCAGAGCCTGGACCCGTCTCGAAGAGGCGCAACAGGCCGACGAGATTATTACCGGTCGCTTTACTGGAAAGGTCAAGGGCGGCTTTACCGTCGATATTGGCGAAATCAGGGCGTTTTTACCGGGGTCACTGGTCGATGTGCGTCCGGTTCGCGATACGGCCTACCTGGAAGAAAAAGAGCTCGAATTCAAAATTATCAAACTCGATCAAAAGCGTAATAACGTCGTGGTATCACGCCGTGCTGTAGTCGAAAAAGAATTCAGCGAAGAGCGGGAAAAACTGCTCGCAACCCTGAAAGAAGGCGAACGTGTTCGTGGTATCGTAAAGAATTTAACCGACTACGGTGCATTTCTGGATCTGGGCGGAATCGATGGTTTATTGCATATTACCGACATGGCCTGGAAACGTGTCAAGCATCCGTCCGAGGTTGTAGAAATTGGCCAGGAAATCGACGTCGTGGTATTGAAGTTCGATCGCGATAAGAATCGGGTCTCGCTTGGTCTCAAGCAAATGGGTGACGATCCCTGGGCCAATATTATGCGCCGTTACCCCGAAGGCCAGCGATTGTTTGGCCATGTTAGCAATATCACCGACTATGGATGTTTCGTCGAAATCGAAGATGGCGTCGAAGGCCTGGTACATGTGTCTGAAATGGACTGGACTAACAAAAACGTTAATCCGAATAAAATGGTGACTCTCGGTGATGAAGTCGAGGTGGCCATTTTGGAAATTGACGAAGAGCGCCGCCGAATTTCATTAGGCATGAAACAATGCAAGGCTAACCCATGGGACGAGTTTGGCTCGACTAATAACAAGGGTGATGTCATTTCAGGCAAGATAAAATCTATTACCGATTTCGGTATTTTTATCGGACTCGATGGCAATATCGACGGGCTTATCCACTTGACCGACCTGTCCTGGAACAAGCCGGGTGAAGAAGCGGTTCGAGATTACCAGAAAGGTCAGGAAGTTGAAGCCATGGTGCTTTCTATCGATCCTGAACGTGAGCGTATTTCACTCGGCATCAAACAGATTGAGAAGGATCCATTCGCCAGTTTCATAGCAGAAAAACCCAAAGGTAGTATCGTCAGCGGTATCGTCATTTCGGTGGATGCTAAAGCAGCGATAGTCAATCTGGGCGATGGTATCGAAGGTTTACTCAGAGCTTCGGAAATGGCTACCGACAGAGTTGAAGACGCCAGGTCTTTTTTGAATGAGGGCGACGAGATAGAAGCCAAGATAACCGGTATGGATCGAAAAGGACGGAGTATATATCTGTCGATTAAAGCGAAAGATACCGAAGAAGAACAGGAAGCCTTAAAAGACTACGCAGCGAGTCGAGAGAGTGGTACTACAACCAGTTTCGGTGACCTGTTAAAGGAAAAAATGGATTCTTAGGATCCGATACCCGGGGCGGTGAAGTTTCCACTTCGCCGCCTGTTTCGATGAACTGGACGATGTGATGAAAGAACAAGAATACGTACCTTCGTTGACCAAGTCAGATTTGATAGAGAATTTGTCCAGAAATCAGGGGCATCTGGCCTATAAAGATGTCGAACTGGCGGTCAAGAGCTTGATTGAAATGATGAGTAATGCGCTGTCTAATGGCAAACGCATTGAAATCAGAGGTTTTGGAAGTTTCAGTCTCCACTATCGCCCTCCAAGGACTGGTAGAAATCCAAAATCGGGTGACAGGGTGGATCTTCCGGGTAAGTATGTTCCGCATTTCAAGCCTGGTAAAGAATTACGGGATCGCGCCAATAACCAGAAATAGCGCTCGCCGAAACAGGCGAACGACATCTATAATAACCGTTTCCAGTGCCGCTAAGGCGAGTTGATCTATTCGATGGATTATTGGCTGTTATTACTGACTCTTAGCGCAATTCTAACCGGCTGGATGATTGGTCGATGGGATCCTTTTACTAAAAATAGTGCCAGTAAATCCACCGGAATTTTCTCGGACTCTTATGTCAAGGGGCTCAATTACCTGTTATCGAACGATTCGAACAAGGCAATCGGTATTTTTACCGAGTTAATCGAAGTCAATAGCGACACGATAGAAATTCATATTACGCTTGGAAACTTATTCCGTTCAAAAGGGGAAGTCGAACGGGCGATTAAGGTACATCAAAATCTTCTCGCGCGACCCAATCTAAGCAAAAAACAACGGAATATGGCGATTGCGGAGCTGGCCAACGATTATTTAAAGGCGGGATTACTCGATCGTGCCGAAAAGCTGTTCAAGGAGATGATACAGTTAAAATCGGATGATCTGGTAGCCTATCGCCGGCTCCTGGATCTTTATATCACTGAAAAATCGTGGCACGAAGCAATCGGCTGCGCGCAGATTCTTTATGATAGAGGCGAGACAGACGCGGCGATAATCTATAGCCAATGCCTTTGCGAAGTCGCTGAAAATGCTATGGCACAAGGCAAAAATAAAGTGGCTCGCGAAAGCCTCGCCAAAGCAATCGAAGTTGACCAAAATTGTGTCAGGGCGACGCTACTCCTGATTAAGTTGCATCTGGACGCCAATAGTATTCCGGCCGCCCAAAAGCTGTTCAAGCGCCTGATTAAATCGAAACCAGAATACATGGGACTGTATATTGAACCCGCTAAAAAAATTTACCTCCGCGGAAAGGAATCCAGTGCATACCAAAATTTTCTACAGCAACAATATCTAGATCACCCATCTACCCGGCTGGCTATGGCGTTACTCGAATACTATGTAGACCAGAACCAGGTTGAGAAAGCCAGACTATTTCTTTCCGATGTTTTGAAATCTTCTCCTTCGTTTGAATCATTTGAATTTGCGTTTCGATTTCTAAGGTCTGATCCGGATCACCTGTCAGAAACCTGGGAAAGTTTGTCTTCATTTCTGAAAATGATGCACAGCAAAAAGATCGAATTTACCTGCTCCCAGTGTGGTTATGAAAGCCATGTAATCGAATGGAACTGCCCAAGTTGTAAAAGCTGGGCTTCGATGAAACCGATATAGGGGAGCCTGTGCCTGTCCTTGATCCTCGATTAATAGTTGCGCTTGATTATCCGAGTAAAAAACAGGCGCTTGAATTTGTCGACAAAGTATCTCCTGAACTATGCAAACTAAAGGTAGGTAAAGAATTATTTACCCTGTCTGGGCCAACGCTAATCGAAACGCTGGTGTCTAAGGGATTTGATATTTTCCTGGATCTCAAGTATCACGATATACCGAATACTGTAAAAAGAGCGATTTATGCGGCTGGCCAACTCGGCGTGTGGATGCTCAATGTGCATGCACTAGGGGGCTATTCGATGTTGCTGGCGGCGCGAGAAGGTATAGATATGGTCGGTACCAATCGACCTTACCTGATCGCGGTCACGCTTTTGACAAGCCATTCGCAGGAGGATCTGGATCAACTGGGAGTCGATCAGGAAATACCTGAGTTTGTCGACCGATTAGCCGATATGGCCATAAGTGCCGGACTGGATGGGCTGGTTTGTTCAGCGCAGGAAGCCAAACCCCTCCGCCACAGAATAGGCGATGGCCCACTACTGGTAACTCCGGGCATCAGGCCAGCAGGAGCAGATCCTGACGATCAGCAACGCACCATGACCCCCGAACAGGCTATAGCCGATGGTTCCAGTTATCTGGTAATAGGCCGGCCGATTACACAGCACGCGGATCCTGCAGCGGCACTTGCTGCGATTAACAAATCTATACTGGACTGAAGCAGGTATTCGACAGCAAGGCTGTCAAAGCATGATGACAGTCTAGAGTCTAATCGTTACACTATCATTAGTAGTTACTCTCCCTAATTATAGTATTCATGGATCCTAAATTTCTCGATTTTGAACAACCGATTGCGGAACTACAGGCCAAGATCGCCGAACTTCGGTATGTTACGGATGATTCGGAAGTGAATATTTCAGAAGAAATTCAAACACTTGACAGGAAGGCGGAAAACCTCACATCGGCAATTTTCGCCAAACTCACCCCATGGCAAGTTTCGCAGCTATCGAGACACCCAAACCGACCTTATACGATCGATTATATCGAACGTATATTTACCGATTTTGAGTATTTGCATGGCGATCGGGCTTATGGGGATGACCAGCCAATCATCGGCGGCATGGGAAGGCTAGAAGGCAAGCCAGTCATGGTAATTGGCCAGCAAAAGGGTAGAGACACACGCGAAAAAATAAAGCGCAATTTCGGCATGCCGAGGCCAGAAGGCTACCGCAAGGCACTGCGACTCATGAAAATGGCGGAAAAATTCAAAATGCCGTTGATTACCCTGGTGGATACACCGGGTGCCTATCCTGGTATCGGCGCTGAAGAGCGAGGTCAAAGCGAAGCAATCGCGCGAAATCTATATGTGTTGGCCGATCTAAAGACACCGATCATTTGCACTATAATTGGGGAAGGTGGATCTGGTGGTGCGCTCGCTATTTGTGTGGGAGACCGGATCAACATGTTGCAGTATTCAACCTACTCTGTGATTTCTCCGGAAGGCTGCGCATCGATACTGTGGAAGAGTGCCGATAAGGCCCCGCAGGCTGCCGAGGCAATGGGAATAACCGCCGGCCGCCTGCTCTCGCTGAAACTCGTGGACAAGGTGATCAAGGAACCGCTCGGCGGCGCTCACCGCGACTATGACCAGATAGCAAAAGACCTGAAGCTTAGCCTGATAGAGAATATCGAGATGCTCGAGTCGGTAAGCATCGATAAATTACTCGATCAGAGGTATCAGAAATTAATGAATTTTGGCCAGTATAAAGAAGGCTAATATCTTATCGGATAGCACCTTGAAAAGCTGTCTGGAATCTATTCCTGATAATATTGAGCGTGTAGTACTGGCCTTCAGTGGGGGGCTGGATTCATGCGTATTATTGCATTTACTGACCTCGCATCCTCATTCCTATAGCGTTCAACTCTGGCACGTCAATCATGGATTACAGGAATCAGCCGATGAAATGGAAGTTTTCTGCAATGCGCGAGCCAGGGAATATGGGCTCGAAATAAAAACCAGCCATCTACACCTCGACCCGCATGCGGGTAATCTGGAATCTACCGCTCGGCAGGCGCGCTATGCCTTATTCGAAAAGGAATTAAATCAGGGCGACTGTTTAATGACAGCTCACCACGCCGACGATCAGGTCGAAACATTTATGCTCAACGCGCTACGCGGATCGGGCAGCGCCGGGCTACGGGGCATCGCCAAATCCAGGCCGATCGGACAATCGACACTATTTCGACCTTTGCTCGATATTTCACGAGAAGAGTTATCGACCTACGCCAGACACCACCAAATTAAATGGTTCGAGGATCCCAGCAATGCTTCTGATCGATTCGACCGGAATTTTCTGCGTCAACAGGTCATTCCTCTGATAAAAAGCCGGTGGCCCGGGTATATTGGTTCGATACGGTCGGTGATAGAAATACAGGCAGAAACCGTGGCAGTACTGGAAGACCTGGCTGCACAGGATTACGCAACTGCTCTGGACCCATCAGATCGGGAAAATACAGATACCCTGTGCAGACAGGCCTTACTCGAACTCATCCCGGCGCGGCAAAAAAATCTGATTCGCTATTGGCTCAAACAACGTGGTTGCGCCAGCTTACCTCAGGCCCGGATAAACGAGTTAGTGAGTCAGTTGAGGACCAAAAAGAATACGGGGCTGATGATTCGCGGCAATGGATACAGTATTCGACTTTACAATCAGCGTTTGTTTAGCGTACTCGATGGAGATTCGCAGCCATTACAGGAAGCGTATGAATTTGATCGCTCTCCAGTATTGAAAATCGGGGAAATCGGCCTGGAAATTCAAAGAAGGGAGATGATTCGTTACCTCGGCAGGAATGATACCGGACAAGCGATCAAGTTAATGTTTCGACTTCGTAACAATGTATCGAACCCGGCACGCCACCGCCTTAAGCGCCTGTTCCAGAAGCATAAAATACCGCCCTGGAAAAGATCGATCACGCCACAAATCTATTTTGATGATGAATTGGTTGGCCTATGGACTTTAACAACCAAATGACCGATCCAGTCGATAAAGACCAGGTATTCGCAAAACAATTGAGCGAAGTAAAGGCTTTTGAATTCAACGAAGGCGTGGCCAATGTGTTTCGGGATATGATCTCCAGATCGGTTCCGGGGTATGGTTTGTTATTACACATGACAGGGCTTTATGCTCGGGTGTTTGTACAGCAGCGAAGTAATATTTACGATCTGGGCTGCTCGCTTGGCGATGTTTCGCGCATGATTGCCGAGCAAACCAGTGCTTTGGATTGCTCGATATTAGCGGTCGACAATTCACCTGCGATGATCAAAAAATGCAAGGCACAACATGCGGGCACGAGGCATATTCAATGGCTGTGCGCGGATGTACAAAATATTGAGATCCAAAATGCTTCCCTGGTGATATTAAATTTAACCTTACAGTTTATCGACCCGGATAAGAGGGCAGATCTGATCGGCAAGATCTTTCGAGGTCTTAATCCTGGCGGGGCACTGATTCTCACGGAAAAAGTCGTGCTGGAAGATCAGCTCGATAACCAGCGCATGGTGCAACTGCATCAGGCATTCAAAAAGAGCCAGGGCTACAGCGACCTGGAGATCAGTCAAAAGCGGACAGCACTGGAAAATGTACTGGTGTGTGATTCTGATTCGGTTCACCGGCAAAGACTCGAACAGGCTGGTTTTAGCGAGATATACCAGTGTTTTCAATGCTTTAACTTCAACTCATATCTTGCGATCAAATAGTGGACTATTCCCACCTGTTCAATCGCCTGCGACATGCCGGGTTCAACCAATGGGTTGACCAACTCGAGCAGCAACAAAAAGACTGGTTATGCCATCATGGCAACTATGCACGTTGGAATGACGCCCTGTCGTGTTTACCCCCTATCGATGATCTACAGGTTTATCTCGACCGTCCTGCGGTGACCATCGACGGCGTTTGCGAAAATCGCGATTCGTTGTTTCAGGCATTAAAATCGCTGATGCCCTGGCGTAAGGGTCCCTATCGGTTTGCAGATATACTGATCGATTCCGAATGGCGCTCGGATTTCAAGTGGGATCGGCTCAAGGCGCAGCTTGCGCCGCTCGAAAATCGACGCGTGCTGGATATCGGCTGCGGCAACGGATACCACTGCTGGCGCATGCTTTCAGCGTCACCGCAGTTAGTCCTCGGTATCGAACCCTCGGTACTGTTCAACTTGCAGTTCCAGGCGGTACAAAAATATCTGAACCGGCCTGAAATTTGTCTGTTACCGATAGGAATAGAACAGATGCCAGCCGAGATGGACTGGTTCGACACGGTATTTTCTATGGGGATTTTATACCATCGCAAGAGTCCGATCGATCATCTCCTGCAACTGAAAGGTTTGCTCGCAAGTGGCGGTGAATTGTGCCTGGAGACACTGGTAATCGAAGGTGGGCACGGAGATATTTTACTGCCCAAAGACCGCTATGCACGCATGAAAAACGTATGGTTCATACCCAGCGCGCCTGAACTGGCTAACTGGCTGGAACGCTGCGGTTTCACAAACGTCAGAATTGCCGATATTTCTGCAACTACGCGTGACGAGCAGCGGGTTACCGAGTGGATGCAATTCGAGTCGCTCTCGGATAGTCTGGATAGTCAAAATACCGATTTGACTGTAGAAGGCTTGCCCGCCCCAAAAAGAGCCCTTTTGTTTGCGAACAAGGGTTGATGCAGATTGTCTTCAAATTGGGATTCTGCTATTGTTTCCTTCCAACCTATGTAAGACATTTCACAAAAAATATTGGTATTTGCGAAGTGCCTTAAAATCATAAACACTTTTCAGGGTCTATGAACCGATTCATATTTATTACTGGTGGTGTTGTATCATCACTAGGCAAGGGCATTGCATCTGCATCTCTGGGAGCGATACTCCAGGCGCGAGGACTCAGCGTCAACATGATCAAACTGGATCCCTATATCAATGTTGACCCTGGCACCATGAGCCCATTCCAGCATGGCGAAGTCTATGTCACCGACGATGGCGCCGAGACTGACCTGGATCTCGGTCATTACGAACGATTTCTCGGCATACGCTGTTCGCAAAACAGTAATTACACCACGGGGCAGATTTACGAAAACGTCATCGCCAAGGAACGTCGTGGAGATTATCTCGGCGCCACGGTTCAGGTTATTCCGCACATTACCGATGAAATTAAGCGACTGATACTCAATAGCACCAACGATGCGGACATCGTACTGGTAGAAATCGGTGGTACCGTCGGCGACATTGAATCTCTGCCGTTCCTGGAAGCTATACGACAACTAGGATTCGAACTGGGGCACGATAATGTGCTGTATGTGCACCTGACTCTGATTCCGTATCTACCGGCCGCCGGGGAGATCAAAACCAAGCCGACGCAACACTCGGTCAAGGAACTTCGCTCGATCGGTATTCAACCCGATATATTATTGTGTAGAGCCGATCGCGCTCTTCCTGGCGAAGAGCGCAGGAAAATAGCACTGTTCACCAATGTCGCCGAAGAAGCGGTCATTTCAGCCGTCGATGTGGACCATATCTATAAAATTCCACGCGAATTGCACGAACAGGGGCTGGATGAGATTGTCGCCAGGCATTTCTCGCTGAACTTACCACCAGCGGATTTAAGCGACTGGGATCAGGTTGTATCGGCGCTGGAGTCGCCTGATCATGAGGTCAATATCGGTTTCGTCGGTAAATACGTCGATCATACCGATGCCTATAAATCGGTCAATGAATCGCTCGCACATGCCGGTATCCATACGCGGACGAAGGTCAACATTATCAGGATCGACTCGGACTCGCTGGAAGCCGACGGTATCGACAGCCTGAAAGATCTGGATGCGATCCTGGTGCCCGGGGGATTCGGCAGTCGTGGTATCGAAGGCAAAATAGTGGCGGCCAATTACGCGCGCACTCACCAGATACCCTACCTGGGTATATGCCTGGGTATGCAGGTTGCGGTCATAGAATACGCTCGAAATGTACTCGGTCTGCAAAAGGCGCACAGTTCTGAATTCAATCCGAAAACCCCCGACCCGGTAATCGCCCTGATTTCTGAGTGGCTCAACCAGGATGGCTCGATCGAAAAACGCGACGAAAAAGTCGATTTGGGCGGTACTATGCGACTGGGTGCACAGATATGCAAGCTGGTACCAGGCACCTTGACACGCAAGGCTTACGGCACAGATGAAATCAACGAGCGGCATCGTCATCGCTACGAGTTTAATAATAACTATCTCGACAGGCTGCAGGAAGCAGGCCTGGTTATCTCAGGGTATTCTATCGATAACGAACTGGTCGAAATGGTTGAGCTCTCTGATCATCCCTGGTTTATCGGGTGCCAGTTTCATCCTGAATTTACCTCGCGGCCACGCGAGGGTCACCCTCTGTTTAACAGTTTTATTACCGCAGCGATGGAGTGCAGCAAGGCTAAAACTGGTTGAACCCGGGTAAGTTTAGTCTCAGTCTCGATAAATGCACGAGCAGGCGCTATGAGGCACGCAATAAAGCGAAGTTGGAGAGATCATGACCAGCATAAGCAAGGTAATTGGGCGCGAAATTCTGGACTCGAGGGGCAACCCGACGGTCGAGGCCGAGGTGACATTATCGACTGGCGTGGTCGGGAGAGCCGCAGCTCCATCGGGTGCATCGACCGGCGAGCGTGAAGCGATAGAATTGCGCGATCACGACAATAGCCGTTATCAGGGCAAGGGAGTTACCAGGGCGGTAAGCCATATCGATAACGAAATAGCCGCTCTGGTGATCGGCCTCGACTGTAACGATCAGGTCGGGCTGGATACGGCGATGATCGATCTGGATGGTACCGATAACAAGAGTAAACTTGGCGCCAATGCGTTACTGGCAGTTTCGCTGGCAAATGCGCAGGCCGCTGCACTACAGGCTCAACAGCCCCTTTATCGGTTTCTCGGGGGTGAAAACGCCCGAACTTTACCCGTACCGATGATGAATATTATCAACGGTGGCGCCCATGCGAACAACAGCGTGGATATGCAGGAATTCATGATATTACCGGTGGGTGCGCCAAATTTTTCCGAGGCGCTACGCTATGGCGCCGAGGTCTTTCACGTGTTGAAAGCCGTATTAAATAAAAAAGGAATGAATACATCGGTAGGCGACGAGGGCGGTTTTGCACCCGATTTGTCGTCCAACGAAGAGGCCATCGAAGTGATACTCGAGGCGATAGAGCAGGCCGGTTTTAAAGCCGGTGACGATATATGCCTGGGACTGGATGTCGCCAGTTCTGAATTCTACCAGGGCGGACGTTATTTGCTCGCGTCTGAAAATAAATCATTTGATGCCAGTGGATTCGCCGATTATCTTGCGTCCTGGGTGAGTCAATACCCGATTATTACCATCGAGGATGGGATGGATGAAAGTGACTGGGATGGCTGGGCCCTACTGACCGAAAAACTGGGAGATAAGATCCAACTGGTCGGTGACGATTTGTTCGTAACCAACACGAGCATTTTTTCACGCGGCATCGAAAACAATATTGCCAATTCGATTCTGATTAAATTTAACCAGATAGGTACGCTGAGCGAAACGCTCGACGCAATTTCAATGGCGCACAAGGCGAACTACACCACGGTGATTTCACATCGTTCGGGTGAAACTGAAGACGTCACCATCGCCGACCTCGCCGTTGCCACCAACGCGGGACAGATCAAAACCGGATCCCTTTCACGTTCGGATAGGGTCGCGAAATATAATCAGTTACTGCGCATCGAGTATCAGTTGGGAGCCAACGCGATCTATCCGGGCAAGAAGGCATTTCGCAGCTTATAATTTCGTAACTTATAGTTGTGTCTGGATTTCGATGAATCGATGAAAATACTGATCGCTGTATTAATCCTTTTGCTCATTGGCTTGCAATACAAGTTATGGATTGGTGATGGTAGTCTTTCCGAAGTAGTACAGTTGTCGAAGGAACTGGAGCGCCAGAAAGAAAAGTTACGCTCACTTGAAGATCGTAACAAGATACTCGAAGCCCAGGTGCTCGATTTGCAAAATGGACTCGACGCGATCGAAGAAAAGGCGCGCAATGATCTCGGTATGATCAAGCAGGGAGAAACATTCATTCAGTTGATACCCAGGCAAGACAGCGGCACCGATGAGCAGTTACGCGAATAGCTCCCCAATCTGGGCGATTGTGCCCGCTTCCGGGGTGGGTAAGCGGATGCAAAGTTCAACCCCGAAACAGTATTTGAAACTCGGGGAAAAAACCATAATCGAGCACACTCTGGACAGATTATTGTCGTTTGACGGCATTTACGGTGTCATCCTGGTGTTACGCGCAGATGATACCGACTGGCCAGGTTTAAATTACCAGTCAGAGAAACCCATTCTCACCGCTACCGGCGGAGAGGAACGCAAGCATTCGGTTTTTAATGGCTTACTCAAATTGAGGAAGCTTGATTTAGATGACCCGTATGCATTAGTACACGATGCCGTACGGCCGCTAGTCCCCCATCGGGATTTGGTTTGCCTGGTTGAAGCGGCAACCAACCATGAAGCCGGGGCTTTACTCGCATTGCCAATTACCGACACCATAAAACAGCAGGACGAGCAGGGTAACAGTATCAAATCAGTAGCGCGCGAAGGTCTCTGGCGCGCCTTCACCCCGCAACTTTTCCGCGCCAATTTATTGCATCAGGCCCTGAACCACGTGCTTCAAAATAACCTGGAGATAACCGACGATGCCGCGGCTATAGAGGCGCTGGGGATGAAACCCAAACTGGTTCCCTGTAGCGCCGAAAATATCAAGCTGACCCATCCGGAAGATTTGTCCCTGGCTGAGCAAATATTATCGCGACAATCGGCTTAGTTTTACTTATCTGAGTCGCAGATAGACTATTCAAACCATAGCCATCAATAGTCAGTAGGTTGGGGTGAGGGACGAACCCCAACATATTGATTTGCATTAGTTATGTTGGGCTTCACAAGCTTGGCCCAACCTAGGGGTTACTTATTCTGAGTCACAGATGGACTACTCAAACCATAGCCATCATTAGTATTACAAACAGGATAACCACCGAGAGGGGAAGGATATATCCCATCCAGTCCTTCGCCGAGCCTTTTGGGGTATTCTTGATGACCTGCCTGGCGCGCGGAAATATCATGAACAGCATTGCGATCAAAAACAATGCAGAACCAATTTTTAGCCAGTCCATAATAGTTACCGTGAAAAAAATAAGCCCCGAATACGGGGCTTATTTATATCTTGTTGACCTGGAAATTTAGTCGTTGCTAGACGCGCCCAACAGATGTAACAACGCCTGGAACATGTTCAGCAAAGACAAAAATAATCCGGCAGTCGCCATGATGTAGTTGGTTTCTCCACCGTGGATCAACGCGGAAGTCTGGTAAAGAATCAGGCCCGCCATGATCATCACGATTGCTGCATTAACTGCGAGGAACAGTGCAGGAACTGCGAGGAAGATATTCAATATCGCCGCGCCGATTACTACCAGCAATCCAACCATCAAGAATCCACCCATGAAGCTAAAATCTTTACGTGTGGTGAGCGCGTAACCCGACAGGCCCAGAAAAATTGCGCCGGTGCCCCCCAGGGCTGTCATTACAATACTCGGATTGATCGCCATGTAGTAACCTATAACCGGTCCTAGCCCGAAACCCAGCAATCCAGTGATACCGAACAATACGGGTATGCCGGTTGCCGAATTTGCCGTTCTCGGGAGCACGAACCAGAGCAGTACAATTGCAACGATGCTAGCGATCAATGCCAGGCCGAAGGAAGTGTTGGTAACAACACTGATAAAAGCAGTAATTCCGCTAAAAATCAGCGTCATGGATAACAACAAATAAGTATTTTTGATTAACTTATTTGTTTGTAGAATCGCTTCTTGTGGGCGAGCTACCGCGGTGTTCAATTGCATCTCTATCTCCGATTAAAAAATCTTTTGACTTATTGTTACCATTTTAAGTTCCGGCCCGAATGATTTCAAGTGAATATTAATCGCATATATCCAGGGGCTAACATTTGGCAGAAACTGTCTATATCTAAACGACTAAATGGGGCTCGGATGACAGCTTTCAAGGGCATACCTTAAGGCCAAATACCTGATGACTCTCGGTGGCAAATGATTATAATACGCCAGCATTCCCGTCGGCCAATTCAATTCTTTCGCCACGGATAAAAAAATTTCTGGAGAGCTGGCTGAGCGGTCGAAAGCGGCGGTCTTGAAAACCGTTGAGGAGAAATCCTCCGGGGGTTCGAATCCCTCGCTCTCCGCCATAATATAGCCCTAACTATTTGAAAGTTAGAGCTATTTACTTTTAGAGATATCGGTTGTGTACGGAATAGTGTACGGATTGCATCTAAAAAAGACCCATTTCAGCCATTTCTTTCAGCCTGTACTCACTTGAAAAAATCATAATCCTTAAAAGGTGGAACTGACAAAACTGACAAAACTGACAAAAGGTCTTATCTACGGCTCAAGTCGTCGTACCCGGTAAGCAGTCATTAAAAATTATGCGCGATTAGGCAAGTTTCGGCCAATAGAAGACATCAATTTTCACCTATGAAAGCAATCAGGCATAGCTTCTACAAGCTACGACCGTTACCATCGAATCGATTTAACGCGGAATGGACTTACACCAGATAATACTGGAGGCAATATATGTCTAAGCCAATTTGCGCGATTGTCGGCGCAGGCGAAGGCCTTGGTCGATCTTTAGCCGCGAAGTTTGCCGGCGAAGGTTTTGATATCGGCTTGATTTCACGCTCTGAAGAAGGCAGTCGTGCCGCAATCGACGCGGCCGTTACAGCTCGCGTCAACACCAAAACCCGGCATTTTCCCGCTGATGCAACGCAACCGTCATCTATCGAGCAGGCGATGGGCAGCCTGGTCGATGTCTTTGGCGATGTCGACGTACTCATCTACAACGTGTGTGACGGATTCCCGCGCTGCGAACCGCTCGATATGGATTACGACGAGATGGAAAGAGTTTTTCGCCTGGAAGTCGTCGGTGCATTCGCGGCAACGAAATCGGTTTTGCCCGCGATGCGGCAAAGAGGATCGGGGAGCATACTCTTTTCCAGCGCCACCGCGGCCCTGCGCGGATCGGCAAGCTACCCGTTGTATGCCATCGGCAAATTCGGGTTGCGCGCACTGACGCAAAGCCTGGCGAGGGCATATTCAAAAGACGGGGTACATATCGTCCATATACGCCTCGATTGCGATCTGGACGTCCCCAGAATGCGCGAGCTTTACGGTGACCGGTACGACCCCGACATCCTGGCCGATCCGGATGCAGTGGCGGAATCCTATTGGCTGGTTCACTGCCAGCCACGATCGGCCTGGAGCAATGAAGTCGAATTGCGGCCGCACATGGAAAACTGGACCTGTTGACTACAGGCAGCTTTTCCCGGTAGAATGACGCTGTGCCCAATAAACGAGCGATATAAATGAAGAATCAAGCCAGCTGTCTGTGCGGAAGCGTGCAATGGGAAATCACGGCGGAACCGTTTAACGCCTTCAATTGCCACTGCAAGATGTGCCGTAAGGCCCATGGTTCGGCGTTTGGCACCTACTGGTTCGTCAAGCCGGAGCAATTCAACTGGCTTAGCGACACCGATACCATTATGCACTATCGCTCGTCGCATTTGCTGACCCGCAGTTTTTGCGGGACTTGTGGCTCGGTAGTGCCTTACCCCAGCGGGCAGAAGGATCACTGGGTGGTACCAGGCGGATGTCACGATGACGGCAAGAAATCGGATTGTCATGTCTTTGCCGCGCATAGCGCACCCTGGTACGACATTACCGGTGATCTTCCCCGGCACGACGACTACCCCGATTACACCGGGATGAAGCGCGTGGAAGAGGAACCGCTCGAACCCGGACCTGAAGGCATCGTGCGTGGCAGCTGTTTGTGTGGAACCGTGAAATACCAGATTAGCGAGCCATTTAAACTGGTTCAGAATTGCCACTGCCATCGATGCCGCAAAGCCCGTGCCGCGGCGCACGCGACCAACGGATTTACGTCGATGGATGGCGTTAAGTTTGTGCTGGGTGAAGAGTGTCTGGCGTATTACAAAGTGCCCGATGCGAAATATTTCATGCAAGTGTTTTGCAAAACCTGCGGATCGAAGATGCCGCGCCTCGACCCCGACAGAGGAATTGCGGTGATACCGTTCGGCGGTCTGGATGACGATCCCGAAGCCAAACCCGTCAGACATATCTACGTCGACTACATGGCGAAGTGGTACGAAATCACCGACGATTTGCCGGTGTTCAACGAAGAGCCGACAAGCTGATCCGGGTGCAATACGTTAGTTCCTCTTGTATTTCTGTTATGGGTACTGAGTATATATTCAAGATACAGTTTTCAGTGACAGCTTCCAGGTAGCAGTCATTCATCAGATCGAATTGAATGGGTCTGTTCGGCACGAAGCAGAAGTAACTAGGTTGAACTTGAAGGTCGGCTTTCGGTTAGCTGCCGTTCATTTTATAACCGGGAACTAGTGCTTTCGGCACATAACAGACACCTGAAAACTTACGGCGAGTTTCCTAGAACGATCCAAGTCCGACCCACAATTACTTCGTAATTAGGCCAGATTTGATTCAAGAGCCAACCTAATTGACGGCGAAATATCTGTTAATTTTCAGATTTGGGGATCAATAAATACACCTATCATCTGGTAAGTGACACGAATCTTCTTCGTATAAGCGCGCAGCATTCGCTCTGTTAGGGAGCAACCTTTACCCCTAGTAGGGGCTAACTAATTATTGTTTACGCTTAGCTTGGACTTCTTTGGTAAGATTAAGCTTCATGGCACAAATGCTGGTATTGTGATTAAGAATAGTGGCGACGTATTTGCACAGAGTCGTTCCTCGATCATCGGAACCGGCAACGATAATGCTGGATTTGCTGCATGGGTGGAGAGCACTACGGATGTTTGGACGGATATTCAGGTAATCCCCCAGATCACTATTTTTGGTGAGTGGTGCG
>JADFMY010000189.1 GCA_022563685.1 Pseudomonadota bacterium | reverse complement strand
CTTTCTTATTAATCGTCTTTCGGATAATGTAGGTCTTGCTTGATTTGCGGACCCGGAGATATAAACCATCGCCAAAACCGATCGCCTGATCTTTTGTCCACTTCAAGGCTTTGATATCGTTTTCGTTCATTTGGATACAACATTGGATACAAGACTATATGGTACAAGCGAATACGGAAGAAAACAAGAAACTATTTAAAGTTAATAATATCAAACAGTTATGAACAAAATAGAACCAGTAAAAGTGCTATTCGTTTGCATGGGCAATATATGTCGATCGCCCACGGCGCACGGCGTGTTTCAGGCTCTGGTTGACGAACAGGGATTGAACAGCCAGATTCTGGTCGATTCGGCCGGCACCCATAGTTACCATATCGGCAGTCCACCCGACCCTCGTTCGCTCTCGACTGCTCGATCACGCGGGGTTGATTTATCTGGGTTACGCGCGCGCCAATTTCAATCCGATGACTATAATCACTTTGATTTTCTGATTGCGATGGATCAATCTAATCGGTCGATTATGGCGGCTTTAAACCCCGGTAAGGGACAGGCAAAACTGGCGTTGATGCTAGAATTTTCAAAGAGTTATAAGCAGAGAGAAGTGCCCGACCCTTATTATGGAGACGACGGGTTTGATCAGGTTTTTGATATGATTGCCGATGCATCGGAGGGATTGCTCGAACACATTCGGCAGCAATATTCTCTCCGATGAGTGATGTCACTCAATATAATCAAAGACTGCTCAATAACTGCTTTGCCGTTAACAGGTATTTTTTCCTGGAAAAAAGCAACTTCCACTTGCTCCCACCCAATTGACTCCACAAAACTGCGGCGCGAATTCCTGCCAGGAGCAGGGTTCGAATCTTGCTCGCGTTATTGCTATTGCTCAGGTAGTTTTGTTCCCCCTGTACCAGGATGCGGGGATTGATTGTGCTCACGGTGCTCTGGTAGACCCCGTCGATTTTAGCGATGATACTTTTTCGGCTGAGGTCGAATTTGCGCGCCTGTGTTTCGATTTTTTGTAAACTGGTCTGAATTTCGCTCGCCATACCTTCATCGCCCTGGAGCCGCGCTGCGATTTTGAGCATCGACAGCACATAGTAGGCGATATGCTTTGATTTTTGATTCTCACCGCCCAGGTACTGGGTAAGCACGTTCAGCCCACGCGAGAGTCCGGCCAGGTCACCGAAAACATCCAGCGTAGTTGGGGCGTTGAAGGTAAACAGACTATCGAAGCTACAATCGAAAGCCGCCTCGTTCATGTCTCCCTTGGTTGCCATCTGTTCGATCAATGCAGCACACTGGAACATGCCTGCCAGTGCCATGGTCTGGCTTTCCTGGTCACTCATGGTGCACACCATCATTAAAGGCAGATTCAATAGTACCACCACCGAGGCAGACGTCATTTTGATAAAACACCAATGCCTGCCCGGGTGTCACCGCTCGCTGGGGGCGGTCAAATTTTATTACCGCAGACTGGTTTTCGATGGCTGTTACCCGACAGGGTTGATCTTGTTGTCGGTAGCGGATTTTAGCACTGCAGACGTAGGGTAATTCCATCTCGAACCGGTTAATCCAGTGTAAATCGGTGATGCTGCAATTAGTGTAAAAAAGCCGTGGGTGGTGATGACCCTGCGCCACAACCAGTGTATTTGTGGACAGTTTTTTATCCACTACATACCAGGGTTCGTCAGTGCCTTCCATCTTGCCACCGATACCCAGGCCCTGTCTTTGTCCAATGGTGTAATACATCAAGCCGTTGTGTTCGCCGACAGGTTCAGCTTCGGATGTTTCGATGATACCAGGTTGCGCGGGAAGATAGCGCTCCAAAAAGTCCCTGAATTTTCGTTCGCCGATGAAGCAGATTCCGGTGCTGTCTTTCTTATCATGAACCCTAAAACCGTGTCTCGCTGCCAGCTTTCTGACTTCGGGCTTGTCGAGACCGCCGATCGGAAATAATGCGTGCGAAATCTGGTATTGATTCAGGGCATATAAAAAATAGGATTGATCCTTGTTTTGATCCATTCCTTTTAACAATTGTATTTGGCCATCTAGTGTCCTGGAACGTACATAGTGTCCAGTGGCAATCCTGGTGGCCCCGAGAACCTGGGCACGGTCGAGGAAGGCTTTGAACTTTATTTCTTTATTGCACATGATGTCCGGATTGGGTGTGCGGCCCGAACGATATTCCTGAAGAAAGTGTTCGAATACCTGATCCCAGTACTCGCTGGAAAAATTAACCGTATGCAGCGGGATCTCCAGTTTGTCGCATACCTGCCTGGCATCGGCAAGATCGACTGTGGCAGAGCAATACTCTTCGGTATCGTCCTCTTCCCAATTCTTCATAAACAGGCCTTCGACCTCGAAACCCTGCTGCTTGAGCAATAACGCGGATACCGAAGAGTCGACTCCGCCGGACATGCCGACAATGAT
>JADFMY010000107.1 GCA_022563685.1 Pseudomonadota bacterium | reverse complement strand
GCCGGAACCGAATCCATCGGCCTGGTTGAGATGAAAGCAATACCAGTAAAGCCCAATGGACATCCGAGCGGCGGGTTTCAGAATTCCCGCCAGAAATAAAATTCGGATTAATGTTCAATATATCTTCGGATTACGTTCATATAGAAGAGTGAAAAACGTCTAGTAGTAACGACGATAACACGGTAGTAACCTTATTACAAGTTACATCACATTACCGCCAGTTACGAAAGGCATCACACCAATGCTGATGACGATTGACGAGACCTGTCGCTATTTGAAGGTGTCCGGCCCAACCGTTCGGAATGCGATCAAGAATCGCGGGTTAGGCGTAGTTAAATTCGGCCGATCGATCCGGATCAACAAAGAACACCTGGATGCCTGGTGTCGGGACAATACCGAGTTCATTACATCGAAGAGCTCCTGACGCGAGGAGACCGCAACCTGGTGAGGGCAGCCATCGCACTCCCAGACCGGGATGCACGATCCCCAGTACCGGTTCCGGCTGATGGCCCAATCTCTGGCATTCTGGAGCCAGTTCCCGAAGCGGTTGCTGCCAATCGCCTCAGGTACCCACCGGATGTCGCTGTTGACCTCGACCATTCGATCACGGAACTTCTCCACAGCGACGAACCAGGTTGGTATTGCCTTGTAGATGAGCGGAGTGCCCGTCCGCCAGCAGAACGGGTAGGAGTGGCGGATCGTCGACCGATCAAGGAGCTTCCCTGAGGCTTTGAGAAGATCGATGAGGACGCGGTCAGCATCCTTGACGATTACACCCGCTACTTCGGGCACGTCGTCGGTGAACCGCCCCTCGGCGTCGACGGGGTCAAGGATGACGTCGATTCTCTGTTCCTGCATCGTGCGAAAATCCTCTTCTCCGTATGCAGGGGCTATGTGCACCAGGCCGGTACCTTCGGAGACGGTCACATGGTCCGCAGGCACTACGACGAATGCGCCGTCGACGCGCTTGTCGAGGAAGTATCCGAACGGCGGCTCGTACTCCGCTCCTACGAGGTCGGACCCCGCGGCGGTCGCGAGGACATCGTACGTATCGCCGAAGACGGCATCGGCTCGTGCGCTTCCAACCCAGTAGACCGACTCCGTGCCGTGCGGTCGGACCTTCGAGTACTCGATCTCCGGTCCGACGGCGATAGCGAGATTTCCTGGCAGGGTCCACGGCGTCGTCGTCCAGATGACCAGGTGATCTCCGCGTGAGACGGCGCCGGTGTCTGACACAGCGGTGAGTGCGACGGTTATCGACGGATCATCCACGTCCCTGTAGTCGAGGTTCGCTTCGAAGTTCGACAGCGGGGTGGTCGCCCCGTATGAGTAGGGGAGCACCTTGAAATCCCGGTAGATGAGGCCTCTCTCCCAGAGCTGGCCAAACACCCACCAGACGCTCTCCATGTAGTCGACATCCATCGTCTTGTAGTCGTCGTCGAAATCGACCCAGCGGCCGAGTCGTCGTGTGATCTCGTACCAGTCGCCTGCGATATCGTTCACTTTCGTGCGGCAGGCCTCGTTGAAGACGTCGATTCCGAGTTTCTGAATCTCGCTCGGTCCTGACACGCCGAGCTCTTTCTCCACCTCCATCTCGACGGGGAGACCATGGGTGTCCCACCCGAAGCGCCGCTCGACCCGGTGGCCTCGCATCGTCCAGTACCGCGGCACGATGTCCTTGACGACCCCCTGGAGCAGATTCCCGTAGTGGGGTGATCCGGTGGCAAAGGGAGGCCCGTCGTAGAACGTGTACTCGGTGTCAGGGGCGCGGAGTTCCACAGAGGCTTTGAACGCGTCGATGGAGTCCCAGAATGCCAGGATGCGCGCATCGAGAGCAGGGAGGTCGACTGCCGAGGAAACCTTCGGGAATGTGGGAGTGTGTGTCACAGCGTGGCGGAATGTTAACGGCCCGGTCGAACCGTTGGGTGCATCACCTCTGCTACATTCCTGCGCCTGAGGAGGTTACATGACCAGGGAACTGGCGTCGTCGACACTTGAGAGATTCGCTCGTAAACTTGAGGTTGAGCGTGAACGCCACGAGCGCATCATCGATGAACACGAGAGCGAACGCGAAGCAGGCATGATCGCTGAGGGATCGGCCGATAGGAACGCAGATCCTGACAACGTCGATGGTGGAGCGATCAACGTCGAAATTGGGATGGATAACGCAACGGTTCAGAATGCGCGCGATCTGCTTTTTCAAATCGTTGACGGGATAGCCCAGACCCCTGGTGCCAAAGGTGCCGAAAAACGAAAGGTCCTTCAGGTACAGCTTACGCACATCCAGTTCGACAATCGGGCCTGCGATGGCGCCCGCGGTAACATAACGCCCACCGCGTTTTAACACCTCGAGCATTTGCGGCCACTGTGGACCGGCTACGAGATCGACAACAACATCGACCGAATCTGTCCCAAGCGCTTCCACCAGGTTACTATTTCGGTCGATCACTCGATCGGCGCCCAACCCCTGCACCTGATCGTGCTTCGCCGACACGAATCAAGACTTCGGATGGGCCCGGTTGGGGCACTGGCACATCATTTCGGTATTCCAGCTTGTCGAGTCCACCGTGGCCGGTCAATAGCACGGCTGTCATTTTGTCAGGAACGGTAAATGTTTTCTTCATTCCAGGTGGGTTGTATAGTGATGGTTATCGACGCTACCACCGAAGACGAACCGATTCAAGGCTAATAAAAATAGCTCTTCTCCCCGATTGTGTAGGGTCGAATTTATTCGACCGGTGGCGTTTCTCGATTTGAGGAAGAGTTCAAAAAATAAATATTTCTTTCTTTCTATATTTCTGGTAATATCGTTTTTACTCCAGGTAATTGCGTCAGACTTGTAGATGAATCTTGAAACCGCTGCATTGATATTGAGTAAAATCGGTAACCCCACCCGGTTAAAGATTGTGCGCCTGCTGGTGCGTGCCGGCCAACAGGGGTTACCGGTAGGCGCGATTCAAAAAAAGCTGAAAATACCAGGATCGACCCTGACCCACCATATTACCCATTTGAAGAGCGCCTGTTTGATCCGGCAAGAGCGTCAACAAGCCACGCTGGTTTGCAAGATGGAATATGGACAGCTGGATAAACTGGTCGAATACCTGACCGAAGAATGTTGTGTAGATGAAGTTCGCGATGGCAAATCGGGGTAAATTGCGGAATTCAAGCCTATTTCGCCGGAATGACATTTACCTGTTAAGTTGGTTTTTATATATCTTAATATTTCGAGATTACTAGTATTATGGATAAACAATCGTTTAGCCAGGTCAAGATAAGCCCATGGCAAATCGGGGGTGCCACCAGTGGCCTGGTGTCTATACTAAAGGACCCGGTATTTAAAATATCGTTGTTGATTATTGCAATCCTGGTAATCCTGGATATACACCAGATTATCCCGAGCCTGTTATCTACTCTCGAATCTCTCTGGGAAATGCTTCCTTTCTTCATGCTTGCAATCGCATTCGCCGCTTATGCGACGGCCACCAACGCGAGTACCTTGATTGCCCGGGCATTCACTGGAAGCCCGGTACGGGCAACCTTGCTGGCAGCCCTCGTTGGGGCGCTGTCACCGTTTTGCTCCTGCGGGGTGATCCCCCTGATCGCCGCGATGCTGGGTGCCGGGGTGCCACTGGCGCCAGTGATGGCATTCTGGATCGCCTCGCCGATCATGGACCCGGAAATGTTTATCCTTACCGCGGCTGGAATCGGAATTAATTTCGCAATAGCCAAAACACTTGCAGCTGTCACAATGGGGCTGATCGCCGGATTCGCGGTGCTGCTGGTACAGCGCTTTGGATTTCTCGATAAGCCATTGCAGCCACAAATCGGTAAGGGCTGCGCTTCGACCCCCGACTCCAGAACCGACGAAACAGTCAGGTGGCGCTTTTGGCAGGATCCTGCCCGGACCCAGGCCTTTATTCATGAAAGTTACTCGATCGGAATATTTCTCGGCAAATGGCTTACCCTGGCCTTTTTCCTCGAAAGCCTGATGCTGGCCTACGTCTCATCCGACTGGATAGTCGATTACGTCGGCGCCGATAATATTTTCGCGATCCCGTTGGCCGCGATCGTAGGTGCACCTTCTTACCTCAACGGATATGCTGCCATACCCCTGATATCCGGCCTGCTAGAAATGGGTATGACGCCAGGTGCGGCGATGGCATTTATTACCGCCGGCGCGGTATCGTCTATTCCCGCCGCGATCGCGGTGTTTGCGCTGGTGAAAAAATCGGTATTCGCGCTTTACCTGTCGTTCGGATTGATCGGCTCGATTTTGACTGCCTGGGTCTACCAGGTTTCCGGGGGATTGATATAAACAACCACGTCGGGTAAATTACGACCGTAGCGTCGAATATAATTTGATGATCGTGTCGATCACGCGTTCGATATCGCTGCGACCGATATCCAGGTGCGTCACCATTCGAATCGCAGGCTTCTCGGGCCCGACCAGAATACCCTGCCCGGCGAGGCGCACACGCAGCTCGGCATGCGCATCGACAGCTGGTTCGATGTAAACCATATTGGTCTCGCTGGTCACGCGCAGGCTATCGATGTTCGATAACCCATCGGCCAGAAGTCGCGCGTTGGCGTGGTCCTCTGCCAGACGCTCGATATTATGTTCCAGCGCATACAGTCCGCAGGCTGCCAGAATTCCAGCCTGGCGCATACCACCACCGAGAAGTTTTCGCGCACGCCTGGCGCGTCGGATAAAATCAGCGGGACCGCATAATACCGTGCCGACCGGTGCGCCGAGGCCCTTGGACAGGCACAGGGATACCGTGTCCACCGATGCCACGAGAATGGCAGCAGGGACACCAAGAGTCACCGCAGCGTTCATCAACCGTGCGCCATCCAAATGTATCGAGAGCCCATGGCTCTTTACTGCTTCGGCCAGCGTGCTGATTTGCTCTGGCGTCTGCACCCTACCGTGGATTGTATTTTCGAGACACAACAGGCGAGAAATCGCATGATGTGGATCATCTTCCCTGATCGAAGCAATCACCTGATCCGGTTGCAGACCACCATGATTATCGGTCGCCAAAAGACAACAGGACAACCCACCCAACACCGAGGCGCCACCAGCCTCGGAAGTATAAATATGGTAACGGTCACCGACGATGTATTCGTCCCCACGGCCGCAGTGAGTCAACAACGCTACCAGATTGCTCTGGGTACCGCTGGATAAAAAAAGACCGGCTTCCTTTCCCAGCAAACTGGCCGCGGTGGCTTCCAGCGCATTGACCGTTTCGTCCTCGCCGTAAACATCATCCCCCACCGGGGCCGACATTATCGCATCGTACATGCCGCTGCCGGGCCGGGTTACCGTATCGCTGCGCAGGTCTATAGCTTTGTTTTCGCTGGTACTCTCATCGGGAGTGGAATACAGGTCTTGACTGGTGCTACTGGTCATCAGGATTTACCTTCCTCGTTTTCCACCGGTCGATATAATCCAGTAATCCCTGGGTCGAAGCATCAAGCCCCGATACCGTTGCATTCGAGTTAATTACCGGCTCGAGCTCCGAAGCGAGCTGTTTACCCAGTTCAACACCCCATTGGTCAAAGGCATTGATATCCCAGATAACACTTTGCACGTAAATCTTGTGCTCATAAAGGGCGACCAGCATACCCAGTGTTTTTGGATCGAGGCGCTTGAATAGTAATAGATTATTCGGCTTATTCCCGGAATGCACCTTGTGCGGCAAAATACGATCGATTTCCTCCAGGCTTAACCCGCGTTGTTCCAGATCCCTCAAAACCTGCTCCCCCGACTGTCCTTCCATCAGTGCTCGTGATTGCGCCAGGCAGTTAGCCAGAGCGAGACCATGATGCCCTGGAAATTCACTCTTCCGATTCACCGGCGCCAGAAAGTCTGCCAATACAAACCGCGTTCCCTGATGTAGTAACTGGTAAAATGAATGCTGGGCGTTTGTTCCTATCTCTCCCCAGGTACCGGCGCCCGTGGGGTATTCAACCCTTCCACCGCTGTGGGTCACACTCTTACCAATACTCTCCATTTCCAATTGCTGCAGGTATGCCGGGAATCGGTGCATGCGTGAATCGTAGGGGAGGATTACCTGCCCTACGGCGTCGAAGAAATTTAAATACCAGATTCCCAAAAGGCCCATAATGACAGGCATATTTTGCTCAAACGGCGTATCACGAAAATGACGATCCATCATCTGCATGCCTTTCAGCATCTCCTTAAAGTTTTCAAAGCCTATGGTAATAGCCACCGGCAAACCTACCGCCGATGCCAGTGAATAACGCCCGCCGACCCAGTCCCAGACATAGAATCGATTTTTCTCCGGGATGCCAAAGGCCGCCATGGCTTCATCATTAGCCGAAACACCAGCCAGATGATTTTCCAGATTCGCGGTTACCCCCAGCGATTCAGATAGCCATATTTTGGCGACTTCTGCATTGGCCATGGTATCTATCGTAGTGAAAGATTTTGAAGAAATAATGAACAGTGTGGTGTGTGGATTAACAGCGTGCAGAACATCCGTCAGGTGCGTTCCATCGATGCTGGAGACAAAATGCAATGAGATGTATCCCTGATGATATTCTGAAAGCGCTTCTGTCGCCATTACAGAACCAAGATCTGATCCGCCAACACCTATATTAACCACGTCGGTGATCGGCTTGCCGGTGGCGCCCAAAAAATCACCCCGATGAAGCTTGCCGACGAGTTCCTCCATCTTCGCAAGTTCCTGCCGGACTTCAGGCATCACATCCTTACCGTCGATTAGAACCGGCGCACCTGAAAGATTACGAAGTGCCGTATGAAGCGCCGGGCGATCCTCCGAGGTGTTGACGTGCTTCCCGGTAAAAAGGTTTTCAATCGCTTCATGCAGGCCACAGTCGTTGGCAAGATTTTTCAGCAGCTCGATAGTCCGAGCGGTCAGCAGGTTCTTGGAGTAATCAAACAGCAGGTCGTCCAGGTCGATTGAAAAATTCTGAAATCGCTGTGTACTTTCCTCAAAAAGGTTATGCAGTTTCAGTTTACTGATAGTACTCTTGTGTGCCACCAGGGCTTGCCAGGACTGTAATTGCGTCCTGGATTTATTTTCCTGGGCGAGTGGAAGTTGGATATCTACCATGATTTATTGTGTCTGAATAAAATATATGTATCGTCGTTCCGGCCCCCGAGCCGGAATCTACAAAAACGGCAGCACCCATGCCAATAAAAATCCCGATTCCAGGCAGGTTTATGCTTTCGCGGGAATGACGGGATTTTTTTTCGAGGAAAGGGTGCCATTCCGGTTAATGGTTCAGGCTTGCCAGAAATTCATGGAATTCATCACCAATTTCACTATGCTTCAATCCATAATCAACAGTCGCCTTCAAATAGCCCAGTTTATTGCCGCAGTCATAACGCTTGCCAACAAAGCGATGGGCAAACACATCTTCATGCTGCAATAGCGCCGAAATGGCATCGGTGAGCTGAATTTCTCCACCCACGCCTTTTACCGTAGTCTCTAGCAGGTCAAATATCCTCGGCGTGAGTATATAGCGACCCACCACGGCAAGGTTTGACGAGGCCTGCTCGGGCCGTGGTTTCTCTACAATCCTTTCGACTCGTGATGAATTGCCAACAATATCACCCCTGGTATTGACGATTCCATACTTGTCCGTATCTTCTTCAGGGATTTCTTCGACACCGAGCTGACTGCTTCCGGTCGCTTCATAAGCCTGAACCATTTGTGATACGACACCCGATCCATTACCATCGATCAAGTCATCTGGCAGGATCACGGCGAATGGGTTATTGCCAATTGCCGGTCTTGCACATAAAACAGCATGTCCCAGACCCAGCGCTTCAGGTTGGCGTACATACACACAGGAGACACCACGAGGAACAATATTTCGAACCAGTTTAAGTGCGTCAACCTTGCCTTTTTTCTCCAGTTCAGCTTCAAGTTCGTAGCTCTTGTCGAAATGATCCTCAAGCGCACGCTTGGTGCTGCTGGTGACAAAAACAAGTTCGGTGATCCCTGCTTCCACCGCTTCTTCTACAGCATACTGAATCAGGGGCTTGTCGACGATCGGCAGCATTTCTTTGGGGCTGGCTTTAGTGGCTGGCAAAAATCTGGTACCAATCCCAGCCGCTGGTATTATAGCTTTCGTTAATGATAAAATAAAACCATTTGTTACATATTATTTTGGTAAAGATTTATTAGATGAAATGGGAAATGATATATTTTTACATTGTATAATACAGTCAATATCTTAGTGGCATCGACATCCACCACATAAAAAAAATATGGGAAAATTACAACTCCTCAAAACTATTATATGGAAAACAACTATTCACAATAATAAGTTTTGAATTATGTCAAAGAATGTTTATAGATGAAAAATAAAATGAACTGGAACAATAAACATATCAGGGAAATTCGAGAGGACAAGGATAGATATAGAGGTTCAACCGATCTCAACAAGGCGATCAAATTCTACCCTGAAATTTCTAAACTCAACTACTTTCTTTTTTGGAGTCGTATTTGCTTTTGAAAAATGTCCCATAAGGGCTTTAGGAGTATTTTTTGGCTTTCTCTCATCATATGCCAACTGCACTGCTTTGTAGCCATCTGTCTCTTCATTTTTCACTTGCGAAACCACACAAGGACCCGCTTCTACCACTGTGCATGCAACATTTTGTCCATCGGCACTGTAGACACTAGTCATCCCTATTTTTTTTCCTATTATACCAGACATTTACTAATTATAAAATGCATTTTTTATCAAAAATTGTAGCCTTTTTTATAAAGGACTGCAAAGGTAGTAAAAATGAAACTGATTACAAAACCAGAATATAATATTACCTTAACTTATGAGCAAAAAAAAGAACCAATAAACCTTATTGGTTCTTTCATCTTAATCACAAAGGCGCTGTACCGCATATTGTGGCCGACAAAAAGCTTTTGTCCTGTTTCTTTTGCGGTTTCTAAAATAGCATCACAGCCTTTTATTGTAATGGCCATGGGTTTTTCAAGATAAACATCTTTGCCCGCTTGCAGGCAGGCGACCGCATGTTCTTCATGCATAAAGTCCGGCGACGTAACAAAAATGGCATCGATATCACCTCTGGCCAGCATTTCTTGATAGTCTTTGGTAATAAAAACATCTGGACCAAATTTATCCTTAAATGCCTGTAACGGTTTATCAAATATATCCGTAGCGGCAACCAGTGAAACCCCCTCTTCGGGAAGGTGGGCTTCCCAGGCAAGTTCACCGCGCCCGGCCGCCCCAATAACGCCTATTCGTAATTCTTTTTTTTGCATTTATTTTTTCCTATGATGAAGAAAATCTTCTTTGTTGGAGGAGTGATAAGGGTACCAGTCATAGCGTGGCGCTGCTGGCGATTCATACCAGAGCAGATCGACACAATGATGGTTCATCTCACCTAGTTCACGGGGAATATGCTCTGGGTGCGAAAAAAAGTCGTTCCGTAGCAGAATACCCCAACGTTTAAACAGCGCACCGGGCCAGTTGTCTTTCCAGAAATTCTGGATTGGCTTTGGTTTTTTATGGTGGTGTTTACGGGGCACGAACTGTATTTTGTCATGTTGGCCGGACACCATCAATTCAT
>JADFMY010000188.1 GCA_022563685.1 Pseudomonadota bacterium | reverse complement strand
ATTGTAACAACCCGCCCAACGTGGCCAGAAGTCACCTTCCAGCAGGCCCTGGCCCAGCATAAACCCATTACCGAAATCGCCTTCGGTTAAACTATTATAAAACTTAGTATCCATAGGCGGATTCAACTCCCAAGCGTGACACGTGGGTGCGCTACGCTGCGCGACTGAAGTATACCGTATCGGGCGGTTTGAAGTCCAAGCATTTTCGTGGCCTGGTGTTCAGGCGGTTTTGGACCAAGGCAATCTGGCTTGCTGTGATCCTGGCGAACGACATTTTCTTCGGAAAATACTGTCGGATCAGGCCGTTGGTATTCTCATTTGCTCCGCGTTCCCAGCTGTGGTACGGCTTGGCGAAGAAACACTTGCAACCGAGTTTTGTGGCGATCTGTTCGTGGCCGGCGAACTCCTTGCCGTTATCAAATGTAAGGGTCTCAACGATCTCGTTTTCCAGCAGACGCAGTATCTCCGTGGTGACCTGGTCGGCAAACTTTGTTTTCGTAAAGCCGATCAGCACACGCCGACTAACCCGCTCCACAAGCGTCACCAGATAGCCCGACGCTCCGACCCCGCAAACCAGATCGGCCTCCCAGTCGCCGATGCGGGAGCGAGTTTCGACCACGGGAGGCCGCTGATCGATGTCCACGCGATTGCGGATTTTGCCACGTGAATCCTTGCTATCACGGCGTTTGCGACGTTTCTTCTGTCCTTGCCGCAGGTGCGTGTACAAGATGCCGCCGGCCCGCTGGTCTTCCCAGATATGCTGATAGATCGTCTCGTGGCTGACGGCGATCTCGGGTGCGTCAGGGTCAGTCTTCATGACGTTTGCGACCTGCTCTGGTGACCATTGCACCTGTAGCTTCGCCTCGATATATGCGATCACCTTCGGCTTCATTTTGAGCGGCTGGGCTTTTTCGGCCCGACGCTGCTGGGCGAGTTGCTGGGCCTGCTTGGGCCGATACCCACGCCCGCCGGTGTTGCGATTCAATTCGTTGTAGAGTGTTGTTCGCGAACGATCGAGTTGCTGGGCTATTTCTGTCATGGGAATTTTGGCTTTACGTAGGGCGTAAAACTGGTTACGCTCACCGGTGGTGAGTTGGCTGTATTTCCGTCCCATCAAGTGCTCCTGTGAGTGCTAAAGTTTTTGCTGAGGGGCATTATAGTAAACTTTCGCACTTTTAGTAATGCCTAAGCTGCTGGAGCTAATGCTTCCAGCAGGAACTGGAGTTTTTTGTCATGTACGACAGAAACACCGAACATACATTTTATTCTTTCGGCCCAAAGTTCGCGGCGAAGGCAGGCTATTGCATCGGCGAAGCTCGGCATCGACTTCAGCGGGTTCCACGGATGAACTATGAAGTATCGTTTGTCTCCCTTCTGCAACAGATACCACAGCCAAACCATCGAGTACAGCAACAAGCTCAGCCCGGCGGCGCGTTCGGGGCCTTTGCCCTTGAATGTTTGCGGCTCCTGCCCGCCGAGATATTGCTTGGTGTTTTTGAAGGTATCTTCGATCGCCCACCGATCGGCATAACAACCGATTACCTCGTCCGGCGACATCGTCACATCGGTCGTGATAAAGAAATCGTCTTTCTCTTTGCCGGCGGGATCGCGGCTGATAACCAGCAGCATTGGCCGTTGCGAAACTCGGTACCACAGCAAGACTTTCGAGTAAACCAGTCGGATTCGACTTTTGCCTCGTTCGCAAACTTCTACCTCTTGCCAATGGGCAATACGTTTGGCCATTTTCTCTGGAGAAAGCAGTCGCTTGCCCTTTTTGCGAGGTCGCCCGCGTGTTTGTTTCTTGGGTTTGCCGGGCAAATCGTAAATCTCGGCATTGCGTTGGATTCGAGAAATAACCGTGGTATTGAGCAGTTCTTTTCCGGCCAGAGTGGCGAAAAAACCGTCTGCAACCACCCGAAACCACCTTTTGGGGTACCATTGAACAACTTCGTCTATCATTTCTTGAGCCAGTTCGATCAGGGTGGCCCCGCCTTTGTGATGCAAACGCATATTGATGGGCAAACCCAGTGGTTCGCCACCCCAGGGCGCTTGGATTTGCAAGGTCAAAACCACCAGATTCAGTCCCCAGGCGTAAACCGTCTTTGTTCTGGTCGAACGAACCGCATCGCGCCAATATCCTGCTCCGTTGACCTTTTTGCCGCTGTGGTGAAACAAGGTGTCGTCCAGGGCCAGTGTTATGGTTCCAGTTCGACAAAATGTTTTGATCAAGATGTCCGTCAAAATCCGCCACAGTTTCGCCATACTCCAGCGAGCATCGGGGAAGAATCGATGAAATGCATCGTGAGCATGTTCGCCGCAAGAGTCTGCAAAGGGCAGCATTCCTGTCACCGTTCGCCTGACGGTGCAGAGGATCCATCCAACGGTGAGTCGGGTAAATATGGCTCCGCCCGGTCGGGTGAAAACCAGAAGAAATGGCTG
>JADFMY010000187.1 GCA_022563685.1 Pseudomonadota bacterium | reverse complement strand
GTCATTGTTGATCGCGACGATAACCTTGGACTCCTTCATGCCCGCGAGATGCTGGATCGCACCGGAAATGCCGACCGCGATATACAAATCGGGAGCTATGACCTTACCGGTTTGACCTACCTGAAATTCGTTCGGCACAAAGCCTGAATCAACTGCGGCACGCGAAGCACCCACAGCGGCACCCAGCTTATCCGCCACCGCGTGCAACATGCTGAAGTTGTCGCCATTTTGCATACCGCGCCCGCCGGATATAACGATTCTGGCCGAAGTCAATTCGACCTGATCATCGTTAGAAACCGCCTGCGAGACCCAGCTTGAAAGTCCTGTATCGGCACCACCGGAGATCGCCTCGACACTCGCCGATCCACCGCTGGCTGCTGCCGCTTCGAAACTGATCGTGCGTACTGTGATCACCTTGATCGCATCCGAAGACTGGACCGTAGCGAGCGCGTTACCCGCATAAATCGGACGCACGAAGGTGTCCGGGGATTTAACCTCGACGATTTCCGAAATTTGCGCGGCATCGAGCAACGCCGATGCGCGCGGCATGACATTCTTGCCGAAAGTGGTTGCAGCAGCCAGCAGGTGACTGTAATCCTTTGCGACTTCGACAATCAGCAACGCCAGGTTTTCCGCGAGGTGGTGGCCAAACATGCCGTCATCGGCCAGCTTTACCTTTGAGACACCTGCGATCTGGGCGGCGCTATCGGCTACCGCCTGGCAATTTTCGCCCGCGACGAGCAAATCGATATCGCCACCGATTTGTTGGGCTGCGGTGATAGCATGCAGGGTTGCCGCGGCGACTTCATTGTTGTCGTGTTCGACTATTATTAAATTTCCCATCTCTAAATCACCTTTGCTTCGTTGCGCAATTTGTCCACCAGTTCGGAGACACTGTTGACGATAATACCGGCTGCACGGCCTTCGGGCTCTACCACTTCGAGTGTAGTCAACCGGTTTGCGGTATCGAGGCCGAGACTATCGAGTTCAATGACATCCATCGGCTTGCGCTTGGCTTTCATCACATCGGGTAGCTTGACGTAGCGCGGCTCGTTGAGACGCAAGTCGACGCTGACCACGGCTGGCATCTTGACCGTAATGACTTCGAGGCCGGCATCTACTTCACGAGTAGTCGTGGCCGTATCGCCGTCGTTTTTGAATTCAGAGACGAAGGTGCTTTGCGACCAACCGAGCAGTGCCGAGAGCATTTGCGCGGTCTGGTTGGAATCGTCGTCGATCGCCTGCTTGCCGGCCAGCACCAGACCCGGTGCTTCGGTATCGACAATCGATTTCAATACCTTGGCGATGGCCAGTGGTTCGAGCACTTCTTCGGTGACCACGTGGATAGCGCGGTCGGCACCCATCGCCAGACCGTGACGCAGAGTTTCTGCGGTTTTACCACCACCGATCGATACCACGATGAGTTCTTCGGCCGAACCCGCCTCACGCAGTCGTAATGCCTCTTCCAGTGCATTTTCATCGAAAGGATTCATCGTCATCTTGGCGTTCGCCAGATCGACGCCCGAACCGTCCGCTTTTACGCGCGCCTTGACCTGAGGGTCAAGTACACGTTTCACACATACCAGTATCTTCATTATGCTCGTAATTTCTCATTTTGGGGATCGTAAGGGGATTCCTCGATCACTGTTGCCTTGAACAATTCTCCGAGTATTTCAATTTCCAACTCGGTGCCTATTTCGTGCAAGCCTGAATCGACCAGACCCACTCTTTATCGAGGCGAACAAAGCGCTCAAGACCCGATTCGAAGGCCGAATATTCTATCGACATTTCACGCGTAATCAAGCGGTAAGACTTCTCGAGACGCATCGAATCCATCGCGCGGATGGTACAGATCCCAGCCGAGTTTGCCGACAGACTCCTGGTCGACCGCAAGGGAAATTTTGACCGATCACTGAAATTCATTAAATTTCAGATGCGACACAATTGGACAGTACCGCGACTTCCCGATCTAAAATTGTTGAAGAAGTTAAAACCGGGTGTTTATACTCCCGGATATTAAGGAACCTCTGATCAATTCATGAATGAATCAGAGGATCCCTAGATTTGAAATCACTTTTCGCAGCGTCGGTATCGACCGTTCGCAACCGGGAGAATAGTTATGGCACAGTTTCCAGATAAATCCAACGTCGTCATTATCGGTCTCGGCGGCATAGTAGGCGCCTCGGTGATGCATCACCTGGTCGAACGCGGCTGGGAAGACATTGTCGGCATCGACAAGACTTCGGTTCCCACCGACATCGGTTCGACTTCGCACGCGTCCGATTTCTGCTACGCCACCGATCACAGTAAATTCACCTGCTACACCACAGGCTACAGCATCGAGTTCTTCGACAAGATGGGCCACTACGTCCGCATCGGCGGCCTCGAGGTAGCGCGCAAGGGCGATGACGACCGCATGATGGAACTCAAGCGCAAGGTC
>JADFMY010000106.1 GCA_022563685.1 Pseudomonadota bacterium | reverse complement strand
TTGAAAGCGGCTGGCAGCGAAGGGGTCGCGGTAGTCGATGCGCGACCGGCTTCGTCGAGCGAGATCGCCAATACCGTGCGTAGTGCCGGGATCGAAGTGATTAACGCGAGCGTGATCGTCGATACGAAGGGTAGTAAACGCGTGCAGTCGGTAGCATTGATGAACCTGTCGGCCGATGCAAAATCGCTCAGCGGGCCCGGCAAAACACTCACCTGCGACCTGCTCGCGGTCTCGGGAGGCTGGAGTCCGGTGGTGCACCTGAGTTCGCAGTCCGGGGCCAAAGCGGTGTGGCATGAAAAAGCGGCTATGTTTCGTCCCGGAAAAGGACACCAGGCACAGGCATCGGTCGGTGCAGCCAATGGAACGCTCGATCTGAAATCTGCGTTAGAGGAAGCGACCGCCGCCGGTAACGACGCCGCCAGTGCCTGCGGTTTCGATGCTGCGATGTCGGCGCCCACGAGCGCTGCGGTACAGAGCGATCCGATTATGCCCTTGTGGCTGATCCCGTCAGCGCAGGCTAAGGGCCGTGGGGGCAAGCAATTTATCGATATGCAAAACGATGTCGGCGTCGCCGATATACAACTGGCCGCGCGCGAGGGGTATCGCTCGGTCGAACACGTCAAGCGCTACACCGCGATGGGTTTTGGTACCGATCAGGGCAAGACCGGAAATATCAACGGTATGGCGGTACTCGCCGATACGCTGGGGCAGAGTATCGCAGAAACAGGCACTACCACGTTTCGGCCTAACTATACGCCGGTGACTTTTGGGGCGATCGCAGGACAGGATCTCGGTGAGCGCCTGTTCGACCCGGTGCGCAAGACCGCGATGCACGCCTGGCACGAGGAAAACGGCGCCAAATTTGAAAACGTGGGGCAGTGGAAACGACCCTGGTATTACCCGAAAGTCGGTGAATCGATACATGAAGCGGTCAACCGCGAATGTCTCGCAACCCGTAACAACGTTGGCATATTCGATGCGAGCACGCTGGGTAAAATTGAAGTCAAAGGCCCCGATTCGGCTCAATTTCTGGAAATGATTTACACCAACAACTGGATGAAGCTCGAAGTCGGCAAGGCGCGCTACGGCTACATGCTCGGCGAAGACGGCATGGTGATGGACGATGGTGTGACGGTGCGTCTTGCGCACGATCACTTTTTCATGCATACCACGACCGGCGGTGCGGCCGGGGTTATGGCCTGGATGGAGCGCTGGCTGCAAACCGAATGGCCCGAGATGGAAGTATTTCTCACCTCGGTGACAGACCACTGGGCGACTGCTGCCGTGGTCGGACCCAATAGCGCTAAGGTAGTCGCAGCCGTTTGCGAAGGCATCGACTTTGACATCGACGCCTTTCCATTTATGGCTTCTCGTAGCGGCGCCATCGGCGAAGTCGAATGCCGCGTCAACCGTATCAGCTTCTCGGGCGAACTCGCTTACGAAGTCAATGTGCCTGCAAATTACGGCCGCTTCATGTGGGAAGAGTTAATGCAGGCGGGTAAAGAGTATGACATCACGCCTTATGGCACCGAAACCCTGCATGTACTGCGCGCCGAAAAAGGTTATGTCATCGTCGGGCAGGATACCGATGGTTCGGTCACGGTAGCAGACCTGGGCCACGGCTGGGCGTTATCGAAAACTAAAACAGACTTTCTCGGCAAGCGTTCGCTGAGCCGCCCTGATACTGTGCGCAAGGATCGCAAGCAACTGGTGGGTTTGATCACCACCGACCCGAATACGGTAATTCCCGAAGGGGCGCAGCTGGTGGACGAACCGCATGCACCCAAACCATTGCCGATGATCGGGCACGTAAGTTCGAGTTATTACAGTGCCTGTTGCGGGCACTCGATAGCGATAGCCCTGATCAAGGGTGGACACCATCGCAGGGGCGAGACCGTATACGCACCGCTTGCCAATGGCCAGATTATCGAGGCGACTATTACCGACCCGGTGTTTTACGATAAAGAAGGAGCACGTTCGAATGGCTGATTTATTCCAGCAACAAAGCCCACTGGTACAGATCGAACTGGGCGCAGCCACAGGCAGTGCACCGCAGATCCGGGAAATTCCATTTCTTGGGTATCTGAACTTGCGTGGAAAACCGGCTGATACCGCCTTTCTCGCTGCGGTACTGAAAGTGCTCGGTTGCGAACCCCCGATTGAACCCAATACCCTGGTCGAGTCAGGGGACAATCGCGTCTACTGGTTGGGCCCCGACGAATGGATGGTGATTACCCCGACCGGTCAGCAGGGTGAGGTGCAGGCCGACCTGCAGAAAGCGCTGGACGGCGTATTTTCATCGGTAGTGGATAATTCGAGCGGGCTCACCCTGGTCGAAGTCAGAGGCGAAAATGCCGGTGCGCTGCTCGCCACCGACTGTCCACTCGATCTACACCCACGGGTATTCAAGCCCGGTCAATGCGCCCAAACTCGACTCGCGAAGGCCGGCATGACCATCGCCCCGCTGCGAAACGGCGAAGGTTTCGAAGTCATCATGCGCCGCAGTTTTGCCGACTATCTATTATTGTGGATGCAGGATGCTGCGGTCGCGTTCGAGTAGTTTCTTAAGCCCGTCATTCCCGCGAACGCGGGAATCTTATCGAAGGTGAGCTATTTCGATCGAGTCTGACCCCATCGATTTCCACCAAACTACTTCTGTAGATCTATGTAAATCGCCGAGTTAATTCGCAGGTGATGGATAGAATATGACTGACCATTGCTAGCCAGGATAATTTTTATCTCCGCTGGCCCAGTTTCGAATACTACAGGTATCGTGTAAGAAACGAGGTCGACTTCTCCGAAATCGCTGCTGGACACAGACTTATCGCCAATATATTGCGGCTTACCGATCGACTCCAGTTTCCCCAATCGAGTAAATAGCCGGTAGACTGCCTTTCCTTTGTCGGTTTCAAATTCAGCCAGTGCTTTCGGGGAGAGCATGGGTTTTAGCTCTGAATATTTCCAGTTCGACAACTTCGGCAAGGTTTTATTCAGATAGGGTATGGCTGTGTCGTTATATTTGTCGGCGTCCATTCCGAACATAAGAACATATAGCAAGAGGCCGGCTACCACCAAAACGATAAAGATCAGACTTCGTTGTAAAATTGGGTGCATAGGGTATAGATCGAATAGTTAACTCAAGTCGCAAGAATCTAACACAAGGGCAAAGCATAATAAATCTGATAAGGTCATAACTTTGCACCTGACACACGGTGGATAGAAATTGTACTATTACTGACTCATTTTTTCTAAGGGCTTTGTCCTATGAGATCGAGCGACGGTAAAACCCGGGATCTGGTGACAACTATTCCCGGTGCAGGCTGGGATTTCGGCATATCGCGCCACCCTTATTTCGAGATCGAGCGCCCACTAGGGCCGCAATACACGGTCTATAACCGCAGGCTCATGGCCTGTCGATTCGAGCGTCTGAGCACCCAGGATGGCTACTGGTTGTTGCGCCAGAAGGCTGGGGTTCTTCATAGTGGCGAGCTCCCAACGCTTTTCGAGGGAGCCGATGCTGAGCGATTGCTCGACAGGCTTTTTACCCAGGATATTACCTCGCTGAAGTCGGGGCGTTGCGGTTATGCCCTTGCCTGCTACGAAGACGGTGGCCTGATTGTCGATGGTATCTTATTGCGGCTTGCGCAGGATAAGTTCTGGTTTGCGCAGGCTGACGGCGATTTTTTCGGTTGGGCGAAGGCGCATGCCTCGGGGCTCGATGTTGAAGTCTCAGATCCGGAGGTGTTCGTATCCCTGGTACAGGGGCCAAATTCGATGCAGGTGCTGGAGGCAGCCTGCGACGACGATATGCCGGTGCCCTTCGGTTATTTTACCATTGCACAGGTGAGCTTCGGTGGACAGAAAGTGGTGATCAGTCGAACAGGCTATAGCAATGAACTCGGCTGGGAGTTTTATACCGAGCCCCATCATGATGCCGCAGCCCTGTGGAAACACCTGCACGCGGCAGGCACCCGGTTTGACATGATTATTCATGGTCTCGATGCGATGAATATTCGCCGTATCGAGGCGGGAATTCTCAATGCCGGTTCCGATTTTGACCGAAGCACGACACCCTACGATGTCGGTCTCGGCTATTTCGTCGATACCAAAAAGAAGGATTTTATCGGTAAGGCAGCGCTTGAGCAGGCGTCTCGGGCAGTGCGGTTGATCGGGCTAAAGTGTCTGGAGGGCCAGCCACATATTGGTGGCGCGGTATACGCTGGCGGCGAAACCCGTGTGGGCAAGGTAACTGCCGGCGCAACGTCGCCGTTTCTGAAGTGTGGTATTGGAATAGCCCTGATGGACAAACCAGGTTTCGAAGAATACGACAAGGTCATGATTACCTGCATCGATGGTAAGCAGCACGAGGGCGAACTCGTCCAGTTACCCATGTACGATAAACTCAGACGGATTCCGCGCGGCAAACTGGTCGATATTCCCGAACGCGGATAACTCCGAAATGGTTCCTCCTGACCGGTGTCGGCATCAGGCCGGTATCGTGGCCTTTAGCGCCTGATCCAGTTTATCGACGATTTCGCCGATATGATCATCGTCGATTATAAAGGGTGGGGCGAGCAGGACATGGTCGCCCTGCTTGCCGTCGATTGTGCCGCCCATCGGATAGCAGATCAACCCAGCCTCGAATGCAGCCTTTTTGAATGCCCTGTTAATACCAAGCCCTGGATCGAATGCCGCCCTGGTTTCCCTGTCGTGTACAAACTCCATACCGAGTAATAAACCGCGCCCACGGATATCGCCAATATGCGGATGTTCGCCGAATCGCTCCTTGAGTGCGCTCATCAGTTTTTCACCCTGGCTTTGTACTCGCGGGATCAAATTACGTTCGAGGATCGCAGCAACGACAGCCCTGGCGGCCGCGCAGGCGACTGGGTGCCCGAGATAGGTATGACCATGCTGAAAAAACCCGGAACCGTTTTCAATCGCCGAGTAAATGGTATCGGTACATAACATTGCGCCGATGGGTTGATAGCCTGCACCCAGACCCTTGGCGATGGTGGTAATATCGGGCGCAACATTTTCCTGCTCGCAGGCAAACAGGCTGCCGGTTCGACCCATACCACACATCACTTCGTCGAGAATCAGCAATACACCGTACTGGTCGCAAATTTCTCGGATGCGTTTGAAGTATCCTTCGACCGCGGTGACCGCGCCCATAGTGGCGCCGACCACGGGTTCGGCGACGAAGGCCATGACCTGATCGGCACCGAGGCGCAATATTTCGGTTTCGAGTTCGTTGGCCATCCGCTGACCATAGTCGAAGCTGGATTCGTCCTCAGCCTGGCCACGATAGGCATAACAGGGCGAGATATGCGTGGTATCGATCATCAGTGGCGCGAAGGGTTCACGACGCCACAGGTTTCCGCCCGTGGCGAGCGCGCCCAGCGTGTTGCCGTGGTAGCTTTGCAAACGCGCGATGACCTTATGCCGTGATGGTTGACCGATTTCGAGATAGTACTGGCGCGCCAGCTTGAGCGATGCTTCTATCGCTTCAGAGCCCCCCGAGACCAGGTATACGCGGTCGATATTTCCCGGTGCATGCTGTATCAGCAGGTCTGCGAGTGACTCGGCTTCCTCGCTGGTAAAAAAGCCGGTATGCGCAAACTCCATGCGGTCGAGCTGGGCCTTGATCGCGTCGATGATTTCCGCGTCACCGTGCCCGAGGCAGGACACGGCCGCGCCACCCGACGCATCGATATACTGTTTGCCTTCACGGTCGAATAAATAAACGCCTTCACCGCTGATGGCAACAGGGGGTGGTACTTTGGTGTGGCGTGGGAATACGTGGCTCATGTTTATTCCTTTTTCCCTACAAAAACCGCCGGGGGCTAAACGGTTTGATATTATGGCTGGGCTCCTCGTCGTTGATCAGTTCGGCGATCAGCTTGCCTGTGATACCGGCGAGCGTAAGGCCGAGATGATGATGGCCGAACGCATATAAAACGTACTCAGATACCAGACTGTAACCTATGACCGGCAAGGCATCGGGGAAGGTGGGGCGGAATCCGAGCCATTCCTGGTCGGGGCGCTCGGGCAGGTCAAACATTTCCTGACCCTTGCGTATCAAATAATTTAAATTGCGCGGATTTTTAGTCTCCTGGTAACCGGCAATTTCCACGGTACCGGCGATGCGCAATCCCTCGTCCATCGGCGTCGCATAAAAACCGGCCTCGTTCCAGCTGACTGGACGGTTCAACAGGGATTGCATGCCCGCGTATTGCACATGGTAGCCACGCTCGGTATCGAGTGGCAGGCGCTCCGCACCCGTACCTTTGATCTGTCGCGAAAAAGCACCGGCGGCAATCACGATCCTATCTGCATCGAGAATTTCACCATCGTCCAGCAGGATTCGCACCGCGTCTTTTTCGTGCACGACAGCTAGCGCGCGTTGTTTGACATAGCGCCCCAGGTTTTTCTGAAAGCAATCGAAATAACGGGTTGTCAACGACTGAGGATTGATCACCTGGCTGGCCTGGTCGAATAAAAGACCTCTGGCGAAGGATGATTTAATGCCGGGTTCGAGTTCGCGGATATCGGCAGCGTCGAGTTCACTGAAGATCACGCCATTATCCCGGCGCATCTGGTTGGCCGCACGTGCATTTTTAAATTCGCGCTCGGTTTTGTACAGGTGCATGCAACCCTGTTGCGATAATAAATGTTGCGAGTCACTGAATTCGAGCAATGGATCGAGTCCCTCGTAGGTTTTAAGTAGCAGTTTCCCCAGAATTCGTGAGATACGCGCCACCCGCGACGGCCTGCAATTGGAGAGAAAACGTATCATCCAGGGTAAGTGGGTCAGGGCATACTTTACATCGACCGAGAGCGGGCTGTTTGATGAAAACATTAAACCGGGCAGGCGTTTAAATATAGAGGGACTGTTTACCGGGACGCAGCCGTAGTCGGCGATGATGCAGGCATTGCCGGAAGAAGTGCCTGAGCCCGGTTTATCAGGGTCTATCAGGGTGACCAGGAAACCTTTTTTCTGCAGCCACAATGCACAGCTGGTACCGACGATACCCGCGCCAACGACCGCAACTATTTTGTTTTCATTCATAAGCTTCGATTCTCTGCCCAAAGATGTACCGGGGTATTGGTTCTGGCATGAGCAAGATAATCTTTTACCAGCGCTGTAGTATCGGAATGTTCGTGCCAGTGTTTCAATATCCAGTTTGCTCCGGTTTGTTCCGAAGCAACCCGGGCCTCGATGATGTCGAGCCAGTCACCCGAGTCTAGCGCCCCTATTTGTTTTAAGCCGTCGCGTGCGAGTGGTAGCGCACGAGATAGCAGCAGGTTTTTTAATGAGGCCTGATGGCCGTCGATCCAGTGTACCTGGGCCTGCATGCCCTCGCGGGCAGCCGCGTAAAAATCAACTTCCAGCGTGGCAAAATCGAGGCAGTTTAAATCATCGCCACAATGTTTCAAGCCTTCGATCAGGCCGACATGAAATGCTGTATTGGCAATCGTGTCGACTAGCGTTGGCCCGGACGGTACGACTCGCAGTTCAAGGCGCAGGTGATAACCCTTACCGGCTTCGAGGCCTACAATGGGCCGTACCCAACGCCAGATCGTACCATTGTGCAGTGAAAAATGATGCAGGGATTCGACTGGTCTGTCGATCACCTCGGGCAGGATCGGGCTGTAATAAAAGTTGTCGTCGAACAGATCGAACAGGGATTTAACATAGCCTTTGCCGAAATGCACGCGTGGCACGATACCATCGCTGATTTCTTCCGGGTTACGGGTGTCTACCGCCTGCTTGAAGATCTCTATGCGGGATTCCTGCCAGCAACACTTACCCAAAACCAGCGGTGAATTGGGCACTGCACCCAGTACCAGCATGCTCGCCCAAAGCGCCGCGTTGTAGGTCGATACCGCCTCGTCGAATGGAATCTGCATATGAATCTGCAATGACGTGCCGAGCGCTTCGAGCATCACGTCGTTTTTGTCAACGATGAGTCGATCTTCACCGGCTATATCCAGATGAACAGGTTTGCCACGCATAGCGATCAGTTGTTGACTGAGCAGGTCGTAGCGATGCTGTTCGGACATATACTCGTCGGCATCCAGATGCTCGTGCCGCAGACTGGGTAATATACCGAATAGCACGGTATCCGCATCAAAGCAATGTGCCGATTGCGCAACCTCGTAGAATAAATCGGATAAATCCTTATCGATCAGGCTTAACACGTCGGCGCCGACGTCGAATGTATGACCGTTGATCTCGAGGTTGAACTTCGCGAGTTCCATGGTAAACAGGGGATTATTCGCTTTATCGAGTACTTGCTGATTGATTTTGCGTGGCTGGCCCTGCGCATCGACCAGGCATAATTCGAGTTCGTAACCCAGCTTTCGGCTGTGGTTATCGAAGGCCTGCTTTGCGAAAAGCTCACGCACAAACTCGGTTTCCTCGACCAGTCGATCATGAAAGCGGTCGTAATCCGACTGGTCGAAATGTGTCTGGTTTATTTCCTCACCCATCGGTGGATTATAGGTTGCTATACACGGCTTGCCTACTCTCGGTACTCCTTGCAGGAGTACTAGTAGTTTTCGCCAGACAGGCTGTTTATACTGCGCGCATTCAGCCCTTGAGACTACTGATGTCCGTTATCCTGCAGGTTTCCAGCCTGGTAAAACGCTTTGGTAAACTGACCGCGGTCGATCGGGTCAGTTTTGGCATTCATTCGGGAACCTGCTTTGGATTGCTAGGACCGAATGGTGCTGGGAAAACCACCACGATCGAATTGATGGAAGGTATCAAGACGCCGGATGAGGGTGAAATTCTTTATCGGGGCGAACCGCTCGGCCAGCGGTTTCGTAACGAAGCGGGCATCATGTTTCAAAATACCGCGTTGCAGGAATTCGTCACGGTGTACGAAATGCTACTGCAGTTTAGTCGCTTTTATCCGCGTACAGCCGATATCGACGAACTGGTTGAACAGTATTCGCTGCAGGATTTTCTGCACCAGGATACGCGTAAATTATCCGGCGGCCAGAAACAACGCCTGTTGCTGGCGATGGCCCTGATCAACCAGCCCAAAATCCTGTTCCTCGACGAACCGACCACGGGACTCGATCCGCAATCGCGCAGAAATCTGTGGGAGCAGGTTCATCGGGTAAAAGCGCAGGGCGCGACCATACTGTTGACCACGCATTATATGGAAGAAGCTTACGAGCTTTGCGATGAAATCGCGATTATGGACCACGGCAGAATCATCGCGCACGATGCCCCCGACGCACTGCTCGCGAAACACTTTAGCGACGTGGTGGTGCAACTGCACGAGCAGGATGTGCCGCGCGCTCTGGGCGAGAGAGAATTTGACGCAACCTACCGAAATGATTGTGCGCATATTGTAACCGACGACGTCAATAAAACCATCGTGCGCCTGCTGGATCTGAATGTATCGCTGGGTCGTCTGCGCATTCGCGCGCGCAATCTCGAAGACCTTTTTCTCGAACTCACCGGTAAGGAGTTGCGCGCCTGATGTGGACCCGAATTTATGCCCTGTTTGTCGCTCGTAATACAGAGTTTTTTCGTGATCGGTCGGCGCTCGCCTGGAGTGTGTTGCTGACGATACTGATCGTGTTCGTTTTTGCCTATGCCTTTAGCGATGAGAATCCGGAAAGA
>JADFMY010000105.1 GCA_022563685.1 Pseudomonadota bacterium | reverse complement strand
GAACGGGTCGGCAATCGAAGGACGAGCGGCTCCGATGAAATCCTGTACGCCATTTTTTATCTGGCTCAACATCGTATCGGGCGAGGTGAATCGACCGACGCTCACCAGCGGTTTTGTCGTCATCGATTTTATTTTTGCCACCGCAGCCTGGTTTGATGCCTCCTTGACGAAGCTGGAGCTCCCCATTTCCAGGCTGTAATCGGTGACCGTGATATCCCACAGATCGGGTAACTCGGCGATCGATTCAAACATTTCGAACAATTCGTCCGGATCCGATTCGATTTCCGCAGGCACCGAGTAACGTACCGCCACCGCACTTCGATGCCCTACTGTTTCGAGCGTCTCCTCGATGATTTCCCTGACCAGCCGCACACGGTTGATCGCCGAGCCTCCGTATTCATCGCTGCGATCGTTGATCGCTGGCGAGAGAAAATCGTTTAGCAGGTACTGATGATTCGCGTACACGTAGACGATATCGAATTCAGCTTCCAGCGCTCGCCTGGCTGCATCTCGATACCAGCGCTTTAATTCCCGGATGTCATCTAAAGACATCGCCTGGGACTGCACCGGCATGCCACCCAACGCGGTATTGGGCAAACTATTCGGGCCAAACGGCGCCTTGCGACTATACAGGTTGGCGGTCGAGCGACCCCCATACCAAAGCTCGACACCGGCCAGTGACCCGTGCTCGTGCACCGCATCGGTCATCAAACGTAGATTGTTAATATCGCCCTTGTCCCACAGGCTCGCGTGCGGAAACGGCAGGTCGTCGGAGCTGGGATGAATAGAGCAATACTCGGTGCAGACCACGCCCCAGCCACCCTCGGCTTTGATCCCACGCATAGCCGCCATCATCTGGGGCCTTAGATACCCCATGCCGGCGCAATGCGGTACCTGGTAAAACCGATTGGGCGCGATTACCGGCCCGATTTTGACGGGTTCAAATAATGGGTCATAGCGTGAGTCGCGCTTCCCCATCAGGCGATTTCGGCCATGGCCATTTCGACACCCTGGCGCAGAATTCCTACCATTTCGTCAATTTGTTCGCGCGTGATGGTCAAAGGCGGAGACATCACGCACATGTTGATAATCGGCCGCACGATCAACCCGAGCGACTGGCAGTGTTTATCGATTAGGTTGCCGATTTCGTAGTCCATCGCCAAATCATTACCGCCCTGTTTCAATTCGCATTCCACACAGCCCATCAGTCCGATACCGCGTACATCCCTGACAATCGGAATATCGCGCAAGCCCTGCAATTGTTGCTGCAAATATGGCCCTACATCCTGCACATGCTCAAACAATTGCTCGCGTTTCATTATTTCGAGGTTCTTCAACCCAGCCACCGCTGCCACCGGGTGACCCGAATAGGTGAAGCCGTTGGAAAATATAGTACTGTCGCCACCCTTTTGATTAATTTCGGTAAGCAACCTATCCGATACCAGGAAGGCGCCCATCGGCACATAAGCCGAGGTCAGGCCTTTAGCGATAGTGATGATGTCGGGTTGAATACCGAAAACCGCCTCCGAGGCGAAACAGTGGCCGAGGCGCCCGAATGCAGTCACGACTTCGTCCGACAGGTACAACAGTTCGTATTTCCGGCAAATATCGAGACAGCGCCGATGATATCCCTGGGGTGGTATTATCACGCCACCGGAAGCGAGTATCGGCTCGGCGACGAATACCGCACATTTGTCCGGTCCTGTTTGCAGGATCTGATTTTCCAGATTGGCAACGCACTGATCGAGAAAATCCGCCTCGGACTGCCCGGCTGTCCTGTACAGCGGGTGCGGCGCCGGGATGTGGTGTATCAGCCTCTCTTCAAAGTCGAGATGATTCTTGTCGCGTTCCTTACCCGATACACTGGCCGCGAGATAAGTGCTGCCGTGGTAACCCTTTTGATGCGAGATAATATGTTTCTTTTGCGGCTTACCGCGCACGTTGTTATAAAACTGCACAAACCGCAGCGCGGAATCTACCGCGGTTGACCCACCGGTGGTGAAAAACACATGGTTTAAGTCGCCAGGCGCCTCGGCCGCGAGTGCGGCACTTAATATTGCCGCCGGACCCGTTGCCAACGACCAGGGCGACGCATAGTGCAACTGCATAATCTGGTCGTAAATAGCCTGCGCCATTTCCTCGCGCCCATGCCCGATATTAACGCACCACATGCCGCCGGGGCCGTCGAGCAAACGCTTGCCGTCGCTATCATATACATAAACCCCCTCACCCCTGTCGAGCACCGTACGCTGGTTTTGATCCAGCCGTGCTAAATCTTCCCAGGGGTGTATAAATCGATTGTCATCGCGTCTCAATTCGGCGGTTGTTTGCGACATATACCACGACTCCTGGGTTGAATTTTAATAACGAATATTCTATATATTTTTACTATTTAAGTCAATTATTTCAATAATATACAAACTTTCATTGACTAAACGCTCAATCTAATTTAAATTCGATCCCGATTAGAGTATCGATGGAGCCCCTGTGCTTTCCACCAGCGTCACCGAAAAAAATTTATCCAGCCGCAATCGAGCACGGCAAAGTGAATTTCGCAAGCGACAGTTGATCGCAGCCACGATCGATTGCATCGACAAGCTGGGTTTATCGCAGACCACACTGGCTCACATCGCTAAACAGGCTGGGGTGTCCCAGGGTAATGTCGTGTTTCACTTCCAGTCCAAGGACGCACTGCTTGAACAGGCATTGCGGTTTCTGAGCGACGAATATATGACCTGCTGGAAAGACGCCATAAATGCAGCTGATCCGAATCCGGTCGTACAGCTTTGCGAACTGGTAAAAGCTTCGTTCAAACCAGCGATCTGTAGCCGCAAAAAAATTAGTGTCTGGTTCGCATTTTGGGGTGAAACCCGCTCCCGCCCCAAATACAGGGAACTGTGCGGGCGCCACGACCTCGCCTATTCGCAAACCCTGTTATCGCTGTGCAGACAAATCCGGCAGAAAGAGCCGTCTACCCTAAGTGCAGAAACCGCAGCGTTAAGCATCGAAGGCATGGTGGACGGCCTTTGGCAGAATTTTCTGATCGGCCCGGCTGGATTCAAGCGTAAACAGGCAATTCAGGGAATTTTCGAACTCATCGAGGTTATATTTCCAGCCGAACGCAAAACCATTCGACGAATAGCCAATCAGGCATAGAAATGTGACCACTATTAAAAAGGCCAATATCGATAACAGAGTCCAGGTGAATGACAAAACTGCCCGCTAAACCACTAAACGAAAACAGGAAATGCCTGGCAAACAATAAAATGACAACAGGATCGCCAATGTGATAATGTTAATTTCCTTAAATTTAAGGGGATACTGTTTCCGCATAGCTTAAGACCATAGCTTTAACAAAAATTTGAACGCTAGCACCTGTTCATAAATTAAAAATCAGTTCCTGGAGGGTACAATGAAAATGTATAAAAAAACCGCAACTGGCGCCATCGTCAGCATCGCTGCCGCCGCATTGATCGCAGGCTCAACCGCGGCATCCGCTGCCGGTACGCTAAACGTGACCAACTGGGCGGAATATATCGCTGAAGATACCATCGCTAATTTTGAAAAAGAATACGACATCAAGGTCATTTACGATACTTATGATTCTGTCGAGGCTATCGACGCCAAACTACTGGCAGGCAGTTCCGGCTACGATGTGGTCAGTCATGCAGGTTCATCCGTCGGACGCCTGATCCCTGCCGATATACTGCAAAAGCTCGACAAATCCAGGCTTCCAAATTTTAAACACATGAGTCCTGAAATCATGGGGCAATTGAACACGAACTGGGATCCGGGCAATCAGTATATCGTTCCGTTTATGTGGGGTTCGAGTGGCGTTACCTATAACGCAGAGTTGGTGAAGAAAACTCATCCCGGTGCACCAATCGGCTCGCTCGATATGATTTTTCTGCCTGAACACATGGAAAAACTGGCCAAGTGCGGCGTCTCTTTTCTTGACTCGCCTGGCGATATTATCCCGATGGCGCTGGCCTACCTGGGAATGGATCCTGCCTCTACCAAGAAAACCGACTATACAGAAGTCGGAATCCTGCTGAAAAAAATTCGCCCTTACATCAAGACCTTCGATAATTATGCCTATCAGAGAATGCCGCTACGCGAATTTTGCGTGTCGGTCACCTGGGGTCCCGATGGCTTGCTCGCAATGTCTGGCGCAGAAGAAGCCAACACGGGTGTAGTACTCGACTTTTTCCTGCCACCCGGACAAGGCGCAGCGAACTTGTGGATTGATGGCTGGGTCATACCGGCAGATGCCAAGAATATAGAAAATGCGCATCTGTTCCTGAATTACATGATGCGTCCTGAAGTAGGTGCCGCCGACAGTAATTTCACCTGGTATGCCACCGCCAATATAGATGCTATCAGCCTGATCGACGAAGCGGTTACCAGCAGCCCGGCAGCCTTTCCGACTCCGGAACAGGTAGCCAAGATGTTTACCCTGGCCGTGTTACCGCCTAAAATGGAACGCGTGAGAACCAGAACCTGGACCAATTTCAAAGCCGGGAATTAAAGTCTGATAGTCTAAGCCGGAGTGACTATTAACAGTCACTCCGGTTTTTTTTACTCTCGTTTTTACCCTGGAACGACCGAATGCCTGACCAGAAGAAACTCATTGAACGCCCATGGTTGGATCCCGATACCGAGCCTTTTATCAAGTTGCAAAGCGTCAGCAAGCATTTCGGCGGCTTTACCGCTGTCGATAACGTAGATCTCGAAATCTATAAGGGTGAATTATTCTCGCTGCTCGGTGCTTCGGGTTGCGGTAAGACAACGCTGCTGCGGATGCTGGCCGGATTCGAGGAACCCTCGTCCGGAAATATATATATCGACGGCGTCAACATGAACGATGTGCCGCCCTACGAACGCCCGGTTAACATGATGTTTCAATCCTACGCGCTGTTTCCGCACATGACGGTCGAGCAAAATGTCGCTTATGGTTTACAACGCGATGGCAAGGACAAGGCTGAAATCGATCAACGGGTCGAGGAAATGCTCGCAATGGTCGAACTCACGCAGTTTCGAAAGCGCAAACCACACCAGCTTTCCGGCGGGCAAAAGCAACGCGTAGCGCTGGCACGCGCACTGGTGAAACAACCCAAGGTATTACTACTCGATGAACCTTTGGCCGCTCTCGATAAACGCCTACGTGAACAAACTCAATTCGAGTTGATGAATATCCAGGATCGGCTGGGTGTCACGTTTATCGTGGTTACCCACGACCAGGAAGAGGCCATGACCCTGTCAACCCGCATCGCGGTAATGGATAACGGCCGCTTTATGCAAATCGGCACCCCGACCGAAATCTATGAATTTCCGCAATCCCGCATAGTGGCTAATTTTATCGGTAATGCCAATATGTTCGAAGGCCGTGTGATCGAAAATGGCCCTGACCACCTGGTGGTTCAAACCACCCAGCCCGAATGTGAATTTTACATCGATCATGGTATTTCCATTCAGGAAGGCACCAAAGTCTGGATTGCATTACGCCCTGAAAAAATAAGAATTTCAAAAACAAAGCCCGAGGGTAAATCGAATCGGTTAAAGGGTACCGTGCACGACATCGGCTATCTCGGAAAACTCTCGATTTACCGCGTTTCTGTCGATGATTTAATTCTGGAAGTCACATCCCCCAATCAGGCACGACCCAAAGACAGCAACCTGGCGTTCGACTGGGAAGACGAAATCTACCTCAGCTGGGATGCTTCGAGTTCGGTGGTGCTAACCAAATGAACCACTCTGCCGACCTGGACAGGGTGCAAACCACCGAATCAGGATCGACGCTGGTGCATCGAATGAATAATGCGCTACAGAAAAACTGGAAATCGATCGTTGTTTTTATTCCTTTCTTCTGGTTGCTACTATTTTTCCTGGCGCCATTTTTTATCGTAATGAAGATCAGCCTGGCGGAAGCTACCATCGCCAGCCCACCGTTTCTGCCTATGATCGAATGGGTAGACGAAGGCATCATGCACGTGAAACTGGTATTCGATAATTTTGCCTACCTGTGGGAAGACCCTCTATACGTCAACACTTATCTGAATTCAATAAAAATATCGTCGATATCGACACTCATATGTTTGCTCATCGGTTACCCGATGGCCTACGCGATCGTACGTGCCAGCCATCCTGCCAAGCATATTTTGCTGATGCTGATCATCCTGCCATTCTGGACTTCATTCCTGCTCAGGGTGTACGCCTGGATGGGATTACTTTCCGATCACGGTACGATTAACAACCTGTTGATTTACCTGGGAATTATCGACGAACCCTTTCGCTTACTTTATACCCATCTGGCAGTTTATATCGGCATTGTCTATTCCTATTTACCGTTCATGATCCTGCCGCTTTATGCCAACATGGAAAAGCTCGATATGACCCTGAACGAAGTGGCGGCAGACCTCGGCGCCAAACCTATGACCACTTTTGTCACCATAACCTTGCCACTGACTATTCCGGGGATTATCGCAGGGTCGCTACTGGTATTTATCCCGGCAACGGGCGAATACATAATACCCGACCTGCTAGGCGGCGGCAACGTATTGATGATCGGGCGCATACTCTACAATGAATTCAACGCCAATATCGACTGGCCGGTAGCCTCCGCGGTTGCCATTGCATTACTGCTGGTATTAGTGCTGCCGATGATGCTTTACCAGCACGTGCAGTCTAAGGAAATCAAGGCATGAGCAGGAGTCCCGGGCAATGAATAACGGAAGACGCTCCAGATTCCTGATCAGCGTTACCTGCTTCGGACTCGCGTTTCTTTATATTCCGATGATATTGCTGGTGGTTTATTCGTTTAACTATTCCAAACTGGTACCGGTATGGGGTGGATTTTCGACTCGCTGGTACGGCGTCCTGTTCCGAAGCGAAGCCGTTGGGGAAGCCGTATTGTTGAGTTTGAAAATCGCGGTCGTGAATGCCTGCTTCGCCACCTTACTCGGCACCCTGGCGGGCCTCGCACTGGTGCGATTTGGACGTTTTAAGGGGCGCACCCTGTTCAGCGGCATGATTACCGCCCCACTGGTCATGCCGGAAGTGATCACCGGCCTTTCCCTGCTATTATTATTCATTACCCTCAAAGATGTCATCGGCTGGCCAGACAACCGCGGTTTTACCACCATCACCATTGCACACATTACCTTCTCGATGGCCTATGTGGCGGTGATCATTCAGTCACGCCTCACCGGCATGGCGCAAGATCTTGAAGAAGCGGCGCAAGACCTTGGCGCTAAACCATTTCGCGTATTAATCGATATCACACTACCCTTGCTGGCGCCAGGCATGATCGCTGGTTGGTTACTTGCATTTACGCTGTCGCTCGACGATTTGATTATTGCGAGCTTCGTATCCGGACCGGGCGCGGTCACGCTGCCGATGCTGATCTACTCACGTGTACGTTTAGGATTACGCCCCGACATCAATGCGCTCGCGACGATCATCATCGTTGTCGTCGCAATCGGGGTACTGCTGGCCGGCTGGATTTTGTTGCGTCAGCAAAAACAGCGGGCACTCGAACTGAAAATGTCGAGCGAAGAAGAATAGTAACCAAGCTCAAGAAAGCGTAACCACCGGTATATTCTTACAGGAACGCCGTGAACCCTTCCCTGGGGGCTCGCGCGCAACGTGACCGCCATGGATACCCAAAGCGCTCGCGATGCTCGCGGGGCAGGCTCTGGTGGAAATGCAATAGGGCTGTATCGTTACATGGATGTAACTTATTAGAACAATGCAGGAGCAATTGTCGAGAGCAATGCATTAGGACAAGATGTCCGTAAGTAGAATAACGCAGGAGCAGTTATCGAGGAGCAATTGCCGAGACCCGAGACAGCCTGGCACCAATTGAAGAAATTATTTTATGCCAGAATTGAAGGTAACGAATTATTCCGGACAGTAGTGGGCTTTCGCGGGAATAATGCGGCAAGTTTCGCCATTTTCCGGCGTTCTTAGCCCGAAACAACGGGCCCGGATTTTGCGACAGTTTCGAAAGGAATAGGAACCTTGAACAAGGCGCAGCCTTACCTGATGGTTGGAGAGGGCGCCTGATCCCATATCTGACCCCAGGCACCAATGGCGTGACGGCGCATTGCCTGGAACCGCATGAACTCTGGATTTCGAAGGCTGTCGCAGGCAGGCCTAAGGACAGAGAGTTTTGTCAGGCCTTGATTGAACGAAATCTGGTCGAAGTAAAAATCTTGTGTCAAAGGTTAGAAATGATAGCAAGTTTAAACCCCGCGGTTCGAAAGCAGGTTTCTTGTTTCATCGAGAATGGGTAGCGCTATTCTGAAAATGAAGCACTCGGAACCTCACCGGTTTCTGCCTTTCGTCATATCATGACGTCAAATATGTTAAGTCAAGATATGATCCCAAAGAGGGATAAGATGAAAAATTCCGTTTTAACCCGAACAGGCATACGGGTATGATGCGTCTTCCCTTATTTACCGGCAGATAAAATCCCCATGGCTGAATTCTTTTTCGATTACGGGTTGTTCGCACTCAAATTACTGACTATTGTCATAAGCATTATTGCCATTGTCCTGGTTTCGGTCGTGGCGGCTATGCGTACAAGAAAATCACACAAAGGTCACATCGAAGTTACCAAAATTAACGATGAAATCGAACAATTACGCGATACCTTAAATGCCACTGTTATCGATGCAGATTCGTTCAAGCTACAGATAAAACAACGTGCCAAAGACAAAAAAGCCGAACGTAAAGCCAATTTCAAGGCCCTGAAGAAAAGTGCAAAAAAGGGAACCGGTGAAGGATCTGACAGAAATAGAAAAAGCAGGGTTTTTGTACTTGATTTTAAAGGTGATATGAAAGCCTCAGCAGTATCGAGCCTGCGCCGGGAGATTACGGCCGTGTTATCGCTGGCAGAGAAATCTGACGAAGTACTGGTTCGTCTCGAAAGTGGTGGCGGCATGGTGCATGCCTATGGATTGGGGTCCTCACAGCTGCAACGAGTTAAAGATCGCGGAATTACTCTAACCATCTGCGTTGACAAGATAGCGGCCAGCGGTGGTTATATGATGGCCTGTGTCGCCAGCAAATTGCTGGCTGCGCCTTTCGCGATCATCGGATCAATCGGTGTTGTCGCACAATTTCCCAATTTTCATCGATTACTGCAAAAGAATGAGATTGATTTCGAACTGCTAACAGCCGGTGAATACAAACGCACCTTGACAATATTCGGTGAAAATACCGAAAAAGGACGCGAAAAGTTCATCGAAGACATTGAAGAAATTCATGTGCTATTCAAAGAGTTGGTAACACAACATCGACCCCAGATAAAAATCGAAGAAGTGGCCACCGGTGAAATCTGGTTCGGACAACGCGCTCTCGACAAGGCATTGATCGATGAACTCTTGACCAGCGATGAGTATATTGTCAACGCCTGCGAGGAATCCGATGTTTTTGAAGTTAAATATAAGGTGAAAAAATCACTGCCGGAAAAACTCGCTTTTGCGCTTCAGTCGGCAATCGATGGAACCCTGCTGAAATGGTGGGACCGTGGGACAAAAAATCAATTTTACTCGTAGCCACAAATAGCTAACCAATAATTATAAGGCGTCAAAGCCCTTTAATATAATTCGATACGATTAGTTTGGTCTGGCAGAGAAGCGTAATTTCCGACATTTCCGTAATCCCACATTCTATA
>JADFMY010000020.1 GCA_022563685.1 Pseudomonadota bacterium | reverse complement strand
ACACCGACGAATCCGATCAGCACCGCACTCCAGCGGTACACGCCCACGGTTTCAGCGAGAAAAAACACCGCGAAAACTGTGACGAAAAAGCTTTTGGCAAAGAAGATCGCGGTAGCATCCGCCAATGGCATGTGGATGACCGCGGTAAATCCGAAAAGCATCGCCACCAGTGCGCAAAGGAGGCGGATCAGCTGCAATCCGGGACGCGCAGTGTGTAGCGAACCGGGGAAGTTCCGCAGTATTGCCGGCGCTACCATGATGACCATGCCTATTTGACGCACGAGCAATATCTGCGTGATATGCAGGCGCTGCCCGAGCAGCTTGATCAGCAAGGCCATCAGCGAAAACACAATCGAAGCCAGCATCAAATATGCGATACCTTTCAGGTTATCGGGCAGACGATGGAACCAGTTCAAGCCATACAGCCATTTTCGAGATTAGAGGCGGTGGCGATGACCTTCCACTGAGAAAGAGGATCGCCGATCCGGACGGATGGGCGGCATTGTCTCCAATTCCGGCTCGAAGTGCAAAAATACCGCCGGAATCAATCCATCGGGTTTGTGTTACAGCAGTAAGAATCAATATGGTTAGTATCGAATGAAAACCTGGAGATCAGAACATCAAGCCGCTCACCGAATTCCTGTCAGGCCTCGTCAAAGACAATATCGAAGGCAAGCCGGGGTTGCCGGAGTAACCTCAGACTATTTAATATTGTCCATTAACATCCTGCGACATGCCACAGGCGATTGCTGGTAGTAACTTTTAAACATGCGCGAAAACGACGGTAGCGAATTGAATCCGGTGCGGATCGCTATCTCCTGCATGCGCAGGCGCGTATCGACTACCAGGCGGCGGGCTGTTTGCAATCGGAGCCGGCGGTAATAGGCGCCGGGTGACGCACCCAGCGTTTGCGCAAACAGGTATTCGAGCATTCTCACCGACAGCTTCAGTCGCTCAGCAATCTCTGCAATCGATATCGTTTCATCGATATGCTGCTCCATTAGATGAATTGCCGCGGCCACGCGCGGTTCCCGATTTTCCAGTGAACCAAGCGATACCAGCGGTTGGGTATCAGTGGCACGGTGCGAACTGTCGTAAATAAATGCGCTCGATACTTCGAGTGCCAGCGGGTAACCGTAACGCGTTCGGATCAGGTGTAGCATCAAATCGAAGGTGGGGGACGCACCGCCTGTAGTAAACACCGAACCGTCGATCACAAAGCGGTCGGCCTTTAGTTGTACACGCGGAAACTGTGTCGAAAATTCTTCCATATCTTCCCAGTGTGTGGTCGCCTGTTTCTGATCGAGCAGTCCACAACGGGCGAGTAGCCAGCTACCGGCCTCGATTCCACCGACCGTATCGAAACGACGGCTCACCTGCTTGATCAATTTCAACTCGGGTTTACCCACGTGTTTTTTTTGATTAAACCCTGCGATCACAAACAGGGCATCACCGCTGTCCCGATCATCGAGCTTACCCTGTGCTGCAATCGGGATACCGCAAGTCAGATTAGCCGGTTCACCATCCAGCGTGACAATCTTCCAGTGGAATAGATCACGACTGGCAATGCGGTTGGCGGCACGCATGGTGTCGAGCGCTGAGGCAAGTGACATCATCGACGACTCCGGTATCAGCAGCAGCGTAACTTTCAGAGATTCATCATTGCTAGTAAAGATAGTCATTTCGCAAAATATTAAAACTATTGCGTAAAAGCACAAGCATATTGGAAAAATCCGTGACATGATTGCGCATCGATTTGGAGGAGGTCGGCCATGCCCTTAACAGTCAACTTAAACCCATTTATCACCTGTGCTGTAACCGGTTCGGGTAGCTCCCAGGATCGCTCACCACATGTACCGCGCTCGCCCGAGCAAATAGCCGCGAGCGCAATCGACGCGGCCAGGGCTGGTGCCGCAGTGGTGCACTGTCACGTTCGCGAACCCGACTCCGGCGCACCCAGCCGTCGTCCTGAGTTATATCGCGAAGTAATCGATCGCATACGTGACTCTGAAATCGACGTCGTGGTGAATTTCACCGCGGGCATGGGTGGTGACCTGGTATTTGGCGATTCGGAAAATCCGTTGCCATTGAACGAGGCCGGCACAGATATGGCGGGCGCGACTGAACGCATTGCGCACGTAGCCGAGTGTCTGCCCGAAATCTGCACCCTCGACTGTGGCACGATGAACTTTGCCGAGGCCGACTATGTGATGACCAACACCCCCGGCATGTTACGCGCGATGGGGCAAATGATGACCGACCTCGGCGTACGTCCCGAGATCGAGGTATTCGAAACCGGCCACCTGTGGTTCGCCAAACGACTGGTCGAAGAAGGTATTATCCAGGATCCGGTGATGATTCAAATGTGTATGGGCATTCCCTGGGGCGCGCCCGACGATTTGAACACATTCATGGCGATGGTCAACAATACGCCAGACAACTGGACTTTTTCCGCGTTTTCAATCGGTCGCAATGAAATGCCTTATGCGGCGGCGGCAATGCTGGCTGGCGGCAATGTGCGCGTCGGGCTCGAAGACAACCTCTGGCTGGAAAAAGGCAAGCTCGCGACCAACGCGCAGCTAGTTGAAAAGGCAGCGACTATCGTCACCAATATGGGTGCTACCCTGATGTCCCCTGCCGAAGTGCGCGAAAAGCTGCAACTGCAAAAACGCGCTCCGGTTTCTAAATAAGCGGAGATTACTATGTCTGAAGTAAAAACGGCTGCCATCATAGGCGGCGGCGTCATCGGCGGGGGCTGGGCGGCACGGTTGATCGAGAACGGTATCGATGTTGCCGTATTTGATCCCGCTGCGGACGCAAAAGACAAATTTGATGCGGTGCTGGCAAATGCCGAGCGCGCCCTGGCGAAACTGACCACCGCACCCCGTCCGAAAAAAGGGTCTATTCGCTGGCACGATACAGTTGCCGCCGCCGCTGGCGACGCTCAATTGATTATCGAGTCGGTGCCTGAAAGACCGGATATCAAGCGTGCGGTCTTTACGGAAATCGAAACCACGGCGGCAACCGATGCCGTTATTACTTCATCCACCTCCGGCATCATGCCAACCGAGCTGCAACGGGAGATGCAACATCCGGAGCGACTGATGGTTGCCCATCCCTTCAACCCGGTTTACCTGTTGCCATTGGTTGAACTCGTCGGCGGAGAAAAGACCGAGGCGAAATACATCGAGTGGGCAAAGACCTTCTACGCAGAAATCGGTATGCACCCGCTGCATTGCCGGGTGGAAATAGAAGGCTTTATCGCCGACCGCCTGCAGGAAGCCCTGTGGCGCGAGGCGCTATGGCTGCTGCATGACAAGATCGCCACCGCAGAGGAAATTGACACTGCCATCGCCTATGGCCCTGGACTCAGATGGGCGCAAATGGGTACCATGCAGACCTTCCATCTGGCAGGCGGGGAAGGCGGGATGCGGGCCATGCTTGCGATGTTTGGCCCCTGTCTCAAATGGCCCTGGACCAAGCTCATGGATGTACCAGAATTAACCGATGAATTTGTTAACGAAGTCGGAGATCAATGCGAGACCCAGGCTAAGGGTCTGTCACCACGCGATCTGGAATCCATCCGTGATGACAACCTGATTGCGATCTTGCAGGCACTCAAGGGTACCAACTGGGGTGCTGGAAAAACCCTGGCGAGGTACGAGCAACAATTGATCGATCAGGCACAGACAGCGGCCAACGACGAGTAACTGAAGGGTTCCCCTGGAGAGCTAATATGCATTTTGGTCTAAGTTTTGAGCAGGAAATGATCGTCGACACGGTGCGAGCATTTGTCGAGAAAGAAATTTATCCGCACGAAGCCGAAATCGAAAGAACCGGCGAAGTACCGCTGGAGCTTGGGCACGAAATTCGCGACAAGTGTCTCGACGCCGGTTATTTTGCCGCCAATATCGCCGAGGAATTCGGTGGCGGTGGCCTCGGCCATCTGGACTTTACGCTGCTCGAACGCGAACTCGGTCGCGCCTCGAACGGCCTTACGGTTTTCTTCGGACGACCTTCTGGAATTTTGCAGGCCTGCAACGAAGAGCAACGCGAAAAGTACCTGTTTCCGGCGGTCAAGGGCGAAAAATTCGACGCCCTGGCAATGACCGAACCCGAAGCAGGTTCGGACGTGCGGGGTATGAAATGCAACGCCAAACTCGACGGCGGCGACTGGGTAGTGAACGGCACCAAACACTTCATCAGCCACGCCAATATTGCCGCTTTCGTGATCGTTTTTGTCGCCACCGGTGAAGAAGAAACCTCGCACGGGATCAAAAAGAAAATCACCTGCTTTCTGGTAGACCGCGGTACACCCGGTTTCGAGATTCGACCCGGATACAACTCGGTGAGCCATCGCGGTTACAAAAACTGTATTTTAAACTTTGACAATTGCCGCCTGCCTGCATCCCAAATTCTGGGTGAACTACACCATGGCTTCGATATCGCCAACGACTGGCTCTATGCGACGCGTCTGACCGTCGCAGCCACCAGTGTCGGTCGCGCGCGTCGCGCATTCGAATACGCCCTGCCCTACACCACCGAGCGCAAACAGTTCGGCCAGCAGATCAGCAAGTTCCAGGGCGTGTCATTCAAACTCGCTGACATGATTACCGAAATCGATGCCGCCGACTGGCTCACCCTGGCGGCAGCCTGGCGTCTCGACGAGGGTATGGATGCCAACCGCGAAATCGCCAGTGCCAAGCTCTATGCCACCGAGATGCTCGCGCGGGTAACCGACGAAGCGATCCAAATCTTCGGCGGCATGGGTTTGATGGATGAATTACCACTGGAACGTTTCTGGCGCGACGCACGCGTCGAGCGTATCTGGGATGGCACCTCGGAAATCCAACGGCACATCATTTCGCGTGAGCTGCTACGCCCCCTCGGTGGATAAACACTCGCGCCCAATGATGAAACTGGAAAGACTGTTACGACCTAAATCGATTGCCGCGATCGGTGGCCTGCAGGCCAGCCGGGTGGTCGAACAGTGCCAGTTGATGGGCTACGAAGGCGAAATCTGGCCTGTACATCCGAGTAAAACCGAGGTGAGGGGACTCCCCGCCTACGCCTCGGTAGAAGAATTACCCGGCGCTCCCGACGCCGCCTTTATCGGCGTCAATCGTCACCTGACTATCGAGGTAGTCAGATCGCTCAGGGCTATAGGTGCCGGTGGTGCCGTATGCTACGCCTCCGGGTTTCTCGAATCCGACGAAACCGGTGGACAGTTACAGTCTGAGTTAATCGAGGCCGCTGGCGATATGCCCATCATCGGGCCAAATTGTTACGGCTTGATCAACTATGCCGACGGTGCACTGTTGTGGCCCGATCAACAGGGTGGTCGTCGTCTGCCAGAGGGTCATACCGGGGTGGCGATCATTACCCAGTCCTCCAACATCGCGATAAATTTCACCATGCAACGCCGGGGGCTGCCACTCGCGTATATGCTAACCGTGGGTAATCAGGCGCAGGTTGGTATGTCGGACCTCGCCCTGAACATGCTCGACGACCCGCGTGTGAGCGCGCTGGGACTGTATATCGAGGGCTTCGATTCGATCGCCGCGATGGAGACGCTGGCGCAAAGAGCCCGAACACTGGGTAAGCCTGTCGTTGTCTTCAAGGTCGGCGAGAGTGAACAGGCACAGGTGGCGACGCTCTCGCATACCGCGTCGCTGGCCGGGTCGCAGGCGGCTGCGAGCGCCTTTCTGAAGCGTAATGGATTCGGTCAGGCGAATTCGATACCGGTATTTCTCGAATCGCTCAAACTGTTGCACGTACACGGACCCCTGAACGGATATCGCATTTCATCAATGAGTTGCTCCGGCGGTGAAGCGAGTATCATGGCTGACACTGCGGTCGGTAAAAAAGTTTATTTCCCAGCGCTCGATGAGGCACAGAAAAAGCCGGTGCAAGACGCGCTGGGTCCACTGGTCACGGTTTCGAACCCGCTCGACTACCATAACTATTGCTGGGGCAATAGCGATGTGATGACCCGGGCTTATACCGCAATGGTGGGCAACGGCTTCGATATGAATTTTCTGGTACTCGACTTTCCACACAGCGAGCGCTGCGACGACTCGGAGTGGTTGGTCGCGGTGGATGCTTTCGAAGCAGCACTCAAGGCCAACAAAGCCAAAGGCGCGCTTGCCATTTCGATGTCGGAAAACATTCCTGAGAGCTATACCGAGGCATTTATGGAGCGGGGCATCGTCAGCCTGTACGGTTTCGAAGAAGCTTTGAAGGCCGCCGAAATCGCGGCGGACATCGGGCAGGCCTGGCAACACGAACACAGCGATCCCGTGTTAGAGCCAACGGCGACCCATCCCGAAAAAATAACGCTCGATGAAGCCAGCGCCAAGCAAAGGCTAGCCAGCTTTGAAGTACCGATACCGTCGAGCCATCTCGTCACATCGGTTCAGCAAGCAGTAGAGAACGCAGATAAAACAGGCTATCCACTGGTACTCAAGGCACTTGGAATCGTACACAAAACCGAAGCCAATGCGATGCGTTTAAATTTGCAATCGGCTGATGCGGTGGCTAAGGCCGCAAATGCATTGCTCGAGCTAAGCGATAGACTTTACCTTGAATCGATGGTCGAAGACGTGGTTGCCGAACTCATTGTCGGTATCACCCATGACGCTCAATTCGGTCTGGTAATGACCATAGGCAGCGGCGGTATTCTGGTAGAGATCATGAAAGACAGTCGCACTCTGGTGATACCTGCAACTCGCAGCCAGATAGAAAACCTGCTCGCCGAGCTGAAATCGGCGCCCTTGTTCGCAGGCTATCGTGGCAAACCAAAAGCAGATATTAAAGCTGCGGTTGACGCGATCCTGGCGATACAACACTATGCCATCGATGCATCGGATCGTCTGCTGGAGCTCGACGTCAATCCATTATTATTATGCGCAGAAGGCAAAGGCGTTTTCGCTGCCGATGCACTGATTGTTTTACAGGAGAAATGAACTCATGTCCGAAGTGGTAAAAACCAAACGTGTCGGCGGCATACTCGAAGTCACTCTCGACCGGCCCAAAGCCAATGCCATCGACCTGCCTACCAGCCGTTTGATGGGTGAAACTTTCAGGGAATTCCGCGACGATCCAGATCTACACGTGGCCATCATCCGCACCGCGGGTGACAAGTTTTTCAGCGCCGGCTGGGATCTCAAGGCCGCAGCGGATGGTGATGCGGTTGATGCCGATTATGGTGTCGGCGGTTTCGCGGGCTTACAGGAATTACGTGGCTTGAACAAGCCCGTCATCGCCGCAGTCAATGGCATGGCAGTCGGTGGTGGCTTCGAACTGGCGCTGTCTGCCGACTTGATTTATGCCTCGGATCATTCGAGTTTTTCCTTACCCGAGATCAAGGCCGGCACCCTGGCCGACGCGGCGACTTTGAAATTACCCAGACGGATTCCCTACCATGTGGCGATGGAAATGCTGTACACCGGACGCTGGATGGATGTGCAGGAAGCGCATCGCTGGGGATTGGTGAATGAGGTCCTGCCCGCAGACAAGCTGATGGACCGCGTCTGGGAAGTTGCCGAACAAATTGAGTCGGGGCCGCCACTGGTTTTTGCATCGATCAAAGAAGTCGCGCGCGAAGCCGAAGGCATGAAATTTCAGGATGCGCTGAACCGCATCACCAAACGCCAGTTTGCCACGGTCGATATCCTTTACGGCAGTGAAGATGGCCTGGAAGGTTTCAAGGCTTTTGCGGAAAAGCGCGAGCCGGTGTGGAAAGGGAAGTAGTTTTCTCTATGAATCAGGTTTCGGCTCTATGGTCCCCCAGTCAAGCTCAAATCGACCGGGCTCAGATGACGCAATTCATCGATACGGTTAACCAGAATTTTGACCTGTCGTTGAGCCAATACGATGATTTATACCGATGGTCGATCGACGAAAAAGAAAATTTCTGGTCGACACTCTGGGACTTTTGCGGCGTTATCGGTGATAAGGGCGAGCGTATTCTGATCGATGGCGACGATATCGAAAAGGCCCAATGGTTTCCGGACGCGAACCTCAATTTCGCCGAAAACCTGTTACGCAAGAAAAGTAACGAAATTGCAATTTACTTTCGCACCGAGGATCAGGCCGACAGGACCTTAACCTGGCGCGAGCTTTACCAGCAGGTGGCGAGCGTCGCCGACTGGTTGCGCCAACACGGTCTCGAACCGGGTGACCGGGTGGCGGCCTATATGCCCAATATGCCAGAAACCGTGGTGGCAATGCTCGCTGCCACCAGTCTCGGGGCAGTCTGGACTTCCACCTCGCCTGACTTCGGCGAAGAAAGCGTGGTCGATCGATTCGGCCAAACCGAACCAAAGTTTCTTTTCAGCGTCGATGGTTACTTTTATAACGGTAAGAAAATCGACCTCACCGGCAAACTGGACAATATATGCGCTCAACTGCCCAGCGTCGAAAAAGTCGTGCTGGTCAATCTGGCAGGGTTTGAGCCACTATCGACTGCCACGGATTGGACCCAAATTATCGCAAACCCGGTCGCTAGTATCGAGTTCGTGCCGCGGCATTTTAACGACCCGCTTTATGTGCTCTATAGCTCGGGCACCACCGGAAAGCCCAAATGTATCACGCACAAGGTCGGTGGCGTGTTATTGCAGCACATGAAGGAGCACATGCTGCATAGCGATATACGACCCGGTGATCGCGTGTTTTACTTCACCACCTGCGGCTGGATGATGTGGAACTGGCTGGTCAGCGCGCTAGCCTGCAAGGCGTCGCTGGTATTGTACGATGGCTCGCCGTTCTATCCGGATGGCAATGTGCTGTGGAACTACGCCGAAGCCGTAGATATCACCCTGTTCGGCACCTCGGCGAAGTACCTCGATGCATTGAAGAAAAACAAGCTGGCGCCCGGTAGCCGATACGATTTATCGGCGCTGCGCACGATCTGTTCGACCGGATCGGTGCCCGCACCGGAAAGTTTCGACTATGTTTATGACTCGATCAAGCAGGATGTCTGCCTCTCGTCCATTTCCGGCGGTACCGATCTCGTATCCTGTTTCATGCTCGGTTGCCCTATCCTGCCGGTCTATCGCGGCGAGAGCCAGTGCCGTGGACTCGGCATGGCGGTCGATGTATTCGATGAAAATGGGTGCTCGGTGATTAATCAGAAAGGTGAACTGGTGTGCACGCAAACCTTTCCCAGCCAGCCGGTCTATTTCTGGGCCGACGACAGCGGCCAAAAATACCATGATGCCTACTTCGCCGAATTTGAAAATGTCTGGCATCACGGCGACTATGTGATGCTCACAGATCACGGTGGCATCGTCATATATGGTCGTTCCGACGCGACGCTCAACCCCGGCGGGGTGCGCATCGGTACCGCGGAAATCTACCGTCATGTCGAGCAGCTGGATGAAATAGTCGAGAGTATCGTGATCGGACAGGACTGGGACTCGGATGTGCGCGTCGTGCTTTTCGTGGTGTTGAAGCCCGATAGCCAACTTGACGATGGATTGATCGAAAAAATCAAAAAAACTATTCGCGAAAAGTGCACTCCCCGGCACGTGCCTGCCAAAGTCATCCAGGTCGCGGAAATACCGCGCACCAAATCCGGCAAGATCGTCGAACTCGCAGTACGCGAAGTGGTGCACAATCAGCCGGTAAAAAATATTCACTCGCTGGCTAACCCCGAAGCACTGGAGTTGTATCGAAATTTGACCGAGTTGCAGCTATAACGCATGGATTTCAGAAGTTCACTGATCAACTGGTCGTTATTGCTGAGCCTGGTGCTACTCTGGGGCACTTCGTTCATGTTCATCTCGATTTCGGTTGAAACCATCGATCCGTTATCGCTGGTTTTTTTCCGGGTCGTGCTGGCGGCAATCGTACTGTTGGGCATCGTGGTGGCACGGGGCCATCGAATTCCGATGACGCTAAACGCCTGGCTTGCTTTTCTGCTCATGGGTTTCATGGGTAACCTTTTACCATTCTTTCTGATTTCCTGGGGCCAGCTATCGGTGCACTCGGGGACCGCTGGAATGATCATGGCAATCATGCCGTTGATGACCATGCTGCTCGCGCATTATTTTGTCGAAGGTGAAAATTTGACGCGCTATAAAATCGTCGGCTTTGCGATGGGCATCACCGGAGTTACGATCTTGCTGGGGCCGGTTTTTGAAGGGGGAAGCCGCGCGATGTTCAGCGGCATCGCGATTTTTATCGCTGCCACCAGTTATGCGGTCAATACGATTCTGGTTCGCCGCCTGCCTCGTTTCACCCCGCTGGTGGGTAGTACTGGTGTGATGGTCGCAGCCAGTATCACGATGCTGCCGATCTGGTTTTTTCTCGCACCCTATGATGCCTCGGGCATGAGTCTGAAATCGATCAATTCCATGATCTGGTTGGGAATCGGCCCAACCGGGATCGCGACCATCATCCTGTTTGCGGTGATAGAGCGCGCCGGGCCTACCTTTTTATCGACGATTAATTATCTGATTCCGGTCGTCGCCTTTTTTGCCGGTGTGATAATCCTGTCTGAACCGATGGAATGGCATAGTATTCTGGCGCTCACAACGATTCTCGGTGGTATCGCGCTTACCCGCATCCGGGCAGTACATAACCCAAGGCTCCAGAAAAGCGATTGATAAATTCAGGCACCAGGGCGAAACTGATCACATTGCCTTCCTGCCTTGCCAACTGCTAATATCAATCGTAATCGACCTGATTTCCTGGTGACATTATGGCGAGTAGTGACCCTCTACTACAACCATTTCAGTTAAAGCATCTCAAGCTGCGCAACCGGCTCATGATTACCTCGCACGAGCCCGCCTATACCGAAGATGGCATGCCCAAACAGCGTTATCGGTTGTATCACGAAGCTCGAGCTAAGGCGGGTGTCGCAATGACCATGACCGCAGGCTCGGCACTCGTATCCAGAGACAGCCCACCTGCATTTGGCAATATACTGGCTTATAAGGATGAAGTACTTCCCTGGATGCGTGAACTGGCCGACGCCTGTCACCAGTACGATACCAAAATCATGATTCAGCTCACGCACCTGGGGCGTCGCGCGCACTGGAATCACTCTGACTGGTTGCCAACTGTATCGCCTTCTGGAATACGCGAGCCCGCGCATCGTGCCTTCCCCAAGACCATCGAAGCCTGGGATATCGAACGCATTGTCGAGGATTACGCCGATGCCGCCGAACGCATGCAGGCCTCCGGTCTCGATGGTATCGAACTTCAGTGTTACGGCCACTTGATCGATCAATTCTGGTCACCCGCTACCAATCACCGCGAAGATGAATGGGGTGGTTCGCTCGACAACCGCCTACGCTTTACCCACCTGGTACTGGATGCAATCCGCAAGCGGGTTGGTGACGAATTCATCGTCGGCCTGCGCATGGTCGCCGATGAACAGATAGAAAATGGAATTACGCGTAAAGAAGGCGTCGAAATCGCTCATCGTATGATTAGAACCGGTCAGGTCGATTTCCTCAATATTATTCGAGGACATATCGATACCGATGCGGCCCTTACCGACATTATTCCGGTCCAGGGCATGGCGGCGTCACCTCACCTCGACTTCGCTGGTGAAATAAAAGCAGAGGTCAATTTCCCGGTATTCCATGCAGCGAAAATCGCCGATATCGCAACCGCCCGTCACGCGATTGCGAGTGGCAAACTCGATATGGTAGGCATGACGCGTGCGCATATCGCCGACCCTCTTATCGTACAAAAACTGATGCAGGGCCGTGAGCAGGATATACGTCCCTGCGTCGGCGCCACCTACTGTCTCGACCGCATTTACCTGGCGGGAGAAGCATTGTGTATTCATAACCCGGCATCCGGACGCGAGGCGACGATGCCGCATCAAATCGAAACCAAGGCTGAGCACCCCAGGAAATTGGTAGTCGTCGGTGCCGGACCCGCCGGTCTCGAAGCCGCCCGCATTGGCGCCCAACGCGGTCATCAGGTCATAGTCTTCGAAGCCACACCCAAACCGGGTGGTCAGGTACTATTGCTTACGCAAAGCCAACGCCGCCGAGAGCTGATCGGAATAATCGACTGGCGCGTTGCGCAATGCGAGGCTGCCGGCGTCGAATTTCGATTCAATACCTACGCCGAAGCCGATGAAGTTCTCGCCGAAAATGCCGACGTCGTCATCATAGCAACCGGCGGCCTGCCCGATCGGAACCTTCTGCAATCCGGCAACGAACTCAGCATTTCGAGCTGGGAAATCATCAGCGGTGACGTTAAACCCGCGGGTGACGTGATGCTATATGATGATGGCGCCGATCACCCGGGTATGCAGGCGGCTGAAATCATCGCCAAAAGCGGTGCAAATCTGGAATACGTTACCCCGGAACGCCAGATTTCACCCGACATGGGTGGCACCAACCTTACCCCATACATGCGTTCGCTATTGCCTCACGATATTCGCTTCACCCTGTGCCGCCGTGCGCTTCGCGCTAAACGGCAGGGAGACCGCATCAAGGTCGTGCTTGGCAGCGACTATGGAGATTTTGAATCCGAACGCGTGGTCGATCAGTTAATCGTCGAACATGGAACCATTCCGGTCGACGAGCTGTACTATCAACTTAAGCCAGGGTCGAGCAACCTGGGTGAAGTCGATCACGAGGCGTTAATCCAGGGCACCAAACAGACTATTACCAGCAATCCCGACGGCAAGTTTCAATTGTTCCGAATTGGTGACGCGGTAGCGTCACGCAATATCCACGCAGCCATTTATGACGCATTACGTCTGGTGAAAGACCTTTAGACCCGCTATTGCTGCAAATCTTTGATCACGGCCTTGAGAAAGCGTGCCGCTTCACCGCCGGTAACCGCGCGATGATCGAAGGTGAGCGCCAGCGGTAACATGTGCCGAATCACGGCCTGCCCATCGCGTGCGACCACTTCGTCGCGCGATTCGCCCGCACCGAGTATTGCCACCGTGGGGGGTAATACCATCGGTGCTGCATAGCGCCCGCCGATCGCACCGTAATTAGACAGGGTAATACTGTTTCCGCGCAATTCAGCCGGTTTTAATGAACGATTTTTAATTTTTTCCTTAAGCGCTACCAGTCTTTCAACAACACCTTCCTGGTCATCCTCCTGGATATCCTGCATCACCGCGACAAACAGACCCTGCGGTGCATCGACCGCAAGCCCGAGGTGAATTCTCTCCAGCACGCGCCGACCATTGGCATGGCTATCGTACCAGGCATTGAGTGATGGTTCCGCCCTGCAACCGGCGACCAATGCCTGAATCAGAGCCGGGGTAATGTCGGCCCGGGATTGCAGATGGCTAATATCGGCATCATCGACAATGGTGGCAGGGGCCACCTCGGCATGCGCCTGCGCCATGTTGCGCGCCATCGCGCGTCGTACACCGCGCAAGGGTTCCATTTTACCGTGTTCGGCCAGAATGCGTGCCACGCGCCGTACATCGTCGACCAGTATCAGACCATCGTGGCCACTCGGTGTCACCATCGATAATTCGACATCCATTCGATTGGCCAGTGCCCGCACCGCAGGCGTTGCTTTAACACTGCTTGCACTGTGATGCACGCCGACCGCCTGTTCTGGAATCACGTCCTCGGTTGATTCCATTTTGCCCACCACGGTACCCGTATCGACAACTTCACCTTCGCCAAATGCGACCAGCGGTCTGCCGGTTTCGATCACGTCACCTTCCTTGCCATAGAGGCGATTCACGCGACCCGACTGTGGTGAGGGTATATCAATAATAGCCTTGGCCGTTTCCATCGACACCAGCGGCTGCCCCTGTTCTATTTCATCGCCCGGCTTCACGTACCATTCGACTATTTCCGCATCGGGTAAGCCTTCGCCAAGATCGGGTAAATTAAAAATCTTCATCGGTACTCCATACTTTGTTTGACCGCGTATACAATTCGATTTACACCCGGCAGGTAATCCTGTTCGTAACGATGAAGCGGCATCACGGTATCGAACCCGGTGACGCGCTTCACCGGAGCGAGTAGCGAGGTAATACCCTCTCCGGCGAGTTGTGCGGCGATCTCTGCCCCCACGCCAAAACTTCGCGCCGCTTCGTGGACGATCACGCAACGTCCGGTACGCGAAACCGAATCGAGTATGGTATCGATATCGAGCGGTGAAATGGTTGCAACATCGATCACTTCGGCGTCGATTCCCTGCTGCGCGAGTTCGTTGGCAGCTTCCAGGGTTTCCTTGATCGAGGCACCCCAACTCACGAGCGTGACATCGACGCCGTCACGCAATATAAAACAGCTATCGAGTGGTAAGGCTTCGCCATTATCCTCGATTTCCTGTTTACCCAGGCGATACACCCGCTTGGGTTCGAGAAATACCACCGGGTCCGGGTCACGGATAGCTGCCAGTAGTAGTCCGTAGGCACGCGCGGGTGAGGAGGGAATCACCACACGCACGCCGGGCATATGCGCAAATATCGCTTCGGTGCTCTCGGAGTGATGTTCCGGCGCATGGATACCACCACCGAAGGGTGCGCGGATCACCATCGGGCAGGTCAGTCGCCCGCGCGTACGGTTTCGCAGGCGCGCAGCATGGTTGATAATCTGATCGACTGCCGGGTAGATGAACCCCATAAACTGGAGTTCAACCACAGGTTTTAAACCCTGCGCTGCCATGCCGATGCTCATGCCGACGATGACCGATTCGGCCAGTGGCGTATCGACCACCCGATCACTGCCAAATTCTTCGATCAACCCATCTGTGGCCCGAAACACTCCACCGTTGACCCCCACGTCTTCGCCGAGCACCACCACATCTTTATCCGCTCGCATCTCATGCGCGAAGGCCTGATTCACCGCCTCCAGCAACGTCCATTCAGGCATGGCGCTTCGCCTCATCGAGCCAGGCTTTTTTCTGTCGTTCCAGAGGGGTGGTCGGTTTTGCAAACATGTAGTCGAAAAACTCACCCGGGGCCTGGTCGGACGTGGCCTGGTAGACTTCGATCGCCTTTTTCACCCGCTGATCGCTGTCATCATAAAGCGCCTTGTCGTCTGCTTCGCTCCATTGATACTCGTTTTGCAACAGAAGTTTAAAACGAATCAACGGTTCGAGCGCTCGCGCTTCATCGTATTCCTGCTGATCGCGATAGCGTGACGCATCGTCGGCCGTGGTGTGATCGCAAAGCCGATAACTCAGGGCTTCGATAAGGGTGGGCTGGCAGTCGCGTCGGGCACGTTCGAGCGCCTCGCTCACCACCTCAAACACCGCAATCGGATCATTTCCATCCACACGGATGCCTTCGATACCCACCGCAAAAGCCTTTTGCGCAATGGTCTGCGCGGCGGTTTGTTTGGCCAGCGGCACCGAAATCGCCCATTGATTATTATTCACCACAAATACCACCGGCAGGCCCATGGCACCCGCGACATTGATCGATTCGTAGAAATCGCCCTTTGATGTTGCACCATCGCCGCAGGTAGTGACCACGGCGCGGTCCTGCCCTCGATACTTGATTGCAAATGCGATGCCGACCGCATGGCAGGACTGGGTTGCGATCGGAATGCACGCTGGAAAATCCTGCGACTGATGCTGGTAGTTTTGGCCGCGTTCGTCACCACCCCAAAAGACCAGTATTTCTTCGATGAGCACACCGCGCTGGATCTGGGTTGCGACATCGCGGTAATAGGGCACAAATACATCGTCCTCTCGCATCGCGAACCCGATGCCTGTGCCTATCGCTTCCTGTCCTTCGTTAGATGGATAAGTACCCATGGCCCCGGTGCGTTGCAGATTGATCGCCTCGCGATCGAACACACGGGTCAATACCATGATTTGATAAAGCTTGATGAGCTGGTCACGCTCGCGAAGAGCCTCGGGCAACGGCCGCTGGAGATGCCCCTCGGGATCGAGTGTCTCGATGGTTTCGATGTTAAATTCAGAACCCTGCATATTTCGACCCCCGTTAATATACTGCTTAGCCTGGGAATTGGAGCGATTATATCAAATTATAGTTCCTTTCAAATCAATGGGGTCTGACCCCATTGATCCGGAATCTATGCGTTGGCGTACTCGAGGCCTTTGCTGATATTAGCTTCGAGGGTGTCGCGCATCTGGTCGAGTAGCTTTTGCTCGTAATCGCTCAGTGCCGGAAGAGCAGGAATCGAATCGACCCCGTTTTTGCCGAGCTTCACCGGCTGCGCATGGAAGCTGCTGGTAGCGTCTCCGGTTTGTACGTAGCAGCATTCTACGACCGATTCACCGTTCATGGCCACGACCAGCGACAGGGTGAAGCGTGTTGCCGCCTGTGCCATAGACAGGGTCGCCGAACCGGCGCCAGCCTTGGCTTCGACCACTTCGGTACCTGCTTCCTGGATACGAAGTGTCAGGCTTTCGATTTCATCCTGACTCAGCTCTACGCCTGGGACACTCGATAACAGGGGCAGAATAGTTACGCCGCTGTGGCCACCGATGACATTGACGTTAACATCGTCACAACTCTTGCCTTTAAGGTCGGCGACAAAGGTTTGTGAGCGAATCACGTCGAGCGTTGTCACACCAAACAGCTTGCGCTTGTCGTATACACCGGCTGACTTCAATACTTCGGCGGCAATTGGCACGGTCGAATTAACCGGGTTGGTGACAATCGCGAAGCAGGCATTGGGGCAGGCTTTGGCGCCGGCGGCAACCAGCTTTTTGACGATGCCGGCGTTCATGTTGAACAGATCGTCACGGGTCATGCCGGGCTTGCGTGGTACGCCGGCGGGAATCACGACGATATCGGCGCCGGCCATCGCGGCCTCGACATCATCGCCGACAAAGCCGCGCACCGACACATCGGTCGGGATATGGCTCAGATCGACCGCCACCCCCGGGGTAAAAGGTGCAACATCGTAAAGCGATAACTGGCTACCTGCGGGTAACTGCAATTTTAATAACAGCGAAAGCGGTTGCCCGATTCCACCGGCTGCTCCCAGCACACAAACTTTCATAGCGAACCTCGTCAGGTTTCAAAGGGGAATAATTGAAGCAGCATCATATCGGTGGACCCTGAGATTGACAAGCCGCCACGATGCCGGGCAGTAACTATTCATACACAGTATTGAGCTGGCCTATTAAATCACCCAAAAAACACGCCCGACTGGTAAAGATACAGTAGTACCGGAATGGTCAGTAACGAAAACGCCGTGGATAAGAATACCGTCGTGGTTGCCAGCGCCTGCGCGGTTTGGTAACGCTCGGCAAATATATAAGCGTTCACCCCGGTAGGTTGCGCCGCCATCAATACCGCAATAAATGTCCAGTGTGCAGATAATACAAACACCTGGGTGCAGGTAAGATAGACACAGACGGGGAAAGCGATATTTTTCGCCAGCACAACGGTGAGCGACTGCTTGAGCTGGCCCGCGATGCGGTATTTCGTCATCGAGGCACCGAGCGCGAACAGCGAGCAGGCCGCGACCGCGTTTTGCAGGTAGCTCGCCGTGGTATCCAGCGCACCGGTCAGTGGCAGACCGAGCCAGTTTAATGCGATACCACCAACAATACCGAGCAGGATCGGGTTTTTAAGTAAATTGAGGAATACCTTGCCGATCAGTTTGAGCGGGCTCGTATCGCGGTGGCGACTGTATTCCAGCAACACGGTGGTCACCGTGAACAACGACAGGGCATGTATCGATAACAATATAAAGTAGGGCAGCGAACCCTCGTCACCCAGAGTCAACAACACCAGCGGCAAGCCGAGCAACACCGCGTTGCCGTATGAAAATGAAAAGCCGGTAATCACCTGCCCACTCAACGGGCGCGCGTAAAACTCTTTGGCGACCAACATGCCCAACAGGTAAAAAACCGCGATAGGCAAATAATAGCTGCCAATCAGATCGAGCGGCATATCCTCGGGTAAATCGGCATTCGCAAAGGTACGCAGCAATAGCGCGGGAATGGCAAAATCGAAAACAAACCGCGCCAGCCCCTCCCCCGCCTGCGCGGAAAACAATCCCAGCCGGGTGGCCAGGTAACCGAGCAGCCCGATACCGAATACCGGCACGGTAATTTCGAGGACACTATTCAAAATTGGCTTCGGTTAAATGTTCACAATTTTTTCATACATGATCGAATCCTCACCAATGATTCAGCAAAAGAGCAGCAAATCTGCCACTCCGGCCCACACGACAAATCGTCATTCCGGCCCCCGAGCCGGAATCTATCAAAAAGCACTCGGCTCGAATTTATCGGCCCATAGCCTTACGAAGAAACCGTTCAAAAAGATTTGCGACGACTTCAAGCGAGCCACTCAGGGCATGATCTCCGCTAATTAAATGCAGCGTACAGTCAGCATCCTTTGCATATTTAATCGAATGCTCTGCAGGAATAATATCGTCAGACCACCCGTGCACGATTTCAATATGTTTTGAATTAGAGCGATACTGCTGTTTTTTATAAGTGGGTATGTACAGAGCAGGCGCCATCAGGAATACCGCTTTTGCATCGACCGATTCAGACGCCACCAATGAAACATAAGCCCCCATGCTAGAGCCCACCAGAATAAAGCTGTCCTCTTCCTTGTTTAAAACGGAAAGGAGGCGTTCCACGCGAAGGTCTGGATCCATCAAATCCGTATAATCGATACTATCGACGTCGCATCCCAGCTCTGTAGCAATGGTTGCCAACCTTTTAATCTTGGTGCCCCAGGGGCCACTTTCCTTCCCATGTGAAAAATATATTTTCATTTTATTCCCTTAGAACTAATTTTTCCTTGCAGTCGAGATATTACTCATAAATCGTTCTCTTCCAACGGCGGCAATAATTTATTAATCTGCACAACCAGTTTGGGTATATCGTCGATTGCGGTTTTGTAAAGCAATTCATGATCGATTTGACCATATTCATGCGCTAACAAGTTGCGTTGACCAATGATTTCTCGCCATGGTATTTCCGGATGAGCATCTTTGCAGGGCAAAGATACACATCGAGCAGCTTCGCCAATAATCTCAACACTGCGCTCTATTGCCCTCAACATAACACGATCGGCGAGAAACTCTGATAGATTGTAATCACCCAACATGGCCTGAACTTCCCTGGCCGCCTGTAGCATATCCCACAAATAAGCCGGGTCCCTGTCTTCAGGCTGCATAGAGTTCTTCTATATCCCTTTCAATCGCACGTTGACGATAAGGATTTTTCAATATGGCAGGCGTGGACACATTTACCTTTCGGCCACCGAACAAGGTAACGAAGTCATCGTTTATTTTCACCATACCGCCTAGTGAAGGTGCTTTGCCATTTTCGAACTCTGCCAGCAGGTCAATATCACTATCCGGGTTGAGTTGGCCCCGAGCGGCAGAACCAAATAACGCAAGCCGGCGAATATGATAGCGTTGCGCCAGTTTTTTAAGCGCTGTTCGAGAAACCACAAGCGATCCACCAATCACAAGCTTATCTTGATCATTCACAAGTTGATTACTCGTTGCTTCTTCTGCAGAAGAAAATCGCATTTTCAGTTCCTTTCTAGCTATCTCACGCTCTCTTGAATTACCCCCACGAATTGCATCGACTAAGGCCAGTAACTCATATAATGCGGGATCATTCTTCGCTGCAAATGGTGCGGATTTATACAGGGGCGAAAACGACTCCCCTCTTACTTTTCCTTCTGGGTCGGGCCATACCGGCGGTGGTTCGTTATCTCGCGCAAAGTAGGCATCCATTGGTGCAGCGGCATAAGCAGTTGGCATACCACGGTTTAATGCACCCCTCTCGGGGATAAAAACGTACTGGAGGCCATGCAATATAAATTCTTCCAGGTTCCGCATATTCGGCCAAATATTGCTGCCTTCTTTAATGGCTAACCTGGCAGCAAGCGTACGTTTGGAAGCTGCATGTATTTCTGAGGGGCTCATACCGAGGTCGAGCGCTATCTTATTGAAAGACCAGGGATTCCTCCCCACTGAAACCAGCTTCAGCAAAAACAAAATATCCTGTGGTTTTAAATTCATTTCAATATTCTTTGTTCGCAATTCACGAATAGAGAATAACAACTACGCAGGCAATGTCAAGCTACCTCACTCCGCCATTCCGGCCCCCGAGCCGGAAGGTTTTACTAGTAACAAACCATTAAACGAATCGATACGTTCTCGATAATCTGAAAAACGCCAGGGTTTAACAGGCGATGCAACCAGGTTAAGCGGCTATTTTTCAACCGCTGTGGATTCACGGATTCAGCTCATAATTCGAACGTAAAACTTGCATTAAAATTACTGATATTTTCCCCGGGGCAGCCCGCCTGATTAGAGATAATTCGGGTATCAAAAATAACTTTATCCAGGTTTGCATGGGTATGTCCATATACCCATACATCAATATCATTTTTTGCGATCAGGCTACTTAAGTCCGAATGAAAAGCGGTACTCATTTCATCGACAGGATAGACCGGATGTTGACAGACAGGATGCGGTCCGTGATGGGTAACAACGACTGTTTTGCCTTCATGAAGACTGTCTAATTGCCTTTCTATCCAGTTTAATTCTTTTATGTGTATCGCAAGCGCATCGAGAGGCTTAAATCTTCTATATGAATTGCCTGACTTGTATTTAATCTCCTTATGATCAGCCAGGGCTTTATCCACATAATACATAATCAAATCCTGGGGCATACTGATATCAGCTTTATAATCCGTCCATAAGGTTGTACCGATAAAACGCACACCCTCTTGAATGTACACATCGGGGTCCAGACAATACACGCCTGTTCCTTCGCATCGTTTTGAAATTTTTTGTTTCAAACTATAGTATTCATTTCCATAGAACTCATGGTTACCTAACACATAAATAATGTTTTTCGCCAGGCGTTCTGATTCTGAAATCGCCCATTCAGCACCTTTTGTTCCTGTATCTATATCACCAGCCAAAATAATAATGTCAGCATTAGTGTCTGGAATAGAGCCCGCCCATTTATGACCGGGACTCTTTTCACCGTTTCTTAGAAACTCGTTATGCAGATCACTCAGGAGCTGAATTTTCATTAAACATTTAATCCATTTGCTTTTGATGGTTAGACTCAGACATTATTTATCCGTACCACACATTTTCCAGTTTATTGTTTTATTTAATAGTAAACCTCCGGTATATATTTCGATGTTTTATTAAACCGTGGCATTTAAGGCTTGAATTCGCCCTATTCTTCCTTCACTAAAACCGGGGTCAGATCACAATTGATTCTAATATTAGAAAATATTATGTTCTGACCCCAATTTCTCCAATTTCTGCTCATTGACACAATCGTGTTAACGGGTCCTGCCGATAATACTGCCGCATTTGTCCATAAACTGCGGCATAGTGTCGCTGAAGTATATCGGGTCGTTCAAAGAACATTTCACTCAACACCGCAAAATATTCCGCCGGTGAACTCGCCGCGTAGCAATCGATGCCGATGTCCTCTCCAGCACTGCATTTGTGTCGTAAATCCTCAAACCCGGCGCTGAAGGCCTCGGTCCACGCGGTTAAATCCATCCCTGGGTGCAAAGGCGGAAAACCATTGGCGATCCCATTTTGCATATCGAGTTTGTGAGCAAATTCGTGGATCACCAGATTATGACCATCGATAATACCGGCGCGCTCGGTTTCATCCCAGGCTAACACCACTGGCCCACGTTGCCAGGCTTCACCGGATAAATTTGCTTGTACATGATGCTCCACGCCATATTCATCCCGAATAACACGCTTTGGCGCAAACCCGGTCGGATAAACAATCACCGCAACCCATCCCTCGTATCCCCCCAACCCCAGCTTCAATACCGGCAAGCAGGCTTGCAGGGCAATAATTAATGCCATCGGTTGCGTGACGACAATGCCATGGGCGCCCTCGAATACCTTGTGATGACAAAACAAAATGACCAACTCCTGCAACCTGTGCTTTTCATCGGTCGTTAACCCTTGCAGTATCGGCAGTGAGGCAAACGCCACTTCCCACTGCGCCGATGTGATGGATGAGCGCTGGAGTGTGCGTCGATCTAGCCAGTTTCGGATGATTTGAAACATAGAATTATATATATCTACCCCTATCCCGAGTCCATCGTCATTCCGGTCCCGTCATGCCGGGCTCGATCCGGTACGGAATCCATTCAAACCAACCAGGGAACCTAACGGAGCAGTCTATAATATTCGTTCCTTAAAAATAACATCCCGATGGTAAGTCATATACCCCTAATACTGTTTCTCCAAATAAATAGGCAGCGCATTTTGAATGCCCGGAACATCTGCTGTGTTCGCTATTATCAGGAGCAATTGCTCTCTAAACCATTTCTCCTTTCTCAAATAACCCTATACATTTTGTTCCAGATACCTGATTAACCTGCTTTCGATAAAACTAAAAAGCCTGCGTCGACTTGCCCTGCTTTTTTCATTACTCTCGTTGCTAGATGTAATCGCGACAACAGTCCTGAGCGCAGGTAGCATCAGTATGTACTGACCCCCATTACCCCAGGCAAATAGCACGGTGTAACCATTCAACTTTCGTTGCCACCAGAGATAGCCGTAATCGTAGGGATTAAAATCACTACGGGTATAAATCTGCATTGATTCAACTATCCAGTCCCGCGGCACAATCTGTTTTTGTTGGTAAACGCCCATGTTCATCACCATGGTGCCTATTTTTAGCAGGGACGAAGGTGACAGCGCAATATTATTGCCGCCCATGTAATTACCCTGAGGGTCGCGGTCCCAGCCACCGATCGAAATATGAAGGGGAGCGAATAAGTATCTTTTGGCAAACTCCCGGGTGCTCATCCCAGTGGCTCGGGTTAAAATCACCGAGAGCAAATGCGTGGATCCAGTACTGTAAACCATCTCTCCACCGGGTTTTTCTACCAATGGTTGACTGAGAACAAACTCTACCCAGTTATCGCTCAGCACCCAGGATCCATAATTACCACGACTGGTCGATGCCAGACCCGCTCGCATGGTGAGCAAATCCTGAAGTGTAATTGACTGTTTTTCGGGATCGGGGTGGGCTTTAAAATAGTCTGGGAAAAAGTCGCCTATATTTTGTGTTATCCCGTCCAGATGCCCCTGCTCGATCGCGATACCAACCAGAAGCGAAATGATACTTTTAGACACGGATTTAATATTAGTAGCCCGTGCGGCGTGCATGCCTCTGCGATACTCCTCTATTAACAGCTCCCCAGCTTGCTGCACCAAAAAACTGTTAATCGGGCCAACGCGAAATACCTCGTCAACCAGGGTAGCGGCGTTTATCCGGTCCCCCTCTGCGCTCACAACCCCCTGCGGCAGGATCGCGAGTAAAACAGCTAGAGTTGGAAGTCGGAAAATCATAAAGCAATGCTTCCAATAGACACTATAAACCGGAGGATTCCGAGGACACTCATTATTAAAAACCTTTATTGTTCATTGAGGCACCATGATACATTCAACTTGTAAAAATAATTAAAATTGCCGGGGTCCCCAATTTTTGTCATTCCGGCCCAATATACCCCGTCATTCCCGCCCTCGAGCCGGAATGACCGCCAGGGACGGTGGAAATGCAATAGGGTTGTCGGAACAATCCTTGCCTATTACGACTACCGCCCAGCATCAACTCCCGCTCAACCACCCCCAACAACCGCACCATCGCCAAGCGAATTGTCAGGTACACCCGATAATAATAATTAAAGTCACCGGCCTGATAGATTTACTATAATAGCTCTCCTTGACACTTCGTACGTTAATACGTACGCTTTGCGCATCAGGAGATGAGCAATGACAACCCTTAATGCAACTGAAGCAAGGTCAAAGCTTTACAAATTGATCGATGAAACTGCTAAAACCCATCAACCCATTGTAATTACAGGAAAGAGAGGAAATGCAGTCCTGTTAGCTGAAGATGACTGGAATGCGATTAACGAAACACTTTTTCTATTATCTGTACCTGGAATGCGAGATTCCATTCGGGAAGGAATGGATACAGACCTGGACGAATGTTCGAAGGATCTTGATTGGTAATGTGGGATATCTACTACACCAAACAAGCAAAAAAAGATGCAAAAATACTGGCCTCAGCCAGCTTGAAAATTAATGCGCTAGAGTTGCTCGCCACTATCCAGGAAGATCCCTATCAAAATCCAACACCATATGAAAAGCTTGTTGGCGATCTCAGTGGGGCCTACTCAAGACGCATAAATATACACCATCGATTGGTTTACCAGGTTCTTGAAGAAGAAAAGGCAATAAAAATATTACGCCTCTGGACGCACTATGAATAAGACCTATAAGCGGTTGCACTGTGGCAAAGTTTCGCTGCGTGCAAACTTTGCACGTGAATCGAACGTTAAATCCCAACAGGTACAGTCATGAAACGAATTTTTGTCCCAACAGTTTCCGGTTCCGATTGGCAGCGCCTTCTTGGCAAGCCAAAATTGCACTGGAAAATGGGGCGGTCTGCTATGTCCGCAGCAGCATGCTGGGAGGAGAACGAGCCAAAGTTACCTGGTGAAATAACAAATGTGCTCGAAGCAAGCGGCGATAAATCACTTACCTCACTTGAGTTGCTGGCGGCCATCCCAGAATGGGAAGTAGATTTGCCCGGGGGTACCCGACCCTCGCAGACCGATATTCTAGCCATCACCAGAAATAAACTTGGACTCGTAATTCTCGGTGTTGAAGCCAAAGTCGACGAACCATTTGGGCCAACCCTTGGCGAGAAAAAAACGAATCCGTCGGCAGGCCAATTGGAAAGGATTACCTATCTAGAACGCAAATTGGGTTGTGCTTCACCCCTGGAAGACAGAATCCGCTATCAGCTATTACACCGAACGGTTTCGGCCATATTAACTGCCCGTTCCTTTCACGCTGGTATCGCTGTGATGCTGGTACATTCCTTTAGTCCCGATTCCCGGTGGCGCGAAGATTTTGAAGCGTTTGCTGTGGCTGTCGGCGGGAAACATCTAACTGACGATTTGTACGAAATCGAACTCAGCGAGGGCCCCCGACTGATAATCGGTTGGTGTAAAGGTGCTGAAAAGTACTTATCGGTGGAGTTACCAAGTGCGATATAGAAATGTAGGAATGTTAGTCCTGTCCCCATTATTCGTCGAAGATCACCAGGCCCAGGTTCAAGTAGCAGATGGTGATTAACCTTGGCCGAAGGTTCAACGGGGTTGCTGAACTCCACTCGAGTTGTGGCACCTGCTTTACCGAAAAAAAATTTTCCATTACTTAGGAAAAACAAAACGGTCAGCGCCAACGGATATCAATCGACACTCACCTGTTTGATTTTACGCGCCTTGCCGAGGAACCCGGACGCACCGGCGCCAACGAGCTTCGGCAGATGCGTATAGATGTACCTTGCACCCGAGCCAAGAATAGTGTCGAGGTTGTCCATCGAGGCCGGCATGCCGGGTATCTTGCCGGCAGCCGTAATTTTCAACAGCGTGCGCTCGATCGCATTGGCTACCGGTTCCGCTTTGGGATTACCCGGATACCCCATCGATTGCGACAGGTCGGACGGGCCGATGAAGAATACGTCCACGCCTTCGACCGCGAGAATCTCATCGACATTCTCAATTGCGGCCGCGTGCTCGAGTTGCACGCAGACGAGGGTCTGTTCGTTGCTGTGCTTGACAAAATCGCCCATCGACCTGGCCAGCCCATAGCTATCGGGCCGCGTGCCCGCAGCGAGCCCGCGGTTATCCCCGGGGCCGAACTTGACAGCCGAAACCGCTCGCCGCGCATCTTCCGCATTATTCACATGTGGCACCTGCACGCCCATGGCCCCACGATCCATGACACTGGAAATATCCTGTTTCTGACTGCTCCTCGGCCTGACGATCGGCGTTATGCCGCTTGCTTCCGCGGCCATGATCATCAGCTCAGCCGTTTCCAGGTCTATGGTCCCATGCTCGAGATCGATCAATACCCAATCGAAACCCGCATGCGCTACCATCTCCACCATTTGCGGCGACGGCACCATGATCGAGCAGCCCAGTGCCGCTTCGTTGGCCAGCAGTTTCATTTTCATCTGATTGGTTTTCATTCAACAAGCTCCTACGAGATGCGGCGCAACAACGCCTCGATGACATCGTCCATCAGTTCGGGTTTAGCGCTAAAATCATCAGCAAGATGGAGTTCGGTCGAGCGCCTGAAGAACCGCTTGGTTGCCTCGGTCATAACCGGCTCGAACTGCATGTCTCTCAGCAGGTCGTTTACCTGAACCATTTCGTGGTAGCGCCTCTCGTGCGCCACGGCATGAGAGCAGACCCAGTTGCGCGCCACACCCTCGAAGCGTCCGTCGGCCATAAGCGTGGTCACCTCCTGCCAGAGATCTTGCTGTAGTCCGGCTTTTTCACCAGCCATCAGAAATTCGATGATTAACGCTTCCAGGCCTTTCGAAAACACACTGCGCAGCATCTTGAAGGTGGAAGCCTTGCCGATGTCCTGGCTATAGGCCGACGTGTTCAAGCCGAGGCGATTAAGCGTTTCGGACAATGCCTGCGCCTGGCTGCCACCGAGCAGGATGTGCGTCCCGGCGCCGGTCACGCCGATCGCCCCGAGAATAGCGCCTTCGACGAACCCGGCGCCACTGGGCTTGAGCAGGTCATCGAGTTGCAGCTTGACCGACGGTGCAGTCGAATTGAGATCGCAGTAGGTTTGCCCTGGCCTTAAGTGGGGCACACAGGTCTTTGCCGCATCCAGCGCGGCGTCGGTCGTCACCGTCGACAGGATGACCTCCGCCGACGCCAGCAACTCCGGCAGTAAGCTAAACGTGATGCCGGGATATTCGGCGGAACGCTCACGCAAACTCCGGGCGTCACCCTGTTCCCACAACCGATCGTAGCTGTCGACAACGGCACCGGCATCAGCAAGGGCGCTGGCAAAGGTCGAGCCGGCCTCGCCGAATCCCAAAACACCGATTCTCGTCATGACTGTTCGACCGCGATCACCGTGAGCACCCCCTTCGCCTTGTTAGGTAGCGTTAGAATAGATGCCCCTTTCGTTAAAGTCCACAGAGACGATCTGGCCAACACCCGGTGGTGTTAATCATATAACAGCGAGAGCCCCGGTTTAGATTGTCGAGTTTCGTTTCCAGGCTATCACTCCGGTGAAAATGATATAAATTGGTGCTTAGATAATCAGGAGTCGGTAAGGCTAGTCGTTGTCCTGAAAAAACTCCGCATATTTCACCTCAATGGCCTGTGCTTCGCTTTCCGTTAGTTTGACAAACTCTTTTTCCCTGGCACGTTTCGATAAAACCCCATTGTTCTGATCGAGAAAACGTATCAGCATGTCAACCATCTTATCCGGCATGTCGATATAGCTCTTAATAAAGTTCGTAAGTCGATCGTGTTTTTCCAGGTATCTAACTTCCTCGGGTAAGGTTTCATTGACCGTTTTTTCAACGCATGAAAATAAAAACTCGGCTTGCTTTGTCGCGTCGAAATAGCGGTACATATCAATTGTTTCATTCGTCACCTGAACATTGTTATCGCTGGTAGGATTCCATTCAATCAATTCAAGCCGAGGTTTCGAAAAGGCTTCCAGAACTTCCCTGTACTCCTTTATTCTTTCAAGGATGACCGCAGAAATAGGGAACACCAGCCCTGCTGGGACAAATGACGTTTCGGCTAATATATGATGAAACAGATAACGATGAATACGCCCATTACCATCTTCAAAGGGATGTATAAAAACAAACCCGAACGCAAGCACTGCAGCCATTAAGACCGGATTATACTGGGCTTGCTTGAGCATCTCATAGGTTTCGAATAAGCCGGACAATAATTCATGCAGGTCTTCCGCGCGTGCGGAAATATGATCTGGAATTGGCATCCCCGTCGTTCGGTCATGCACGCCAACAAACCCTCCCGCGTTGCGATAGCCAGGCATAGTGAAACGATCATCTACGATTACAATACTTTGCAAGTTTTGCAGTTCGTCGAAATTCAGGGGTCTATCACCTGCTTGCCCAATGATTTTACCCCACCGTGCGATTCGATTATGTGGTGGCGATTCACCTTCAATATCGTAAGAGGCCTTGGAGTCTTTGAGTAATAAAAAAGCAGCCGCACGAGTTATCAGATCTTTATGTGTTGTCCCAATATATTCTTCCGCTTTATGGGATAGATCTAGATCGATATATTGGTCCAGCCTTTTTGTTCGCTTGATTAACGGGCAAAAACCTCGTCGGCCTGGTAAATTATTGTCTACCCTATGGCGCCGAGAGCGATTTGATGCGCCTTCATATTGGATTTTTTTATCGACCAGGAAAACATAATTTCCCAGGCTGGCATCTGGTAAATCTAACTTATAATCGAGCAGCCATTCGTATAAAAACCAAATTCTTCGGCTATATGCGCCAGTAGGTTCTCTCCGAACTATATCGACTATCGCCGCTGAATCGACTCTAGAAAAAATCGCCTTGAGAACCGCCAGATCTATACCTTCCTGCTTAAGTGCAAAGGTTAGATGACCATAAAGAGAATCCTCGGGCTCGTGCCTCGGCGTAAATACCCGCCATTGGTCTTTTTCATACTTTTTATGCTTTTCTCCAATTGCGCATATTGAATTAGGCAATGGTACCTTTAGCTCATACTTTGATATAAGCGCTATGTAACCAGCAGGCTTAGCTTTTGCTTCAGGCAATATATTTGTGAGGTGAATATTCAATATTTGTGAATTTAGCTTATCGAACGACTCGCATAGTGTCATGGTATCGATTCAATATCCATGAAAAATGATTAAATATCGCTGTTATTATGAAAAATGATTAGAACTTATGACAAACGATTATTTTTTCCTAAGAACTGTGAAAAACGATTAGAACTTATGAGAAACGATTATTTTCTCCTAAGAGCTGTGAAAAATGATTAAAACTTATGAGAAACCATCAATTCCTGGAAGGTATTGTGAAAAATGATTAATACTTATGAAAACATACTCGGGTACATTCCGGGCGCGCCCGGCGTATGGGGCGCGCGTCATATCCATATCGTGGTCAGCCATCCTGGCTATGCGCAGTTGATTTCGTTAATCTTGTTCAAGGGCGACCCCAATCTCGTCGGGCTCTCTTATCCTGAGCTGGCCGTGTTTGTCGAGCAGGGACGGATCAAAGATCAGACCGCGCAATTCGCGGAAGTTGAATTGATCTTACCGTCAAATTAGCGCATTGTGACAGCAGTGGAAAAGGATTGGTCTTGCGGTTAATCCCGTGCAGCGTTGCATCGCGCAATTAGGTCGCTCTCGACCTCACCGGGTATGCCTGCCCATACCGTTGAGGACAGCAATGCTGTCAGGGTTAAACCAGCTGCAAGAAATGAATGTTTAAGAAGAGGTATCACAGGTTGCTTTTTCACAGGGTGGAATCGATTCAGACCGCCATCATTGATTTAAAAAAATAAACCGCAAAACCAATCCAGGTCAACAGCAACAAAACCCAGGGCAGTTTACCAGGTTTAACATCATCAGTAACAGCCACGGTATCAACCAAAGGCTCAGGCGCAGCAATTCTCGCCGAGGCTTTCTTTAACTTCTTATCTAACTCACGTTTCTTTTCGCTTTGTTTCTTCTTGTATTGCTCAATGCCCTTTTGAATACCCTGGGCGATTAACCTGGTTTGCTCCTTAGTCTGACCAGGCTTTTGAGTACCGAGTGCGATTTTCATCGCATCTTCTTTCGTTTGATCCGACACTCGTTTTTTTTGGGAAGATTTAGCCATGGATTGTCCAGTTTAAAAATAGCATGTGCAAGCACAAATAGTTTAGCCGAGTACCTTTGGAAATCCCAATCCAACCGTATGTCTGCCACCAATCAACATACAAACCTTTGGGGCCAGGTCGAGCGTTTTGCTGCCAGGGAGAAGGTAAAAGGTAGACCCGATAATTTGTGACCCTATAATTTGCACGCTAGCGAATCCAATCCTTAAAGGTCCTACGATCACATGCGCCTTTTGCGATTTTGATCGACTTAAAAATACCAGTCGAGCAGGTTATTGGCTGTCAAATGTGTAATGTAAGACCAGTCCCCATAATTCCGAAACACCGACCCTAAAAAAACCTCCGCACGAACAATATCCCTATCGCAACGCAAGGCCCGATCCCAAAGGCAAACAATAATGTGCCGGCACCAACCACGCCACCCAGATACCAGCCAGCAGCAACGACCGTCACTTCTATGGCGACACGGATCGACGCGATGGGCAGTCCAGTGACTGCCTGTAACCCCGTCATTAATCCGTCTCTCGGACCCGCACCCAAATTAGCTGTCAGGTAGATGCCCGAGGCGATACCGACTATGAAAACGCCGAATACAGATTGAATGAGTTGCCACACCGGCAACTGCGGATAAGGCAACCAGACCAATGAAAAATCTATCATAAAGGCGATAATCAACGCGTTAAGAATGGTTCCGATACCCGGTTTTTGCGCTAGTGGTATCCAGAGTAACAAGATAAAAAAGCTCACCACCATAGTGGTAAAGCCGATGCTCCAGCCGGTTTTGAACGAGATCCCCTGAGCCAGAACAGTCCACGGGCTGACCCCCGCACCACTGGCGATTAACAGTGATTCACCGAGGCCAAAGAGCACCAGGCCGAAATTTAAATAGCACAGGGTAATCACCCTGGGTCGTAAATTAAACGGGGTTGGTGAGCTCCACTTGAGTCGTGGTATTTGTTTTACCGAAAATATTTTTTTCATTTTTTTAGCAGGCCGATAACTTCGCCGTGAGATCGAACTTCCTGTCAACAAGCAATAGATTCTAACGACTCATAGACTAACTGCCATGGGTTAAATACACCGTTGATTACCCGCGGGCCAGGATTATAATTCAATCGTAAAACCAGCATCAAAGCCCCGCACATTTTCCCCCGGATAACCCGCCTGATTAGAGAGAATACGAGTATCAAAAATTACTTTATCCAGATTGGCATGGGTATGGCCATACACCCATACATCAATATCATTTTTTGCGATCAAATGACCCAGGTCTGAATGAAAAGCAGCACTCATTTCATTAACTAAATAGTCCGGATGCTGGCATACGGGATGGGGGCCGTGATGGGTCACAACCACTATTTTGCCTTGATGATGATTGTCTAATTTCTGCTTTAACCAGTTTAATTCTTTTAAATGGATCGCAAGCGCATCATGCGGTTTAAATCTTCGATACGAATCGCCCGACCTGTATTTAATCACCCTGTGATCCATCAGTGCTTTATCTACATAGAACATAGCCAGATCCTGGGGCACGCTGATATCGGCCGTATAATCGGTCCATAAGGTGGCACCGATAAATCGCACATCATCTTCAACATACACATCAGGATCCAGACAATGCACGCCTGTACCTTTACATTGTTTTGAAATTTTTTCCTTCATGCTATGGTATTCGTGACCATAGAACTCATGGTTACCTAACACATAAATAATATTTTTTTCAAGGCGCTCCGATTCTGAAATCGCCCACTCGGCACCGCTTATACCGGTATCGATATCACCTGCCAGAATGATAATGTCCGCATCTGTTTCTGGTATTGAACCCGACCATAAGTGGTTTGGACTGGTTTTGCCGTTTCGCAGGAATTCGTTGTGCAGGTCGCTCAGCAACTGGATTTTCATGGTAGGCGAGGTTCGGCATTCCTCACTGCACATTCCCCAGATGCTTACCCAGAAGTTTAATCGCTAAATTGTGCTCGCGGGGCTGGCCAATCCTTATTGCGTCGACCAAAGCCAACAATGCATACAACTCTGCATCCTGCCGTACAGCATAGGGTGCCGATTTAAATAAAGGTTCAGAACGCATCAGCAAAGCTCGTATCCAGTGCCTCGACACAAAGCACAATGTTAAAATCTTTGGTTACACGAAAATCAACACCAGCCTCATCCATTACTAAATCAGCCTAAAATACTGGTGGAACATAAGTGCAATAAAACTATACATGGCCATAATGAAGATAAACTAGAAAGAATAATCTAAGAAACGTTTGACGAATATTTTAAAAATAAATAAGTTAGTGTTAACTTTTTTTGGGAGTTCCTGTGTCTAACTATAGGCTTTTTTTCATCTTTCTAACTCTATTTCCTAACCAACTTTTAGCATCACAAATCTATCATCAGTTAGAGGTAAAAATTGAGCCCAGCCGTTCTTTTCTTGAAGTTGTGGATGAAATCTCATTAACCGCAGAGCTCTGTCAGAAGGGATCGCTAAACTTTAGACTTCATAAGGGGCTTAACCCTCAATCACAAACTCCTGGCGTCCAAATTAAAAAGATAAAAGATCTTGATGGCAATGTTCCCACCGAAATTTATCAATTGAGTTTTCCCAAAGCGACATGTTTATTCTCATTAAGTTACCAGGGAATTATGGCTCTTCGGAAAAATTAGTGGGTAAAAATATATCGAATTTGTAGTGAGATAGATAGTTTTGAGGAATAAGGGGTAGTGCATCCTGCCCCTACTCTGAGAAGATGGAAAGTGCGAACTAACTATCTGACAGAGAAAAAGAACAGGATGCAGATCAAGACTATCCTAAATCGGGTACAGAAATTCAAATCATTTGTGTACGGAGCAGTACAACTGGTGGAAGGTACGATGGTACCGACCCTGGAAATTGAGATACAGCCGCGGTCAAACAGCCGCCCAATATGCAGTGGTTGCGGCCATAAAAGACCAGGTTACGATCGCTCACCAGAGCGTTTGTTTGAGTTCATCCCGATGTGGGGGCATAAGGTATTTTTTCGCTATGCGCCGCGCCGAGTTGATTGTCCCAGCTGTGGTATTCGGGTAGAACGGATGCCTTGGGTATCAGGCAAACACAGGTTGACAGAGGTCTATGCCTGGTATTTATCCGGCTGGGCGAAGCGGCTGAGTTGGAAGGAGGTAGCTGATGCATTTCGCACCACCTGGGATCATGTTTTCTGTTCGGTTGAGCGTGCTGTGAGCTGGGGGCGGACGCATCAGGATTTGTCGGGAATCGAAGCCGTGGGAATCGATGAAATCCAGTGGCAGCGCGGCCATCAGTACCTGACCCTGGTTTACCAGATCGATGCGAACTGCAAAAGATTACTGTGGATCGGCAAGAAACGAAAGGTTAAGACCCTGTTGGGTTTTTTCCGCTGGTTTGGTCAGGAGCGGACAAAGGAGCTGCGTTATATCTGTAGCGACATGTGGAAGCCCTACTTGAAAGTGATCAAAAAGAAGGCATGGCAAGCGATTCATATACTGGATCGGTTTCATATCATGACGCACCTGAGCAAGGCGATCGACGAGGTTCGTGCCCAGGAGGTCAAGGAGCTGAAAGAAAAGGGCTATGAGCCGATACTAACCAAATCGCGCTGGTTATTATTGAAGCGGCCCGAAAACCTGACAGAACATCAGGAGACCAAATTGGCCGAGTTATTACAGTACAATTTGAAATCAATCAGGAGTTATCTTCTGAAGGAAGAGTTCCAGTTATTCTGGCAGTACATCTCACCCTACTGGGCGGGAGAATTTCTAGATAAGTGGTGTACGAAAACGATGCGATCGAAAATTGAACCGATGAAGAAAGTAGCCAGGATGCTCAGACGCCATCACCCCTTACTACTGAACTGGTTTCGGGCTAAAAAGCAGTTTTCCAGTGGCATTGTGGAGGGTTTTAATACCAAAGCAAAACTGACTACCAGAAAAGCGTACGGTTTTCGAACCTATAAAGCGGCTGAAATCGCTTTATATCACGCACTTGGGGCGTTACCGGTACCGATAACTACCCACGAATTTTTCTGAGGAGGCGAAAATACTTTCCTAGATTAGTCGTGTTTTTTAAGGGAATGAGTTTGCTTTACGCGAAAAGATCTTATTTAAAAGAATCGGGATACCTGGAATCTGCGATAAATTACAAGCCAATAAGGCGGGACGGCTCGCCTTTACCCTGGATGAATTACAGTATTATCTCTTTTCTGGAGCAGAGATTAAGTAAAGATCTGTCTTTATTTGAATATGGTAGTGGTAATTCAACATTGTTTTTTTCAAATCTTGTAAGCAGCGTAGTATCGGTCGAGTGCAACCGCGAATGGTATGAGTATGTCGTTGAAAGTATGCCGGAAAACGTAAAACTTATTCTTTGTGATCCTTTTGATAGTGAAACATATTCCAAAATAATTCAACAGCAGGAGAGAAAGTTTGATGTCGTAGTTGTTGATGGCGAAGATAGAGTTAATTGCCTGATAAATGCTCAGGGTTGTTTAACTGAAAAAGGTGTGATGATTCTGGATGACTCCAAAGGGGAAGGTTGGCATTCAGTTATTGACCAATTACAAAAACAAGGTTTCAAAAAACTGGATTTTGAAGGGTTAAAACCGGGTAGAACGAGTGGTTATCGAACAACGATATTCTATAAAAATGAAAATTGTATGGGAATTTGATGATCAGCAATGAATGAGCTGGCTACTCAACGGTACTTCCAGAAGTAGTGCTCTGATATATTGAATCTTTATCAAACACGCTAAAGATCAAAAAAATAACCAACCCGAAGGAACGAGACTTCCCGACCGGTTTCCGAGACAGCGAAGATTTTGTAGCCCGTCTGTCGCAGGCGTTTGACCATGTCGGCTGTCGAGTCGAGACTGATGCCTGGGAAACGGTGGTGAAATTCTACCAGTAGCTGACTGGGCTTGATCGGTGAAGCCAGCAAGC
>JADFMY010000104.1 GCA_022563685.1 Pseudomonadota bacterium | reverse complement strand
CTGGTCGATGTAGTCGCTCTTTTGGCTAGCTGGAGTTATATTCGCATGCGCGAAACCATCATTGGGAGTGTTTCTTACCACGGTCGGTCCCCCCTTGTTGCCAAGGATCAGAAATAAATAAAAGTAAATCTTAAAAAGTAAATCTTAAAAAACCAAGAGATTTTTTCTTTATATTAAGAATACAAATTACTTGTTAACAATTTGATCTATGTCAAATTTAATGTTAAAAATGACTTTTTTCCCCAGGCTAATCATCTAAATAGGGCGAATAAATACCGATCAGCGAGGCCACTGCTGATTTCGGTTCCATAAGGAATCGCCTGGGGCCCATGGGATTTGAACGAACCATTCGTCGTCGCGCACCGGCACCATGTCGAGAACGCCGGCGGCGGGGCCCGATTTGTGATCCGGTTACCTATTGCCGGCTGGAAAAATTCTAAAGAGGAGCACCTATGAAACATCATGTTCTGGTTCTTGATGACGAGGCGGACATCCGTACCGCCATCCGACTACAGCTCAAGGGAACGCGGTTCGAGGTCCTGGAGGCCGAAAATGTCGAGCAGGCTATCGGCTTGCTGGGCGATAATCCGATCAGCATCGATGTCATTATCTGCGACGTGCGAATGCCGGGGGTGAGCGGGGTGGAGGCGGTAACCATGTTTCAGCGCGAGTACCCGACCACGCCGGTAATCATCCTGACCGGCTTTCCGGACGTCGGGCTCGCCGTGGACTTCATGAAGAAGCAGGACGTGGTTGATTATCTGACCAAGCCGGTGGGAAAGGACGAGCTGATCGCGGCGGTCGAGCAGGCCGCACAAAGCCGCAAGCTGTTCGAGTGACCCAGGTGGCGTGCTCGTAGTGAAAGTGACAGGAAAATCTATCCTCCTGTACCCGGCGCCATATTAATCCTTGCTACGCAAACCGGAAACCAGGTTGGAAACCGCTAACGGCAGGAGAAGACATTGATATCTACTGAAGAATTGACCAAAAAAACCATCGACGTAAACGGAAAACGCATGGCCTACGTCGAACTTGGCGAAGGAGACCCAATCGTTTTCCAACACGGGAATCCAACCTCGTCGTACCTGTGGCGAAACATCATGCCGCATCTTGCGGACCAGGGCCGCTGTATTGCCGTCGACCTGATCGGTATGGGCGACTCGGACAGACTTGATAATCCGGGACCGGACAGCTATCGCTTTGTGGAGCACCGCGAATACCTGTTTGCCGCCTGGGAGGCGCTTGGCATACGCGACAGGGTGACGCTGGTTGTCCACGACTGGGGCAGCGCGCTCGGTTTCGACTGGGCACATCAGCACCCCGAGTCGGTGACCGGCATTGCTTACATGGAAGGCATTGTGCGACCGGTCGCCTGGGCTGATTGGCCTGAACGCGTAACTCCCTTATTTCAGGGCTTTCGATCGGAGGCCGGCGAAGCCATGGTGCTGGAGAAAAACGTGTTTGTAGAAAAAGTACTGCCAGGCTCCGTGATCCGTGGACTGACGGATGCCGAAATGGAAGTCTACCGGCGCCCGTTCCTGAATCCCGGCGAGGACCGGCGGCCTACGCTGACCTGGCCACGGCAAATTCCGATCGAAGGTGAACCGCAGGATGTACACGATATTGTCGAGTCATATTCCAAATGGCTGGTGACCTGCGATATCCCCAAGCTGTTTGTAAATGCGGAACCGGGTGCCATACTGACCGGCCCGCAGCGTGAATTCTGCCGCGGCTGGAAAAACACCACCGAAGTCACCGTGCCTGGATTGCATTTCATTCAGGAGGACTCTCCGCACGAGATCGGCTCCGCCATTGCAAAGTGGCGAAAACAAATCACCTGACAGCTATCGCCAGTATCGTCGAGAGCGCGTATGTATATCTATATCACGCCCTGAGGTATTGAGTGATTTTCAGGAAGTGCAATTGACCCAAATAACATAATTAAGTATTGTGCCACCAATACAAATCAGTCACGGCATCTCATGATTCGTTACCTTATTTGGCGGCTATTGTTTGAAGCCTGCAACATAGCACGCCTTTTTGGCCACGGGCGCCAACAGGTTCAATATCTGGCCTTCGGTGCCAACCTGAGCGACACCGTGCTCAAGGAACGGCGGATTACCCCATTCGCAGTAAAACACTTCACGCTCAGGGATTACGGCCTGCGCTTTGATCATCCATCGCCCTGGGTCGGCTGCTCATTCGCTTCTGCTGAGCAGGCACCTGGTGAATCACTCCACGGTTTTCTCTACACCCTCTCAGGCAGGGATGCCGCACGAATGGATTTTTATGAGGTAGTGCCTGTATTGAAAAGGTACCGGCGCACATATGTCGAGCAAGATGGGGTGAGGCTATTTTTTTATCAGACCACCCGCCCCACCCCGAACTTGAAACCCTCGGCGAAGTACCTGGGATATATCGTCGAAGGCCTCGAATCGCACCCTGATGCCAGCGTCGAATACTGCAAGGCGGTTGCGGCTACTGAAACGGGCGAGCCTGGCGGTCTGGTGACGTCTCACCTGTGGAAGCAGCCTGAAAATCGAGCACCGTGGCTAGGTTACATCATCGCTTCGTACCAGCATTTTGCGCTGACATTTTTCATGATGTTTCTGTACAAGCGATCACTTACCGATCGTTTCATCCGGCACTGAATCAAAATTAATTGAAAAATTGAGTCAATAAATGACCGCTAACGACTCGAAAAAACGAGGCATCGACAGGCGATCGGGTCCATGTCGACTGCCGATGCGAAGTTAAACTCAGCTACCGGCACCAGCCGCCCGGAACCCGGCACGAGCAGTTTTAGCCTTTTCCATCGCCATCCTGGCTTCTTGCGTCGTCATCGCCTGGACGGTTTTCAGGTTGGTGACACCGCCACTCGATGCTACGATCATTAATAAAGCCACGCTATCCGTCAAGTTATCGCTTTCCCAAACGACCATGAAGTCGTATTCACCGGTCGTCATATAGTATTGAATGAGTTTTGCTCCGACCGACTCCATGAGACCTGTTACTGCACCCATCCGATCCTCCGGATTGTCAACCATTCCCTTCATTGCCTGTTCGGTATAGTTACCTTGCGTGATAAAAATTCCCATCTGAGCCTCCCTTTCCTATAACCGTTTAAATAGAGTTACATTTGGCCAGATATTTCTTTCCGGCAACCGAAAATACTAACATGGTCAGTCATTGCTGGCCTTACTTTTCTAAAAGAGATAAGGGAACGCATTTTTTAAAATTGATCAGCGTCAGCTTTTGGCGGCGAATCCAGAAGTAGACCTTTATATTCTATATGTCTGCTTTATTTCAGTTTCGATAACTGGAGGGGATTTCGTAACTGTTACCCAGAAACTTGCCAAATACCTGTGCAACCTCCGGGTGGTTAACGGGAATGCCAGATTCATCGATTAACAAGTTCTGTTCTGATACATATGCAATATAGGATAAGTCTTCGTTCTCGGCTAGCAAGTGATAGAAGGGTTGGTCTTTTCGTGGTCTTACTTCCTCTGGAATTGCCTGCCACCATTCCTCGGAATTATTAAATTCTGGATCAACATCAACAATAACGCCACGAAATGGGTATACGCGGTGGCGAACTACCTGTCCAATCGAAAATTGTGTATTTTTAATATTCATCTTACCGAATGATATATGGGCGGATTAAAGCAAAACAACTCTATATTGTAGTAACAGTTAACTTAATTGATTGATGGAGTTGCTGTAATTAAGTTAACTGTCACCGAATATCAAAAATGGTGCCGGCACGAGGAGTCGAACCCCGAACCTACTGATTACAAGGGGGTGAATTACCTGTACCTATCAGTGCGTAGAGGTTTTCAAATTACCATTTTCCGCTCGATAGAATCAAACAAAGAGAGCAGTTTAAATATAAGTGTTGTTACCCCAGAGCGTAATCGAATCTCCAAACGGCCAGGCTAGTTTGAAAACTTGAACAACAAAGGTTCGGAAACACTCTTGTGCTGGCCGCCACTTCTATTGAATACGGCAATTTGGCCGAGAATTTCCTGCCCGGCAAACAACCTGACATCGTCGTCGTGACCGGTGTCGAGCAGGCGCTGCATCTCCAGCATCCAGAATCCGTCTTTCCACACCCCTCTGGCCGTCACATCGGCAACGCTGCCAGATGCGTCACCTCTAATATCAATGCTCGGGAGGCGGGTTGCGGTCTTGATTTTTCCAGGCTTTTGGATGGCGAAACCGATATTGCCTTCATCCTTGTCGCGATCGATATAGACCGTTTTTCCGCTCTCAGTCTCATATTCGGCGACATTATCTTTCATCTTGAGAGAAATAGTGTGTTTGTAGTCAGTGGCATTACCCACCGCGTTGCTGCGCCCTGCAGACCACAACCAGACATCCACCTCGTAGTTGGCATCGGCGATCATCGAGCGGTTGTATTCGCCGACCAGGGCAAATCGCAGGGCAAACATATCATCGCGGGTTTTGCTGCGCTTGTACTTGTTACCGCGCCACTCCCACGGGCGGAAATCCGTATCGGGCGCATCATCAGGCCACTGGGCCGCGATATGTATCACGCCATCGCGTACGCCGGCCCACAACTTGACCTCAATAGTGCCGGTACGGTTTAGCTTATCGTTTTCACTAGCGGGCGTAATCGTGATTAAGTAGGGTTCGAGCGCCTGCCATTCATTCAACTTACCGTCTGTCTGCGGACTAAAGTCCAGCACAACGACATCAAGCTGCTGGCGCTGATCGGCCTGGATTAGCAATGAAGTGCCGGCAATCATTGCGGCTGCGCATAGGTGTTTTATTCTCATCTACAGACTACTCGAGTGCTTAAACAATAGATACGGAGTGCCGATTCGGCCACCGTATACCTTTGAACGCTAAACATCAGCGCACTGGTCCTTATTGGATAATCAACTTGCCCACCATGCCCTCGTCACGGTGATCTTTAATGGTGCAATACACTGGGTACTCACCTTTAGTCACCGGTACAAAATATAGATCCAGCTGCCCGTTGACCATCAACTCCAGGGCGGTGAAGTATGGTGCTTTGATCTCGCCGTCTTTGTTGGACTGTACCTTGCGGGTGGCAATCGCTTTGTAGAACTCCGGGGCGGTAAAATAGTGCTTCTTCTTGGCCAGATTTTTCAGCACTAGCTTGTAGGGTTTCCCCGCCTTGAGGACAATATCCTCCGGGTCGTATGAATATTCATCGAATTTCACGGTAACGGTTTCCATATTCTCCCAGTCGGCGGCCTTGACGATTTCACCGGCATTGGTGATGTAGTCGTCGGCTGCAAAGCTCACAGTGGTGACGCCAGCCAACAGCGCAGTCAGCACAGCATAAAAGAAACACTTCATCTATTTACTCCTTAAAAATTGTTATCGGAGATTACGCTACGGATTGACTAAGCCGAACGCACGCAGTTGCGACCTGCTTTCTTCGCTTCATAAAGGGCCTTGTCGGCAGCCTCAATAAATTTCTGGTAATTTTCCACCACAAGGTCGGGGTAGCTAGCCACACCGATACTAACGGTTACACTCAGGCCGTCCACCGCAGCTTCCTCAATCCCCTTACGCAAACGTTCGGCAATGGCCAGGGCGCTTGCGTGGTTAGTTTCGGGCAAAATGATCAGGAATTCCTCTCCACCGTAACGACAGGGGATATCCAGGATACGGATCTGATCCTTCATGATCCTGGACATAAATTGCAACACCCGGTCTCCCTGATCGTGGCCGTGCTCATCGTTAAAAAGTTTAAAGTGATCCACATCAAACATAATAATCGACATCTCGTGACCATAGCGCTGACTACGACCCAGTTCATTGGCCAGACTAGTATCGAGGTAGCGGCGGTTATACAGACCGGTTAGGCTATCGGAGATCGCCAGATGCTGCAGCTCCTCCTGCAAACGTTTTTCCGTGGTCACATCACGAATCAGGGCCGCGGAGCCGATAATTGTCTTTTCCTGATTCTGGATGGTCGAAGCCAGTATCTGCAACACGCGATTGTCGTGCTCGATCTCGATATAGCCCTGTTCCTCGATGGCTCTGCGCATAATATTCGGATCATCGAACAAATGATTGAACCCATCCGCAAAGATTTCGTCGGCCGACTTCTTCAGAATTTCCGCAGCCGAGGGATTGGTTAGCACGACCCTGCCCTGGCGATCGGTGATTATCATGCCGTCGTGGGCACTGAGAACCAGCGTGGTTAGCTTGTCGTGCTCCTCCTCAAGCCCCTCGTAAGTGGACTTGAGTTTCTCGGACATACGGTTAAAGCTCCTGGCCATGACGCTGATTTCATCGCGACCCAACACCGGCACTTTCAAGGTCAAGTCACCGCGAGAGACACTGATCATCGCTGTGGTCACTCGGGTAATCGGAATCACGATGGTGCGCTTGACCATAATGCTGGTCACTACAATAATTAACAGCAGAAAAGGCCCGGACAGCAGGTAGGCCTGTTGACGGCTGGCATTGACGGCCCTTTCCACCTCTACCAGCGAGGTGGTAATTTTAACGACTCCTCGCACCGGGTCTTTGCTACCGTGGCATTCGTGGCATTCTTTGCTGTTTTTGATCGGCGCAATAAAGGTCAGAAGCTTCTCACCCGATTCGCTACTGGTGTAAATCCTGGTGATTTCCCTGGTGGCTATAGCGTTGCGCAATTCCAGATAATCGGACGGCAGAATCCGGCGCACAGTTTCCTCTTCGCGCGGTTCGAACAGCTCTTCATCCTTACGCTGGTTGACATTACTGATTGTCTTGTTGTCCAGGAAGGCCTCGTTACCATCCGTACGTAAAATACGGAAGTCGACTATACCCTTGACATTTTGCAGGTTCACGGCAAAGTCCTGGGCGATATCGGCGTATCCAGCCAACATCACCGTCTGCAGGCCCTGGATAACACTTTGGGTAACCTTGTTCATCATCTTCTCGTTCTGATCGAACAGGCTATCCTGCTGCTGGTCGGTATAAAACAGCACTATCATCCCCAGGCCGACAGCAGCGATACCGGCAAAGGTCAGAATCAGTTTATGGCCAATACGCTTAAACATTGCTTTAATCTTACCGTTTGTTGTTACTCAACAATTTTGGCCCCTCGCCCGGGCAATGACTTCAGGCTACAGCATGAGCAGTTCTTACGAAGGCCGACAAGCGCCTCCCAGGCTATATAAGCCTCCTCACGTCTTGATTGAACAAAAGACAGGCAACCTATGAGATATACAGACCTTCGGCGTGAAAACAGCTGCGACGCTACAGGTTAGTAAGCCAATGGAGTCCGACGAGAAAGGCTTGTACGCGTATAACATGTCAGGATTTATCGGGGTTGAAAGAGTGTGTTCACTCCTTCCATACTACTGGTATTTAAATATAGCAGAAATTCAATCTGATGCACAAAATAAGACGCTGATATCTATGAAGCGCCAAATTAATCACAAAAAAACAGGAAAGCTTATAGCGTATTCAGGAACTAATGCCTTAGTCCACTTCCTGATCCACTTCTAAATGAAAAAATGGTGCCGGCACGAGGAGTCGAACCCCGGACCTACTGATTACAAGTTAGTTGCACAATCGTTATAAATCAACGACTTAACCCATACCATTTTGTGCATTTTTGCGAGTTTCCGGTGTATTTATCAGGTATTTGGGCGATTTTTTTGTGCATAAGCAGACGTTAAGAATCAGAGTAGTAATTGCCGGTTTGTGCCCCCAGCCGACATCGAGGCAGCAGACCCACAAGGTTTTTTATTACCAATTTCTCGAAAGCCTGAAGTGTGGGGTTCCCCCAATAAAACGGACTCATTAATTAGTAGTCATATTGTCGTTCATATTCTACCGGACTGACATAGCCAAGGTAAGAGTGCCTGCGAAGTATAGGAAGAATTAACACCCTATTTCCACTATTCCACGAAGTTAAGAAAGAGATTCGCGACGCCGTCCATCCCCCGGAGCATCCGAATTCTGACTGATTTCCGCCGACACGCCCAATATTGCTCCTTCCAGCCGGCCAATCCTGCCAAATTTCAGCCACCAGGCATGCCGGCTACCTGCCGCTACTTTTACTCGCAGCAATTTGGTGAGTTGAAGTGATCGTGTCGGCTACCCGAACAAATTCCTCTGTGGCGGTGCCCTGCTCTCGGGTAATGGGTTGAATTCTTTTGATTCCGCTTTTCTCTCCAGGTGTGCAAGTATCTGCTTGATCACCGCAGGGTCTTCGATACTGGCGATTACCTTGACAGTGCCGCCGCATTCTTTGCAGACTGCAATATCGATATTGAATACTCGCTTGAGGCGTTGTGCCTTTATGCCCTCGGGTGCAGGTCATCGCGGCATGCTGCTCCACAGGCGATCGATCATCGCCGTTTATCTGGCGTTTGGCGCTCTTGCCTCGTTTCGATGGCGTCACCAGTACCCACAGGGCATAAAGGCTCGGTGTTTGCTATTGGGCGCGAACACGCCATGGAAGCGTGTCAGATTGGCTCTCGGTCTGGGTATCAGGGCTGCCAGGCGTGCGATAAAGTCCAATGGTTCGAAGATGACGTGAGTAGTGCCATCGCGATGCGATAGGTGGTCGCTCCTGCGCATCCTGCGCGCGCGACATTTGTGATTCCCTTCACATCATCGAATGGCCCAGTAACTGATTCATCGGATCTTCGGGGACCGCATCCGTGGTCAGGTAACTGTTCTCGGCATCCCGCTCCAGTAGGCCCTGGCGCTCAAGATATCGTCCGACTCGTCGGGCGATAGTCTGCGATAATTGAGTTAGCTCCTGGGTGGTCGGTGAACTGACCCAGCGAAATCGAGCTGATCCATCGAGGCGGTCGACATACACCCCATCCAGGAACAGCATATGAAAGTGGATATTCAGATTCAGTGCGGAACCAAACCGCTGGATCAACGTTCTGAGTCTAGCGCTGGCTGATCATTTGTACAAACTCGATCTAGCCGATTCCGACGGTTCCGGTAGGTATCTGCGCCAGATCGATGCGAGCAGCCGCATCAAGGGCTTTAGGCTAAATTGACATTCGCGTCGATGTTTCCAGTTGGGGGATAAGTTCGAATCCCCTTGGGGACGCCACCTTATTCCCCTTCATCGAGCTTGAAGGGCTTGATAATCGCTGTAATGATTTTCATTAAGTAAACTCCGTAAAAAACTGGGTCTGATTTTGGCAACTCTGGGGAAACACGCAAATTCTGGTTAGAATTAGCCGGATACTACCTTTATTCGCACTATTTTGGGGAACATATGATCGACAATCAAACCATCAATCGCCTATCGCGACTTTTGTTAAGGGTTGTCAAGATGCCTGCCCGCGTAGCGATGGACTGGCAAAGTGGCGCGAGGATCAGAGGGCAGGCGTCGGACAAGCCCCGGTGAATGATTTCTGCGTTTCTTACTCATTTTCTGCATACCTCTTTTCTTTTAAGATAATAATACAGAAAATAACTCCTTAACTTCAGCCCTGGGCTGTCTTACTCATGGGGTCCACTTCTGGTGGCGCCCTGGTCATTGAACTTCAGCAACCGGCTGTTGGCGATGGCTACCCGGTGGGTATAACGCGACAGGTAGGCCAGTACCGCTTCGGGCCCGGCAAACGGGCACTGTGTACCACGCGTCAGGGTGGCTATAGCAAAGTCCCTTACGATGCGTTCAACCTGGCCGCGGATTGGTTGATGGTGTAGTTCAGGCAGCCGTGGAGCAGATGGAATCCCCAGCGAATCAGTTGCTGGCCTGGATTGGTCCTGCGATCAGCCAGCCCCACTTCGAAGTCGGAGAGAAAGTGCGTAAT
>JADFMY010000186.1 GCA_022563685.1 Pseudomonadota bacterium | reverse complement strand
GTTCGAAAAAAGCAAGGTAAATCAGTGAGATACGCTTGCATTGTATCCGCTGAGCATGGATGCGCAGCCGTTTTTAGTGACTGTATAAGTCATTAAAAACGATAGAAAAAAAATAATCACATTTATTGTTTTTCTTGTTCTGAGAATTCATTGATGAATTATTCAGAGCTTCGAGTAATTTGTTTTAAATAGAGGTTAAAAATGTCTCTCGGTTTGGTAGGACGTAAGGTCGGAATGACCCGGGTTTTTTCGGATGACGGTGTGTCAACAGCAGTGACCGTGATCGAAGTAGAACCCAACCGCGTTTCGCAGATAAAAACTGTCGAAACTGACGGCTATTCCGCGGTTCAGGTGGTTACCGGAACCCGTCGAGCCAGCCGTGTGACCAAACCAATGGCCGGTCATTATCGCAAGGCTAAAATCGAGCCGGGGCGTGGTGCCTGGGAGTTTCGTGTGGATTCGGTGGACGATATCGAATTGGGTGCGGAATTCAAGGTCGATTTGTTCGAAGCCGGACAACGGGTCGATGTCTCCGGGGTGACCAAGGGGAAAGGCTTCCAGGGTGGTGTAAAACGTCACAATTTCACCATGCAGGATGCAACTCACGGCAACTCTGTTTCTCACCGCTCGAATGGTTCGATCGGTCAAAACCAGACACCGGGCCGAGTGTTCAAGGGCAAGAAAATGTCCGGGCACATGGGGTCGGAAAAAAGCACCACCCAGAACCTCAGGATAGTGCGTATCGACAGCGAACGAAACCTGCTGTTGATCAGCGGTGCGGTGCCCGGTTCGAAAAGTGGTGACGTGATAATTCGTCCTGCGATCAAGCAATAAGAGAGTCATCGTAATGGATATAGCCATTCATCAATCAAACAAAAAAGTATCGGTATCCGACGATGCGTTTGGCGCCGAGTTTAACGAAGCCCTGGTGCATCAACTCGTAGTCTCCTACATGAGTGGGGGTCGCGCCGGTACCAAAGCGCAGAAAAGTCGTTCCACAGCCAGTGGCGGCGGCGCAAAACCCTGGCGTCAAAAAGGCACCGGCCGGGCACGTGCCGGTACCATCAGAAGCCCTATCTGGCGCTCTGGCGGTGTCACATTTGCAGCGACTCCACGTGACTACAGCAAGAAGATTAACAAGAAAATGTACCGCGTCGGTATGCGCAGCCTGGTTTCGGAACTGGTGCGTCAGCAACGTTTAATCCTGATCGATAAGCTCGGTGTCAGCGAACCGAAAACCGCAGCGATGCACAAACGTTTAAACGAGCTGGGTGTGGATGATGCGCTGATTTTGACCGACGGGCTGGACTCCAACGTATACCTTGCGGCCAGAAATATTCCGAATATCCAGGTTATGGATGTTGCGATCGTCGATCCATTGAGCCTGGTAAAACAAAAGCACGTGGTGATCGATCAGGCGGCACTGAAAAAGCTTGAGGAGCGTTTGTCATGAACGATCAGAGAATATTTCATATTCTAAAATCGCCTCATATTTCAGAAAAAGCAGCACTCCTCAGCGATGCTGCCAACCAGCAGGTATTCAAGGTAGCAACCGACGCCAAAAAGGCGGAAATCAAGGAAGCGGTTGAACAATTATTCAAAGTCAAGGTTGCTAACGTTCGCACTGTCAATGTCAAGGGTAAGTCGAAGCGCACGGGTCAGCGTCGAGGCAGCCGCAGAGACTGGAAAAAGGCATACGTTTCACTCGAACAGGGTCATGAAATTGACCTCGCATCCATAGGCGCTTAGAACTCATGGCATTAATAAAGGCAAAACCAACCTCGCCAGGACGCCGCTTCGTTGTTTCGGTCAAGACCCCCGGGCTTTTTGCGGGTAAACCCTACGCACCGTTGGTAGAAAAGAAATCCAAAACTGGTGGCCGCAATAACGCCGGTCGAATTACTACACGCCATATCGGTGGTGGGCACAAACAGCGCTACCGCGTGATCGATTTCAAACGCAACAAGGACGGCATCGATGCCGTGGTCGAGCGTCTCGAATACGATCCGAATCGTAGTGCACACATCGTGCTGCTGAAATATCTGGATGGTGAGCGTCGTTATATTATCGCGCCCAAAGGAATTGCCGAAGGTGCCGTATTGCGCTCCGGCGATGACGCTGGAATCAAGACCGGTAACTGCCTGCCGCTGCGCAATATTCCAGTGGGTACGATCGTGCATTGCGTCGAGTTAAAGCCAGGTAAGGGGGCACAACTGGCTCGTTCTGCCGGCACATCTGCGCAATTTGTGGCGCGCGATGGCGGCTATGCTACCTTGAGATTACGCTCTGGTGAAATGCGCAAGGTCCTGGCCAATTGCCGCGCAGTGATCGGCGAAGTGGGTAATGGCGAACATAATTTGCGCTCGCTCGGTAAGGCTGGCGCCTCACGCTGGCGCGGGGTTCGTCCCACCGTCCGTGGTGTTGCGATGAACCCGGTCGATCACCCGCATGGTGGCGGTGAAGGCCGCACTTCGGGTGGCCGTCATCCGGTTTCA
>JADFMY010000185.1 GCA_022563685.1 Pseudomonadota bacterium | reverse complement strand
CACAGGCACTCATGCTCGCCAGCACGGAAACCGGAATCTGCCACCGAATGGTACGCGTGAACAATAACCACAGGCCACCGACCAACCAGCCTCCCGCTATCCATTCCCAGCCCAGGCCGCCGATATTGCCAAACAGTGGCGAGAGTCGAATTTCACTCACGGTCAGGTTCTGACCGAGCCCGGTTTTAAAATGGTCGAGTGGGGTGGCAGAACTGAGCCCATCCCATTGTCGAAGGTCGGAGAAGCCAAATAGATAGGCGATCGAGTCGGACAGCCCGAAAACCTCGCCTCCGGCGTCGCCCGGCAGGTACCAGGTAGTCATTTCACGTGGAAACGAAATCAGTAGCACTACATAGCCAACCATCGCCGGATTGAACGGGTTGAACCCGAGCCCACCGTACAAATGTTTACCGGCGATCATGGTAAAACCGATGCCCACGGCGATCAGCCACCAGGGCGAGTGCACGGGTAAGCACAATGCGAATAACCAGGCTGCGACTACCGCGCTAACATCGGTGATATGCGGCTTTACCGGTTTGTTGCGCAAGCGCAAAACGGCTGCTTCGACAGCTACCGCCAGGATCACCGCGAAACCAATATTGACTAGAATGCCGGGACCGAAAAACCAGGCGTAAGCCATCGTGCCGGGAATCAGGCCGATGAGGACATTGATCATCAGGCGCCTGAGCGAGTTGCCGGGGGCGACGTAAGGCGAGGATACGAATACCGAAGTCATTGTCGGTCTAGCCCGCACACTGCACGAAGGGAACGAAGATCAGGGGAAATCTCATGAGTTATCACCGTCTTCATGCAATGTGCGGGCCTGGCGTGCAGCCCGTTGCCTGGCGTCTGCCTGTTCGATTTGCCGCTGTTGCGCCGCGCTCAGTTTAGTGGTGTTTTCGGGTTTGATGTCCAGGGCCTGCTTTTTCGCCCTGACGCGCTCGAGGGCAGCCTGTATGGGGTCGGCAGCGTCACCCGCAGCTTTTTTCTGCGGGTCTTTCTTTTGCAGGGCTTCGCGTTTGAGTCGGCGACGTTCCTCGTCCAGTTGCTTCTTGAGCAGCAGGCGCTTTTCGCGAAACTCGAAACGAACGCGTGATCGGTCCGATTTGAACTGGGCCTGCTTCGCTGCGCGTATTTCACTCTTGGCTGCTCGATAGTATTGCACCAGTGGAATCTGACTCGGGCACACGACCGAGCAACAACCGCATTCGATGCAGTCAAACAGATTATACGCTTCGCTTCGCTGGTAAGCTTTCGCGCGCGCCTGCCAATAGAGTTGCTGCGGTAACAATTGCGCTGGACAAACCTCGGCGCATTTCCCGCAGCGCACGCACTCGTCGTGATAACCGGGCGTTGCCGGGATCGTCTGTTGCTGCATTACCAGAATATTATTGCTCGCCTTGACGATCGGTACGCGCCCGCTGGAGAGCGAAAACCCCATCATCGGGCCACCCATCACCAGGTGTTGGGAGTCACTCCGGTCGACGCGGTAACCGCCCGCGAGTTTGATCAGGTGATCGATTGGAGTACCCAGCCGGGTTTCCCAGTTACCGGGTTGCCGGATGCCGTTTCCAGACACAGTGACAATACGCGATATGAGCGCTTCGTCCTGTTCGAGTGCGCGCGTAATCGCGACGCAGGTGCCGACGTTCTGGCTCAATATGCCGATATCAAAGGCGAGTTGACCCTGTGGAACCTCCTTGCCGGTGAGTTTTTTCACCAGTTGTTTTTCACCACCCGAAGGGTAGAAAGACGGGATCACCACGAGTTTTGTTTTTTCCAGTGACTCAGTCGCGAGCGCGCGACCGATTGCTTCTATGGCCCTGGGTTTATCGTCTTCGATAGCAATCAGGGTACGTGCAGGATTAAAAATTCGTTGCAGATAACCAGTGCCCCTGATCACCTCGTCGCTATAGGTTTGCATCAGCATTTCATCGCTGGTGATATAGGGCTCGCACTCTGCGCCATTGATGATCAGGGTGTCGATGCCAGTATCGCGAGCGCGTGATAGTTTTGCCGATGTCGGAAATGCCGCGCCGCCGAGACCGACGATTCCTGCCCGCCTGATCAGGTTGATCAGTTCGGACGCCGGTAACCTGTCCGGATTGAGCGCCTGCTGCCGGGTCGCTTCGTCTTTGCCATCAAGGTCGATGACAATACAGTGATCCGATTGTCCCGAAGGGTGTGGTATCGGATGCAGCGCAATTTCCCGCACGGTACCCGAGCTGGGTGCGTGTATCGGTGCACTGATCGGCGATGAACTGTCTGCGATTAGCTGGCCTCGTAATACACGTTCGCCGCGCTCTACCAGTGGTCTATTGGTTTCACCAATATGTTGTCTGAGCGGTAAGAATAACTGATCAGGCAGGCTCGCCTGCTGCAAAGGCTGCGTTAGCGATTCGGCTTTATGTCCTTCGAGGTGCATGCCGCCATGGAAGCCATGCAATTTAATGTTCATGCACCGGCTCCGGCTGAGCATTGGGTGCAGACCATTTCCAGTCGTCGATTGTCTGTTTGACTGGAACCATATCGA
>JADFMY010000019.1 GCA_022563685.1 Pseudomonadota bacterium | reverse complement strand
GGTGAGGCGGTCGCTTTACGAGAGGCAGGTGTTGAGCAAAAAATACTGGTGCTGGGCGGTTTTATCCGTGCACAGGAATTGCAAACCTGCATCGATAACCGGCTCGATCCGGTAATTCACCAGCAAACACACCTCGACTGCCTGCGTAACATTCCAGATTTAAATGAATTGCAGGTCTGGGTGAAGATCGACACGGGTATGGGGCGGCTCGGATACCCATTGAAAGTCGTCGCGGATGTTATTGACCAGCTCGACCGACTACTCACCCTCGGTCAGGTTCGGATGATGACCCACCTGGCAAGTGCCAACGACATCGAAAGCCCGTTTACCGATCAGCAAATCGATGCAGTGAAATCGCTGGGGCTGGACGATTACGAATGGGGCGTCGCCAATTCTGCGGGAATCCTCGGTTGGCCGCTGGCACACCAGAACTGGGTGCGGGCAGGGATCGCGCTGTATGGCGCCAATCCCCTGTCGAACCGTAAACAGGCGCCAGTGGATCTTAAACCATCGATGCAGATGAAAACCTCGGTACTGGCGGTGAAACGGCAAAAAAAAGGGGATGTAATCGGCTATAGCAATCGCTTTACCTGCCCTAAGGACATGAAAATTGCAGTGATCGCTGCCGGATACGCCGATGGCTACCCTCGCCACAATATTAAGACCGCACAGGTTAACATCCATGGCCGTCTGTGCGATATCGTCGGACGGGTATCGATGGATATGATTACCGTCGATGTCAGCGGGATAAAATCCATCGATGTAGGCGATCAGGTTACCCTGTTCGGCGAGTCTCCGGAGGCCAATGACATAGCCGATTGGTCGGAAACAATCGCCTACGAAATCTTCTGTAATGTAGGCGCCCACGTGCGGCGCGCATATCTCAACAAAGACTAAAATAGACTGGCAAACACAACCGATAATCCGTAGAATCGCGCCTTCAAATTAAGCGCCTGTAGCTCAGTTGGATAGAGTACTCGGCTACGAACCGAGCGGTCGGGAGTTCGAATCTCTCCAGGCGCGCCATCTATGAAAAGACCCGCTTTAGCGGGTTTTTTTATGAAAGGTTGGTTTGAAGAATTGGTTCGAACTCTGAGTTTGACCCAGAAAATACGCTCACACTTTGTAATATTATTGGCGACTGCTCGAATGTGATCAGGATCATATTCAGTGAAAATAACGAATCCCATCGATAGCACAAAAACAGCTTTTACTGTCGAATTGCCAATACAAAATAAATCAGAAGAACTTGATATAGATCAAATCAACGATATAAAAATATTCGACAATGCGCCGCAATCGCGCAACGTATTCCGAAGGGGGGGTGCATACCATGACAGACAAATCCATTAGTGTAACTCGAAGAGATGTGCTTAAAAAGGCGACAGGTAGCGTGGCTCTGATTGCTTCCACCGCTGCCATGCCTGGTATCGCTCATGCGACGACAGAGGTCACTAAAAGATATGCAATGGTGATTGACACCCGCCGCTGCGTAGGTTGTCACGCGTGTACTGTTGCCTGCAAAGCAGAATTCGATGTGCCGCTTGGCGTTAATCGCTCCTGGGTTGAGTCTATCGAAAAAGGTAACTATCCCAATGTGAAAAGAAACTTTCTGCCGAGGCTTTGTAACCAGTGTGAAAAACCTCCGTGTGTTTCTGTATGCCCAGTGAATGCTACCTGGAAGCGCAAAGAGGATGGCATAGTTGTTATCGATAGCGATATCTGTATCGGCTGCAAATACTGTATACAAGCCTGCCCCTACGGAGCCCGATTTATCAATCCGAAAACGGGAAGCGCAGATAAATGTGATTTCTGTTTACACCGAGTGAAAGAAGGGCTGGCCCCAGCATGTGTGAATACCTGTCAAGGTCGGGCGCGCATTTTTGGAGATTTAAATGACCCCACAAGCGAAGTATCCAGGGTTTTATCAACGAATTCTGTGACCGTATTGAGACATGAAATGGGCACAGAACCGATGGTATTTTACATCGAAGCCGATCACACCGATGAACGCGATGCAGCGCGAACTGGTCAGTACGTGCGCATTGATACCCATCTACCTAATGAAAAGAGGGTATAGCTATGCATGAACTCAACTGGGGGTTACCTGTTATTCTTTATCTATTCCTGGGTGGTCTTGGTGCCGGAGCGGGTACCGTGAGCGCTTCTGTTTTGCTACGCTCAGGTGGTGGCGATCAACCAGGGCCTGGTTTCGACATAGCCCGCTGGGGTGCTTTGATAGCTCCGCCAGCGGTGATACTGGGAGTGGGAATGCTGCTGTTTGAACTCGGCTCGTTTCAAGCCGGGCACTGGTTTCGTTGGCTCAATCTGTTCAAGGTGATCAATCTGTCGCCGATGTCAATTGGCACCTGGCTTTTGGCTCTTTTTGCGCTAGTGAGTTTGGCCTATGCCTACACCTTCTTAAAGCGAGATCCGGAACCCGGTGATGAGCGACACGCTCTTCGTAAGAAGTTGGCCTGGGTGATGGTGCCTCTGGGCCTTAGTGTGGCGCTCTATACAGGCATTTTGTTGGGCGCAATCCCGGCTCGCCCGTTCTGGAATTCACCGATATTGGCGATGCTATTTCTGATTTCATCGCTTTCAACGGGTGTTGCCACTATTCTGTTATTCAGGGCACTGTTCACAAATTTGTTGCCGGAGGGAAAGAATCAACACCATGAAAAAGACAGCTACCTGTTATCTTCTACCGATATGCTGTTGATTGGTTTTGAAATATTAGCGGTATTTTTATTTGCTATGTATGCACACCTCACCGTAGGCGGTGTCGAAGTGGCTGTTAATATCATCCTCGGTGGTGAGTTAACCGTTCTGTTTTGGTTTGGCTTCGTGATCCTTGGTCTGATCATTCCCATTCTTATTGAGATGAAATATGTTCTTCCGACGCTGCTTTACCAGAGACAATATCAAATTCCAACCAGTTTGGAGTTGATCGTCTGTGGATTAGTCATAATAGGGGGGTTTATGTTGCGATACGTAGTGGTTATTGCGGGGCAAGTCACTGGCCCAATTGGGATCTAATCAGGAGCCAACTATGTTAAACCGTCGAAATTTTATTAAATTAGGTATCGCATCTTCTGCTTCTGGACTGGCTGCGGGCGTTGCGTTGAGTCAAACGAAAGAACTACCCTTCAAAGGAGGCAAAGATTTCTCTCCTATGACGGGTCGTGAACGTCAAGCGGTGCCAAGTGTCTGCTATCAATGTGTCACACGTTGCCCCAATATCACTTATGTAGAAGATGGGCGTATCGTCAAAATTGAGGGACAGCCCAACTCGATCCGTACAGAAGGTCTTATGTGCGCCAAAGGCCAGGGTGGTGTGGGTCAATCCAATGACCCGGATAGAATTCTCTACCCGCTAAAACGAGTGGGTAAGCGCGGAGAAGGTCGTTGGAAACGCGTTTCCTGGGATGAGGCCTTAACGGAGGTTGCTGGTCGTCTGAAAAAACTCAGGGACGACGGGCACCCGGAGAAGTTCATGTTCCACTATGGGCGCATGAAATCCAGCACCAGCAAGTTGGTCAAGAGTGCTTTCTTAGGCGCCTATGGCACAGGCACCATCGGCAATCACACTTCGATTTGCGAGGGTGGGAAATGGACCGCACAGGAATTGACCTGGGGAGGTCACTACGATAACTGGGATTTTGACCATACTCAGTATGTACTCAATTTTGGTTCCAATGTAATGGAGGCGCATACCAACCATATCCCTACCTCACCGCGCTTGATTCGTGCCATGGCTGAAAGAAACGTCAAGCTGGTGACCTTCGATGTGCGTCTTTCCAACACGGCCGCCAAGTCCGATGAATGGATTCCGGTAAAACCCGGTACTGATCTGGCGATAGTGTTGGCCATGTGCAACGTGGTGATGGAAGAGGGCTTGTATGCAGGCCCAGGCGAGAAGTTTTTGAAATACTGCCGGGTGACCAAAAAACCGGAAGCCACCGTTGCAGAAAAAGTGCAGGTGTTAAAAAAGCATTTTTCACAGTATACACCGCAATGGGCAGAGAGAATCAGCGGCGTAGCCGCAAAAGATATACAGCGAATCGCGCGTGAATTTGCCTCCTATCATCCGGCCTGCTTGATCAGTTACCGCGGCGCTGTTGCCCACTATAATGGTAACGATACCGAGCGGGCATTACAGACCCTGGCCTCTATCACCGGCAATATCGATAATCCTGGTGGACGCTGTAAAGCGGTGGGTGCGAAGTGGAAGTACCCCAAAGGACCCAAGAATAAGCCGAAGGCTAAAAAACTAAAAATTATTGATGGTTTCCCGGGTGCGGCCAAACTGCCTACCCACCATATGAGTCATAATGTACTCAAGGTGATCAAGGATGGCAGCCTGGGGCGTCCCGAGGTTTATATGGTCTATATGTATACGCCTGTGTATGCAAACGGTGAAGTGCAGGAAAATATCGACGTTCTGAAAGATGAATCGCTCATCCCGTACTATGTCAACATCAACCCCTTTTATGATGAATCAGCGGCCCTGGCTGACCTGATCTTACCCGAACCGCCCTACACCGAGCGTTGGGACTGGGAAGATATGGTTTCTCCGGTACAAATTCCAGAATACTATATCAGACAGCCAGCGATACCGCCCATGGGCGAATGCCGCGATTTTGGCGACGTAGCCTGTGAGCTTGCCGAGCGTATGGGTTTCCCCCTGGGCTTCAAAACCAAAGAGGAGTTCGTTAAACTTTCCTGTGAAATGACCCCGGATGTTAAAGCAGCAGGCGGGTTTGAGTATATGAAACGCAATGGGGTTTATCACAACCCCAGCACTAAACCCAGGTACTATTCCTACAAAAAAGAGCTACAGCCAAGCGTTTATGAAAAAGATACCGTGGTATTAGACCCGGCAACCAACGTCTATTGGGATTGGAAAAAGGCCCATCTGCAATCTGCTGAGGAAGCGCTTGAAAAGGGTTACGAGAGCACTAGGAATTCCTATAAAGCGTATGTAGGTCAAAAAATTGGTGATAAGGTCTATTCTGGCTTCAAGCCCGACAAGGTGAATAAATCGGGATATATGGAGATCTATTCAAGCATCATGGAAACGGAAGGGTTCAATCCATTGCCTACCTGGACGGCAGTTCCTGAGCACCAAAGAATGGGTTCGGATGATATGATCTTGACGACCTTTAAAGTCGCCACGCAGATCCATTCGCGATCCCAGAACTGCAAGTTGTTAACCGAAATCTATCATGATAATCCTGCCTGGATTAACCCCGTCGACGCGGAGAAGAGAGGCATTAAAGAAGGAGACGTAATTTCGGTTAAGTCCCTCACGGGAGAAGTTAGCATTACAGCCAGGGTAACACCGGCGATACATCCTGGTGTTATTGCGATCTCCCATCACTGCGGTCACTGGGAATATGGGCGTTATGCTTCAGGTAAAAAAGCACCTAACGGTAGAGACAATGACCCTGACCTGGAGCGTATCTGGTGGAAGGATAAAGTCGGCACTCATCCCAATTGGATTATTGCCAATTCGCCAGATCCAGTTAACGGTCAGCTGTGCTTTATGGACACCGTGGTAACGGTCTCCAGGGCTTAAAGAGGGAGAGTTTATATCACTAGCAATGCGGCCCTAAGAGAGGAAGCCTGCAGCGAATTCGCTGCAGCTTCCCCGCAACAGCTTGCCGATTATGCGCGAGAGCGGGTTGGTGTCTACGGATTTGTGTCTAATCTTTTTTTAACCGAACCGACGGTTGAGAGTCTTAAAAAATTGCGCTCAGTTGAATTTAGAGAAGCACTATATGCCTCTCAATTTGCTTTGGATGATTGTTTTTTCACCGAGCCTCTCGAAGAGGTGTCTCTAGAACTTGCTGTAGAATACACTAGCCTTTTTATCCTGCCGGGTAAGAATCGCATCCCCCCTTATGAATCCATTCAGACCCCTGGAGGCTCTGGAGTGCTTTCGGGTCCCGAAACACAACAAGTACGCGCCTATATAACCGCTACCGGTACAAAATATAATCAAACACTGAAAGAACTCCCCGACCATTTTGGTATAGAGCTATATTTTATGAAAACACTGGCTGAAATTGAGTCAACGAGTTGGGAAAAGGGGGACATAGCATCGGCCCTCAATGCACTGGATTTTCAAAACGACTTCTTCAAACTTCATCTTGGCAAGTGGGCCTTCCTTTTTCTTGGCAAAGTCATGGAAACAACAACCCACAATTTTTACCATGAACTAGCCAGGTTCACACAGGAATTTTTATCCGATGAGCAATCCTGTATCGAATTGCTGTTAGAAAGAGCTCGGAAAATGGATAAACAATAGTTTTTCTGTCGGTTTAAAGCTGCTCTCGCACTTCCATGTACTGCAGCAAGGCCAGATTTAATCAGACCCTCCCCGACTTACTTTTCCTTACCAGCTTCAGATAACCAGATTCCACCGAGTACCAGGCCGAGGGAAGCCGCGTGAAATAGCTCAAACGATTCGTGCAGATAAAACACAGCCATGATGGAGGCAAACACCGGCACCAGGTTAACAAATACGCCTGCACGGCCGGGTCCGATCAGGCTGATGCTGTGGATGAAAAATATCTGCGCGATCAAGGATGGCAACAAGGTCACCAGCGCGACCACAACCCAGCCGGTAGTAGTGGGTGCCATAAAATCACCGGCCATGATTTCGATCGAAAGCAGGGGTAGCGACACCAAAAATGCGACACAGGCGAGCAGCGTAAACAAACCCAGGGCAGAGGTTTTAGGGCGGCGGCTCAGACCGAGCGAGTAGGCAGCGTATAAAAAACACGCCAGTAGCATTAACAGATCGCCCTGGTTTAACGAGAGTTCGCTAAAACTCGTTAAATTGCCACCGGATGCCACGATGACAACACCAATCAAGGTAGCCGTAACCCCGCAAGCCTGTATTTTTGTCACTCGATTGTGAAATATTAGATAGCCTCCAAACAGGACAAAAACGGGGATTGAGCCCTGCAGGATTCCAATATTGATTGCCGAGGTAGAGTGCGCAGCAATATAAAACAAGGCGTTGAACATAGTGAAGCCAACACCTCCCATCAAACCGACATAGACCAGATGATGACGCAGAACTGGCCAGTCCTCGATCAGGTATTTACGCGCGAACAGTAACAGCAGTATCAATACACCGAGCCAGCGCAGCGTCACCAGCAGCATGGGTGAGATTTCGCCAACCGCCACCTGGCCAAAAATGGTGTTTCCGCCCCAGAACAGGGTCGTTACCGTTAGTAGCAGGTAGGCTTGCAGATTGTGGTTCTCGCGCTGGTTTATAACAGAGTGTGTCACAGGCTTCGCCGGCGGGCGTAGAGGACTTCACGACGCAGGGTGTAGAGCCCGCTGAGCACAATGATTGCGATGCCGATAAAGCTCTGGAGATCGGGTATTTCGCCCCAAATAAAATAGGCGAAGATACCACCGATTACGATACTTAAATATTTGAGCGGCGCGACTATCGCTATTATGGCGCGTCTATAACTGACGGTCATCATGTACTGCGCAATACCGCCGAATAGTCCTACCCCGATTAAAAATATCCAGTCGCGTGGTTGGGGTATTTGCCAGCCGAGCACGGCCATGCCGATCGCGCTGACTATCACACCCATCAGAGTAAAATAAAAAGTAATGCAGACCGGATCGTCCCTGGCGGTGAGGTGGCGAATGATAATGGTGGTGAAGCCGATCAGCAGGGCCGCGATCAACATAAAAAAGCTGCCGCTGGCGATCATGCCTTCACCCGGTCTGACCACGATTAGCATTCCGATAAATCCGGCCACCACAGCGGACCATCGATGGATTCCAACCGCTTCTCCAAGCAGCAATACCGACAAGGCAGTCATAATCACAGGGGTCGCGTGCAAAATCGAAATAGCGTCGGCCAGGCGCATGAGTGAAAAGGCGTAAAACGCAAAGCCCATGGCAGTAATACCCAACAGACTGCGTAATAAGTGCAGGGCTGGCTGTTGAGTTTTTAATATTGAAATACCACCGCGGGTATAAATAATCATCGAGACCGGGATCATTGCCACCGCGCAGCGAAAGAACATGATCTGCTGCGTCGGGTAATTGCCGCCCAGCCACTTGACGGTGGCATCCATCATCGAAAATAGTAATACGCTTAACAGCATCGTGCTGATGCCGAACAGCGGACTATCGGATTGCTGGCGCAGGGCCAGGGCATTATCAGGCATCATTAGTGAACATCATTATTGAATTATCCGGCCGGGCTGGATTCGACCGCGCGGAGTATCGCACGAGTATGACTATTCGGCTATGGAAGATAACATCCGTGCCTTCTCGGAGGACGACAAACGAAAAGTGCCAATTTCGGTTGTCTCACAAAATCTATGCTGCATAATTATCCTATTTGCCATCGCCGGAGATATCGTGAAGTTCAGCGTCGAAGAATTTAGAGACTGGGAAAACAAAAATATTACCCTGCTCGGTATGTCCGGAGTTGGAAAATCGTACCTGGCGAGCAAGCTAAGGGGTAATAACTGGTTTCATTATTCGGGTGACTATCGCATCGGTACGCGCTACATCGATGAGCATATGCTCGACATGATCAGGTGGGAGGCGATGCAAGTCCCTTTTTTAAGGGATTTGGTTCGAACCGAGTGGATTTACTTTCATAATAATATCAGGATAAACGACCTGGGGCCGGTACTCAGCTTTGTCGGTAAGCTCGGAAATCCAGAACTGGGTGGAGTCGAACTCGGGGACTTTATTCGTCGCCAGGCGATTTACCGCCAGGCAGAAATCGACGCCATGCTCGAAGTACCGAAGTTTGTCCGTAAGGCCCAGGAGATCTACAGTTGCCCGCATTTTATCAATGACGTTGGGGGTAGTGTGTGCGAACTGGATCAACCCGGCGTAATCGAAACCCTGGTGGAATGCTCGCTGGTTCTCTATATCAAGGTCACGAATCAGGAACAGGAGGACATTATGATAGAACGGGCACAAAGTTCGCCCAAACCCATGTACTACCGCCCCGAGTTTTTGCAGGAACAACTGGAAATATATTTACCGCTTCAAGGCATCGAGTACGCGGCGCAAATTGACCCGGATGAGTTTGCCCGCTGGATATTTCCCCGCCTGTTTCACTCGCGCATACCCCGTTATGATGCTATCGCCGAACCCCACGGTTACACGGTCACTTCGGAGGAAATAGCGCAAGTTAACGATGAAGAAGATTTTATACAGTTGCTGGAACTGGCAATCGGGAGGCAAAACTAATGCCATTGGTCGCGCATAACAATCTGCCTACGTTCGATAAACTGACAGCCGAAGGCATGAGGGTTCTGGAACTGCAGGTCGCGGAAAAACAGGACATTCGTGAATTGCACATCGGATTGCTCAATATGATGCCTGACGCGGCGCTCGAGGCGACTGAACGGCAATTCTTCCGACTCGTTGGCGAGAGCAATCCGATTGCACAGTTTTTCGTACACCCGTTTACGCTGGACGAACTGGGGCGAAGCGACAAAGCCCGGGCTTACGTCAAGGAACATTACGAAACCTTTGACCAGGTACGCGAAAAAGGTCTGGACGCGCTTATTATTACCGGCGCCAACGTAACCCATTCAGAGCTTTCCAGTGAGCCGTTCTGGAATCCGCTGATCGAGGTTGCTGACTGGGCACACGAAGCAGTGCCTTCGACCTTGTGTTCCTGCCTCGCGACCCATTCCATACTGGAGTTTCGATACGGTCAGAAACGAGTGAACCAGCCGCGCAAAAAATGGGGAGTATTCGAACATACGGTGGTCGATCGGGAACATCCGCTGGTATCGAGTGTCAACACCCGCTTCGACGTGCCGCATTCGCGCTGGAACACCATTTTTCCGGAGCAATATGATGCAGCCGGGCTCAGAACCCTGGTAACCGGCGACGATGGCTGCGTGCACCTGGCAACCAGCCCCGATGGTATTCGTACAGTGTTCTTACAGGGTCACCCTGAATACGACACGGTCTCTTTATTGAAGGAGTATAAACGCGACGCTATGGCCTATTTTGCTGGCGAAGCCAGGGAGTATCCCCCGTTCCCACTCAATTATCTCGGCAAATTCGAGGCGGCCGTACTAGGTGAATTTCGGTTGCGCGCGGAAGCTGCCCTGGAACAAGGATCAGAAATGCCTGAATTTCCAGAGGCACTGATTCTGCATAAATTAAACAATACCTGGCACGACACCGGCAGCGCCGTAATCGGAAAATGGATGGGTTTGATCTATCAGATAACGCACAGGGACAGGCATAAACTATTCATGGATGGCATCGACGCTAACAATCCGTTGAATTTGCCCGTGCACGGCTGACAGATTGATCTCCCGGTGTGGTATTAACTAGCACTCTTCCCCTGATTTGTAGGGCCGAATTCATTCGGCCAAATATTAGAAATGCGACCGGCCGAATGAATTCGGCCCTACAGGCATAATCTACCCACTCGATTTGGGGAAGAGCCTTAATTAGCGCACTGGCGTAAGAAATTATTCAAAGTGAGAACTGCGTCCCGTTTACTTTGATTCAGTTGCTTATAGTAATAACCGAACCCTCCTGAGATATGTTTGTGTGTTAACCCCATAAAACTATGGGGTTTTTTTTGCCTGAATAACCGTATTCTGCGGCAATTCCGATATTTTCCACAATTTTTTTTATCCGGGTATAAATAAGGACGACTGGATAAACCGACTGGATCAGCGTATCTTAAATCGGTAAATGGATGGTTGTTCCATCCATTCAACTTTCGTAATAAAACCACCTGGTTCCAAAGCAAATGCCGGGCAAAACCGCTGGAGAATAGTCGATGTCGGAAGTTGTCGCCACCAACCAGACCCTACTGGTAGTGGGAGCCGGAGTCGCCGGAATAACGGCTGCTGTCGAAGCTGCAGAAACGGGTAAGCAGGTCGTGCTGGTCGAAAAACGTCCGTATCTGGGTGGTCGAATCACTCAACTCTATAAATTTTTCCCCAAACTGTGTTTTCCAACCTGCGGTTTGGAAATCAACCAGCGCAGACTCAGCGCACAGCCTGGTATTACCGTGTTGACTATGGCCGAAGTGACCCAGGTAAGCGGCAGTGAAGGCGACTATAGCGCCACTGTCACGATTAGTCCTCGTTACGTCAATGTAAATTGTACCGCCTGTGGCGCCTGTGGCGCAGCGGTGGAGGCCGAATTCGACGACGAGTACAACTATGGTATGAGTCAGCGCAAGGGGGCATACCTGCCTTACAACCTGGCCCAGCCGCATCGCTATGTCATCGATCCGGCTATCCTCGGTACCGAGGACGCTGATAAAGCCAAAGCTGCCTGTCGCTACGACGCGATAGACCTCGAAATGCAGCAACAAACGATAGAATTCAAAGCAGGCGCGATTATCTGGGCAACCGGCTGGCAGCCCTACGACGCTAACAAGATACAAGCCTATGGATACGATCGCTATGCCAACGTCATCACCAGCGTCGAGTTTGAGCGCATGATGGATAAATTTGGACCGACTGGCGGCAGAATTTTACGCCCTGGCGACCAACGAGAGGCAAAGAATATCGCGTTTATTCAATGTGCCGGGTCGCGCGATCGGAATCATTTGAAATATTGCTCGCGTATTTGCTGCATGGCTTCGCTCAAGCAAAGCACCTATATCGGCGAAAGTTATGGTGACGATGAGGAAGCCAGGGGAACCATCTATTACATCGATATTCGCACCATCGATCGTTTCGAAGATTTTTACCAGAGGGTAAAAGAGGATGAACGCATCACCTTCGTCAAATCGAAAGTGGCGAGCATTACCGAAGACAAGGATGGAAATCCGATTGTCCAGGGGGTAGATACCGAAGGCTACCATCGCTATGAAAATACCCACGACCTGGTGGTGCTGGCTGTGGGCATGCAACCCAGCGTCGATCGATCGATGTTTCCGGTCGAGGTGAGCGTCAATGAACATGGTTTTATCGAGGCAGACGAGGGCAACGGCGGAATTTTTGCTGCCGGCTGTGCTGCCGATGCGCTCGATGTAAACCGTTCGGTACAAAGCGCCACCGCCGCGGCGTTGCGGGCAATACAGGTGGTGAATAGAAACGCAGCGGTGGAAAATTAGTATGAGCGATGAAATGAAGATAGGCGTTTACCTGTGCACCGGTTGCGGTATCGGCGATCGACTCGATACAAAACGGCTGGAAATGACCGCGACACGCGATGGCAAGGCTGGTTTTTGCAGGGCCAGCGACTTTCTCTGCAGCCGGGCGGGCGTCGAAATGATTCAACAGGATATCGACAAAGGCGAAGTCAACCATGTAGTAATCGCCGCCTGTAGTCGTCGATCCAAAAATGAAGCTTTTCGTTTCGAGTCGGTTGCACTCACCCGCGCCAATTTACGCGAAGGCGTGATCTGGATTCGACCCGATGACGAAGAATCGACTGAAACCACCCAGGAAATGGCTGACGATTACCTGCGTATGGCCTGTGCTGAGAGCAAATATAGCAAGATACCGGAACCCAGTGGCGAACAGCCACTCAATAAGACGCTACTGGTCGTCGGTGGTGGTATCACAGGCTTGACCAGTGCGCTTGAGTCGGCGAAAGCCGGATATCGGGTAGAACTGGTAGAAAAATCCGGCCAGCTCGGCGGATGGGTGGGGCAATTATATAAACGTACTCCGAGCCGGTCACCCTACGCGCAACCAGCTGATACCGGTATCGACGCGCTCATCGATTCGGTCAATGCGCACGAGAATATTAATCTCCATCTCAATTGCACCTTGGCCAGTACCTCGGGTGCTCCGGGGCGATTTAAGGTAGAGATCGCGACCGAATCGGGTGTCGGTAAATGCATCGAAGTAGGTGCGATTGTGCAGGCTTCCGGTTTCAAATTATACGATCCCGGCAATATTCCAGAATTTTCGCACCATAAATCGGCCGATATCGTCACCAATATGGAACTCGAAGCGCTCGCACGCGCCGCCAATGGCGGAACGATCAATCGGCCTTCGGATAACAGCCCGGTCAATTCCGTGGTATTCGTGCAGAATGCGGGACAAAACTCTACCCAAAAAGGGCACCTGCCTTACCATTCGGGTGTGGGCGACATGGTTTCGATCAAGCAATCGATGTACTTTAAAACGGCCAACGAAGGTTGCGATACGACCATCATTTATAACGATTTGCGCACCCCTGGCGCGGCGGGTGAAGACTTTTATCGCGCCGGTCAACAGGCAGGTATCAATTTCACCAAGGGGCAGGTGTTCGAGGTAAGCTCTGATCTCGAAGTCAAATTCCGCGATTTAATCCTGGACGAAGAGGTCGTCCTGCAGGCCGATCTGGTGGTGCTCGATATCGGTATGGTGCCTAATTCGGGGCCCGATCCCCACGCGGGAGAAGCCAGGGATGGGGGCGATCAGGCTCAACCGAATGCACCCGAGCTCAGTGTCGAATCTATACTCAAACTCGACTATCGACAGGGCACCGATCTACCGCATTTAAAACACGGGTTCACCGATTCTCATTTCATTTGCTTTCCTTACGAAACCAGGCGAACTGGAATATATGCTGCGGGTCCGGTGCGCCGGCCGATGGATATTCAGCAAGCTGTCGAGGATGCTACAGGAGCCGCGATGAAAGCGATCCAGGCGCTGGAAAACGCTGGCAAGGGCAGGGCCGCACATCCGCGCTCGGGAGACTTGAGTTTCCCGATTTTTCGCAGGGAAGGGTGCACGCAGTGCAAACGTTGCACAGTGGAGTGCCCATTTGGAGCGATCGACGAAGACGAAAAGCGTTACCCGGTATTTAACGAATCGCGCTGCCGCCGTTGTGGCGTCTGCATGGGCGCCTGTCCCGTGCGCGTTATTTCGTTTGAAAACTATTCGGTGGATACCGTCGGCCAGCAAATCAAAAACGTCGATATTCCCGACGAATTCGATGAAAAGCCGCGTATTCTGGTGCTCGCCTGTGAAAACGACGCTTACCCCGCGCTCGATATGGCCGCGCAAAATCGTATTGGCTACAGTGCTTTCGCCCGCGTGGTGCCGGTTCGATGCCTCGGTTCGGTGAATACCATCTGGATCACCGATGCGCTCAATAGCGGCTACGATGCCGTGGTGTTGATGGGTTGTCAAAAGGGTGACGATTACCAGTGCCACTTCGTCAAAGGGTCGGAACTGGCGCATGAGCGCATGAGCAAGATAGCCGATACCCTGGAAACCCTGAGCCTCGAAGCAGAACGGGTGGCTACTTACGAAGTCGCGATCACCGATATCCATCGTGCGCCGCAACTGATCAACGATATGGCCGATACCATCGAAAAGATCGGTATGAGTCCGTTCAAGTTTTAATGCCTGTTTTTTACCTGGAAGCCGCACTATGAGTCCACTAAATATCAGCCTGGTAGAAAATTATCGCAACAGCTTTCTCAGCGAAGTCGAAGCCAATGTCGAGGGTGGGAACTGGGTCAAGATGTGCATGCAATGCGGTGTCTGTTCGGGCTCATGCCCGCTAGGTAGCGCCTGGGAACATCCCCCGCAGGAACTCTTCATGATGATTCGCGCCGGGAAGCGTGAGGCAGTATTAACGTCAGCATCGATGTGGATGTGTACCTCGTGCTATAGCTGCATAGTACGTTGCCCGAGAGAATTACCGATTACCCACATCATGCATGGACTCGCGACCTATGCGAAACGCCTGGGCCTGGAACCAAAGAACCAGCCGACCGCCAGGTTTGCCGAAATTTTCTGGAACAATATGAAACACAAGGGCAGGGTTAACGAACTTAAACTTGGCCTGTCGTTATATTTTATGAACGGGTTTGCCAAAGGCATCAAAGAAACCCTCAAGAAGCAAAAACTGGGTATGCGCATGTTCAAAACCAAACGCGTGGCACCGAGGGAACTGATGGGAGGGGGGCATGGCATCAAGGACCCTGGTGGATTGCAAAAAATCCTCGCCAAAGCCGAAGAAATAGAAACATCGAAAATTTCGAACCAGATTAAACAGGATTAATCCCATGGCCGAATACGAGTATTCTTATTATCCTGGTTGTTCGTCCCAAACCGGTGCATCTTCGTCCAATATGATGCGTTCGGTCGATACCATGTGCGAAGAACTGGACATCAAGCTGAATGAAATACCGGACTGGAATTGCTGTTCTGCTTCGATTGGCTACGCCAGTGGTGGGGTACTGCCGAGAATGGTATTAACAGCTCGTAATCTTGCGCTTTCGGAGAAACACAATCCGGATCAGGATATAGTCGCAACCTGTGCGGCGTGCTGGCTCGCGACTAAGGAAGCATCCGAGCGCTTCAGGGACGATCCGGGATTGATGGCCGATGCCAACCGAGCCCTCGCGGAAGCCCAGCTTGAAATGACCAACAAGACGCCGATTCGCCACCTGGCCGAAGTGCTGATCGAAGATATCGGTTACGACACGATTAAGCAGGGCGTCAAGAAACCGCTGGAAGGCATCAAGATTGCCGGATATGTAGGCTGCCAGACCAACCGGCCTTTTGGCATCGACGGGGAATCGTTCGAAAATCCCCTGTACCTGGACAAGTTGGTAGAAAATCTCGGTGGCGATTCGATCGAAAGCTATGAGAAAAAGGTACAATGCTGTGGTGGCGCGCTGGCTTTCTCAGAACCGGAAAAATCACAGGAATTGATTCACGGTATCATCGAAGCCGCCTATGACCATGGTGCTGACATGATTGTGACACCCTGTCCGCTGTGTCAGGTCAATGTCGAAATCTACCAGGATGATATAAATGCAAAATTTGGTAGTAACTTTAACATGCCTGTGGTTTACTACAGCCAACTTATTTCAGTGGCCTATGGTCGTAACGCCGAGGACTCGGCACTAGACGGTCAAATTATCAGGGCAAAAAAACTGGAGGAGATCGCTGCAAAAATAAAAAAATAAAGCAGCTAAGGACGGGAAAGGCGCCGACAGGCGCCTTTTTTTATGGGTGGAATGTATCGGAGGCTCCTTAATCCAGCAACCCGCTTTGTGCGATTCCATCAAAAATAAACTGCACCGCCAGCGCGGTTAATAATATACCGAAAACCCTGCTGATCACATGCATGCCGGTCACACCAAGCACGCGTTGAATTTGGGCCGCGAGGAACAGGGAAAGCAGGGTGAAAACCAATACGATCACTAGTGCGGCTATTACCGTAGCCTTGAGGATCAGGTCACCACCGGTATTCGCCATCAATAATATCGAGGCACCCATCGCACCCGGACCTGCGATCATCGGCATCGCCAGTGGAAAAACGGTAATATCCTGCCTGGTCTCGGCTTCCCGGGTTTCATCGTCGGTGGTTGAAATACCCCCGGAGGATCGCACAAATACCAGGTCTATGCCGATTAACAATAATAATATGCCACCAGCAGTCCGCAACGCGGCCAGTGATATTCCAAAATTGGTGAGTAGTGTTTCACCGCTCAGTGCAAAAATTATCAATATTACGCCTGCTATCAGCGTGCCCTTGATTGCAACCAGGGTTTTCGACCGAAAGTCCTGATTAGCAGTCAGGGCAGCAAATACCGCGGCGATATTAAATGGGCCTATGGTGGCGAAAAATGTTGCAAGAGCCGTTATTCCGGTTTCGTAGATTAATGGATTCATGTCATAGCCAGGATTCAAGATGATGCGGATTGTAATCTTTTACACCATAACGTCTAGCCATACTAATAGTCGTTTTTATTCTGACTAATCCGGTTACCACTAGGTGTTTACCCACAGATCAGATGAACAAAGCACGCTGTAAAATCTCGAGTATTGTTATACTATCGGCGCAATAATTGATCAAAAAGTCGGTATGAATCATCTTAGAGTCCTATTAGGGATATTTTTACTGTCCCTGGCAATACCACTTACCGCCGAAGAAGCGATAGTGGTCCGGTTATCTACGGTTTACGCTAAAGCCAGCAGTGCCTCCGATCAGGTAGCTCGAATTGAAGCCGGTTCCACAGTCGAAGTATTTGAGCGCAAAGGAGGGTGGAAGCAGATATTTTCCGAACAGAAATCGATTATTGGCTGGGTACGTAGCTACCAGGTTCGAACGGTTTATTCCGGGTTTACACCTGAAATCAAGACTGAGCCCGACTCGCGTGGATTGCTATCCGGACTCGCTTCATTCTCACGCATGGCGAGCAGTTTCTTCGGCAGTGGTGGTGGTACCAGCGGTAGCGCAAGAACGGCGACTATAGGGATAAGAGGACTGAGTGAAGAAGAAATCAGGGGGGCCAGGCCTGACCTGGAAGAACTGGACAGAATGCAACAGTTTGCGAGTAGCTCAACGCGTATGCCTGGGTTCACGCAAGAAGGTCAGTTGGTTGCTCGAAATATTGCGCATATCGAGGATAAGAAGAAATAGTGAAGCCGATATCGAATATTTTTGCGTTAATGATCTGCTGTCTGGTCTTAACCTGGCCAGTTGGTACCCGGGCCTTTTCTTTTGACCTGGGCGATCTTAAAAAACTCACCGACGACATCAGGAAAATCCGAGGCAAGGTATCGACCGAAGAAGAAATCCAGATGGGTGGAAATTTAATTTCCGGTTTGCTGGGAGCTGCGCCACTGGTAGATGACCCTGAATTGCAACGCTATATTAACGATGTTGGCTTCTGGGTCGCATCGCAATCGGCTCGTAAGGATTTACCCTGGCGTTTTGGTGTCATCGACTCGGATGGAATTAACGCATTTGCGGCGCCCGGTGGATATATCCTCATCACTCTGGGACTGCTTGATCTGCTCGAAAACGAGGCACAGCTCGCGGGCGTGCTGGCGCATGAAATCAGCCATGTAGTGATGAAACATCATCTCAAGGCTCTGCAGAAAACCATGAAACGGGATTTCTGGGCCAACCTGGGCGCCAGGTTGGTCGTTGACGACGAGGAAGATCGGAAGCGACTGGAAAAACTGGTCAACCTGGGTGTGCAATTATACGCCACCGGACTCGACCGAAGCCTGGAGTACGATGCCGATGTAAAAGGCGTGGTACTGGCGGCTCGTTCTGGTTACGATCCTTACGCTTTGCTCGATGTTTTAACCACCATAGACAGTATCAATCCTGAAGCGGAATCGCTTACCGTGATGTTGAAAACTCACCCACCAATCGCCGACCGGTTGATCGAACTGGCCACTACCATGGATGGCAAGCTCGATCAATACGCCAGTGGACAAACAAACCAGACGCGATTCCTTGAAGTCGCAGGCAACATCAATCCTAGCCCAATTAAACCTTAATATATCCTAATCGATTCAACCTATGTCTGAATTAAGCGAACAGGACCAGGCGATTTCGCGCTGGTTATTACTCTGTCTTACTTTGATTTTTTGTATCGTGATACTCGGTGGCGTAACCCGATTAACCGGATCGGGTCTATCGATGGTGAACTGGGAACCTGTCCACGGAATGCTGCCACCCTTCAGTGCCGAACAATGGAAGGAAGAATTCGGCGATTACCAACGCTCGCCAGAGTATCAGAAAATCAACCGTGACATGGAGGTCGACGAATTCAAATCTATCTTCTGGTTTGAGTATTCCCACCGAATGCTGGGGCGATTAATTGGTTTGGTTTTCCTGTTGCCCTTTTTGTATTTCTGCTGGCGTCACAGGATAAAACCCGGATTGACCCCCAAATTGATCGTGATGTTTGCACTCGGTGGACTGCAGGGTTTGCTGGGCTGGTATATGGTTAAGAGTGGCCTGGTCGATAATCCGCACGTGAGTCAGTATCGGCTCACGGCTCACCTGCTCAGTGCGATTTTAATCTACGGCTTTATTCTCTGGGTGCTACTGGATTTGCACTATCGACAGGCATACCTGTCACTGCGGCGGTCCGATTTAAGCCGATGGCGAATTGGGTCGCTGGCCCTGACAACGCTGGTGATGATCATGATTATATCAGGCGGGTTTGTCGCAGGGCTTAAGGCAGGGTTGATATTTAATACCTTTCCGCTCATGGGTGGCCAGTGGATACCCGAAGGTGTCGCTGCCTTGTCTCCCTGGTATCTCAACTTGTTTGAAAACAGCGTGACGGTGCAATTCACCCATCGCTTGCTCGCCATCGCGACCGGGTTATTATTGCTAGTCTGGTACCTTAGGGGGCGTGCATTACACCGCGATGCCCCTGTCAAGAGCAGTTTTAAATGGATTGGCATGATGGTGATCGTCCAGGTGTCGCTCGGGATCGCGACCCTGCTGTGGCAGGTTCCAGTTTTGCTGGGAGCTATGCATCAGGCGGGCGCACTACTATTGTTTAGCGCGATGCTGATCAATGTGCATGCCTTGAGCCGCTATTGACGATATGACAACGCATACAAACTTAAGCGCCATCGCTATAATGACGATCATGTTGAAAGAGTAATAGCAACACCAGGATGACAAATATAAAAATTGGACACGGGTACGATGTGCATGCACTGGGCCCTGGAGCAGGACTGGTAATGGGTGGGGTCAATATTCCCTGCGAATTTTCGATCCTGGCCCACTCGGACGGTGATGTACTCATCCATGCCCTGTGCGATGCGATACTGGGCGCCCTGGGACAGGGGGATATAGGTACGCATTTTCCGGATAAGGACGTGGCTAACATGAACCGGGATAGCCGGGAGTTTTTGCGTCACATTAAATCGATGATGGATGCCGGCTCCTGTCGACTCGGTAATGCCGATGTGACGATCGTAGCGCAGGCGCCGACCATGGCGCCGTACCTTCAGGCTATGAAAAATAATCTCGCTGAAGATCTTTCGGTTGACGCTCCTAAGCTGAATATCAAGGCAACGACTACCGAGGGCCTGGGTTTTATTGGGCGTCAGCAGGGAATAGCAGTGCACGCGGTGGTTTTGCTGGAGCCTAACCCGTGAGCCTGGGACCGGTCATGCTGGATATCGCGGGCCATGCGATAACGGATGAAGAGCGAAAGCGTCTCGAACATCCACAGGCAGGTGGCGTTATCCTGTTTAGCCGTAATTATCAGTCCCCCCGGCAATTGAAGTCACTGGTCGACGAAATACATGACATTCGCTTACCGCGGCTGGTTATAGCAGTGGATCAGGAGGGTGGGAGAGTTCAACGTTTTCGGGATCAATTCCAGCCTCTGCCGGCCATGGCCCTACTGGGTGAGTTGTATGACAAAGATCAGGGTATAGCGCTCCAGAATGCGGAAAACTTCGCCTGGATCATGGCTTCAGAATTACTCCACTACGGAATCGATTTAAGCTTTTCGCCAGTGCTCGATATCGGCGATCCAGTCAGTAGCGTGATCGGAGACCGGGCCTTTCACCAGAATCCAGAAACCATAACTCGACTTGCCAATGCCTGGATACGCGGCATGAAAAAAGCCGGCATGGAGGCAGTAGGCAAGCATTTCCCCGGCCACGGGTCGGTAGCAGGCGATTCTCACCACGTCATGCCTTTTGACCGACGCAGTTTCGATGAAATAGAAGCACATGACCTGATTCCTTTCCGGCGCGTGATCGCGACGCACCTGACCGGTATCATGATGGCGCATGTCATTTATGAAACGGTCGACGAGTATGCAGCCGGCTATTCAAAGCACTGGATTGAAAATGTACTCAGGAGCCAGTTAAGGTTTCAAGGCACTGTTTTTAGTGACGATTTAAGTATGAGTGGGGCAGAATCGGCCGGTGGATACGCCGAACGTGCGCAGCTGTCATTGCAGGCCGGTTGCGATATGCTGCTGGTTTGCAATAATTCCGAAGGTGTCGATGAGATCCTCGACGCACTGAAGGGATATAATAATCCGACGTCGCAGCTGCGTATGATCAGGATGCATGGAAGGCCATCGCTGCAATCTGACGATTTAATTAACACGACGCAATGGCAACAGTCGGTAGAGCGCCTGGCGCTTTTCAACCAACATTAATATCCTTCTGAAAGTGGAGATTTATTAGAGTAATGTTCGAGCTAGATAACTGGTTGCCTGAGTTTAACGGGGAATGGTTTTGGATGATACAGGTGTTCATTATCGTTCTGACTACCGTGTTCGCCAATTATTTTGTCAAACGGTTTATCGCCAGAGTACTGCTCAGGTTGAAGCGCACGCGCACCGAGTGGGACGATATTATCGTCAAAGCGATGTCGCGACCGCTGAGCTGGATCGTCTGGTTGATCGGACTTGCATTCGCCGCGGATATTATTTACCTGGAAACTGAAAGTCCAATTTTTACCGCTTCGGATTCGATTCGAGATGTGGGCATCCTGTTTTGCCTGACCTGGTTTGTGCTCGGCCTGATTCGCGGCGCAGAGCAGGAATTCGCCGCAAAATCCGACCAGGTAGACAGGCATACGACTGAAGCGATAGGCAAGCTGGTAAGGCTTGCGGTGCTCATTACTTCAGGACTGGTGATTCTGCAAACCCTCGGCTTCAGTATATCCGGCGTTCTTGCCATGGGTGGCATCGGTGGCATAGCCCTTGGGTTTGCCGCCAAGGATTTACTGGCCAACTTTTTTGGCGGTTTGATCGTTTATCTGGATCGGCCCTTCACCGTCGGCGACTGGATTCGGTCTCCTGATCGTAATATCGAAGGCACGGTTGAAAAAATTGGCTGGCGAATCACGGTGATCAGAAATTTCGAATCGCAACCCATTTATGTGCCCAATTCAATATTTACCAATATCGTGGTGGAAAATCCGTCGCGAATGTCGAACCGGCGAATCTATGAGACCTTTGGGATAAGGTATTCAGACCTGGCCTGTATGGATAATATTGTCGCAGAGGTGAAGGCGATGTTGATAGCACACGAAGAAATCGATGCGCAAAAGACTATGATTGTTAATTTCAACGAATTTTCCGACAGTTCGGTTGACTTCTTCATATACACCTTTACGAAAACCACCGAATGGGTAAAATTCCACCAGATTAAACAGGATGTGATGTTGAAAGTCGCTGAAATCGTCGAAACCAATCAGGCAGAAATGGCGTTTCCGACAACAACGCTACATTTAGCACAACCATTAACAATAGACAGGTCTTGATTTGAAGCCAATGAAACTTGAACGCGCCCAGGAAATACATAGCAGTGCTGATATGCTTTTCGATCAATCGGCGGTTGAACAGGGCATAGAGGCACTGGCATCGAAAGTAGAGCAGGAATGCGAAAAGGATTTTCCGCTCGTATTGTGCGTTATGAATGGTGGCCTTTATTTGACCGGACAATTACTGCGCCATTGGAACTTTCCGCTTACCGTCGACTATGTACATGCAACCCGATACAGGCTTGCAACATTGGGTAAGGACGTATTGTGGAAAGCCTACCCACAAAATGAAATCAAAGGACGTAATGTCATTATCATCGACGATATCTTCGACCAGGGGTACACGCTCGAAGAAATTCGATCCTACTGCATGAAGCATGGCGCAATTAAATGTACCAGTGTGTTTTTGATCCGCAAGACTCACGAGCGCAAAAAAGCAGACATTAAACCCGATTTCGTCGGACTCGAATGTGACGATTGCTATGTCTATGGCGCAGGCATGGATTTGAATAGCCATTTTCGCAATTTGTCCGCTATACATTGTATCGAGAGTAAGGTCACTGAGTGACAGTTGTGCACGCTGTAATCGGTGGAAGCGGGTTTTATTCGCTCGGTGACGATTTTCGTATAGATCGGTGTGAGAAACCTGAAACGCCGTTCGGCAGAACCTCGGCCGAGATACAATTGGGTCGATGGGGTGAACACGACATCGTTTTCTTGCCCAGGCACGGTGAAATCCACCAGATACCTCCGCACGCGATCAATTATCGAGCCAATCTGTGGGCATTGCAGGCAGTGGGCGTCACACATATATTCGCGATCAATGCTGTAGGTGGAATCACGCCGGATTTGCCACCACAAACCCTGGCCCTGCCCGATCAGATTATCGATTACACCTCTGGACGTGCACACACCTTTTTTGATGGTAACAGGCAGGATATAGAGCATATTGATTTTACCTTGCCGTATAGCAAGACCCTGCGGGACTCTATTATCGCGGCGGGCAAATCAGCAGGTATCGACCTCGTCGGTACTGGAACTTATGGTTGCACCAACGGACCACGACTCGAAACCGCAGCGGAAATACGCAAAATGGGCAAAGACGGGTGTAATATGGTAGGCATGACCGGTATGCCTGAGGCGGCGCTCGCAAGGGAACTGTCGATCGAATATGCGACGATCGCGCTGGTAGTGAACTGGTGTGCCGGCATCGAAGCTTCGGTGCTTGATATGGAGCAGATTAAAAAGGTGCTCGCCGATAGAATCGATTCGGTAAAGAGCCTGATCCTGGCGACCTTAGAACGGGTCACACGGTGAACTATTGCAGTCATTGCGGGAAGGGCGTGGAACTTAAAATTCCACCAGGCGATAATCTCGAACGCTATGTCTGCGATAGCTGTGGAATGATTCACTATCAAAACCCAAATAATGTGGCTGGCGCGATTCTCGTCTGGCAGGACAGGGTATTGATGTGCAGGCGGGCGATCGAACCACGTTACGGGCTATGGACTTTCCCGGCCGGGTTTATGGAAAATAACGAAACAGTGCACCAGGCCGCGATACGCGAGTCGATAGAAGAGGCCAATGCCAGGGTTGGCCCACTCCAGTTATTTGGTGTATTCAGCATGCCCTATATCTCGCAGGTACACCTGATATTCAGCGGTCGATTACTCAGCGATGATGTATCTCCAGGGGAGGAAAGTCTGGAAGTCGGTCTGTTTACCCGAGACCAGATACCCTGGGATAAACTGGCGTTTCCAGTCATTAAGCATAGCCTGGAGTTGTATTTTGCGCATGGACCGGATTCTGGCAAGGTGCACCAGGCATGGTTTAGTCGCTCACCCGATCGAGAAGTGAAGATTCATTTTGAGGCTTGAATAGAAGCAGTGATTCCTTGATCGTAGCGGTGTTACGGTGCAGGATCAGAAGCCCGAACTTCGAGTAACAGGACCGTCTGACTCGTTATATACATGGTCAACAGTATCGCCATGGCGAAGGCATAAACCCCGTAGTGTAACTCTACACTGGCGACGAACCCCAGTTTTACCGTAACCAGCAGAATCGCCACGACAAAAACATCGAGCATAGACCATTTACCGAGGCTATGAATCCAGTGCAGATAGCGTTCGCCCCGGGTTCCTTTACCGGAGCTAACCGAAAGAACCCGGTAAAGTACCGCAAGCTTGGCGAAGGGCAGCAAAATGCTGAACACCGTGACGACAATAAAAAGAAACCATTGCCCATCCCTGATGAGTTGTATGGCTCCAGTCAACAGCGAAAAGGTATTTTCGACAACAATGTATTTTTTAAGCGTGATTAACGGTGCGATCAGGCCAACTATAATTAGTACGGCAGCCGCCAGAGTCAGGCATTTAAATAGCAGAATTTGTTGGTGGTACTGAAGCTTTAACACAGACTCGCCTTGATCATGGCAACCCCTAATAATACCAAAATGTCTGGAAAGCGCATTAGAGTCACTTAAAAATCGATGACTGATGTTGGAATGGTAAACCCCTGTTTTGGATCCGCGCGTAACCCCTATTAATTTTTAGACCAGGGCGTTCCTTTATACCACTATTTGATCGCGGCGCAAATTTTTTGCTGAATCTCATCCAGGTTTCTATAGATTACGCCGTGCCTGTCGGCATGGATGGTTAGCTTCTCAATGTCTGGTGCCCTGATGTTCTGGTGGAGCTTATCGAGACTCGACGGCTCGATTACCGGGTCGTGGTCGGTCTGGTAAAGATAAACATCCGCGTTGATATTTATCGGCTTTTCCATCAGGTGCTCGATAAGCAATTGAAGCTGGTAGAGTGCTCGAATTGGAACATGCTGGTAATTGACTTCGGGGTTTTCGGGTTCATTGGGTCTGAATGGAATCAGTCCTTCTGAAAATACCCAGCGTACGAGTTTGTTGGCATGATGTAGCAGCGGTACGAACTTCAAGTTTTTGTTTTTGAAATCTATCGGCGCCGAGACGCTAGTGACGCTTTTAATCTTCGTATTCGGTCGAACGGAAGCATGTAGCAGGGCCAATAACCCCCCGGTCGAAAATCCAATGATGTGAACCGACTGGCTGTAGGTCTTGATAATATCGAAACCGCGCGCCACCGATGCCTGCCAGTCCTGCCAGTTTCTACTACGCAAATCCCAGGGCGAAGTGCCATGTCCCTTGAGGCGTACTCCGAGTACATGATGGCCCTGCGCATGCAGGCGTTCTCCGAGACTGCGCATTTCTGCCGGCCCGGATAGAAATCCATGTATTAGCAGAACAGCACTCGCTGAATCATTCGGTGATTTAAGAAAAAACCAGTTTGCATCAGCGCTTGCGGTTTGCTGGGTGTTTATTTCTTCGTGGCGCTGTTTATCGAACATTTTTCGATCCCATTCGAGCGCAAGCAACTGGTCGTGGAAACGATAGTCGGCAAGGTTTCTGGCATCGAACCGATTGAGCTGTTCCATAGCCAAATCGATAATTGATGTTACCTTCGATAGGGGCGCAATTTCGTTGGCATAAACACAGATCAGGTTTTCGGTACGGATTTCATCGATTTTAAAATCATCACCGAGTTTTTCATCCAGCATGTAATGACCTTCATCGATGCATACCAGTTGCATCGATTGGACCGTACTCAAAAATTGATCAAGCCTGCTGCTGCCACGATAAGCGATCGATCCATACTCTTCCGGATTGCACAGGCTGCGGTGTAATTGATAATCGGATTCCTGTAGCTTCTTGATGCAGAGATAGAGCATTTTATGGAAGCGTCCACAACGTATCTTCCGTAATCCCTGTTGATAGAGTTTCATAATCAGGTAGGAAGCGATGTGGCTCAGGTTGATGGTCACGGCTTCGTACATCGATTTCATATATGCATCGCGCAAAAGATTACTTTTAGCGCGCAATCCGATAGCGTGAATTTTTCCTCCTAAATGCCCCTCGTCTGGCTTGAGCTGGAATAGCTCGTCCAGGGATTCGAACCGATGTACTACATTGGGCAGCAGTCTTTTTTCCCACCACCGCCAGTATTCTCCGACTACGATCGGTTTCGAGAAGCGGATATCCATATCGGTATCCTTGAACAGCAGGTTCCCCTCGATGATTAATTCTTCGGCAAAGCGTTTGTTGATACCCTTGCTAAATAAATTTGCCGCCTGGTGCAGAATATTGTCGCTCACTCGAATCGGATAAAACGTGATATGCGCCGGCACGATGACGGTAGGCTTTAGCGCCTTGATCATCAGCTGTTCTGTCGTGTCAAAATCAAGTTCTTCGGCCCAGCGTTCAACCTGTGAATAGTTACCCCTTGAAAAGTCATGTAGCAGTGCTGTTTTGAAAGCGTCCAGCGCCAGCGCTATTACCGCCGAACCACGGTGGTGCTTGCGCCGCTCATTCGCGGTTCTAGAGAATATGCTGTACCGGCCCTGTTTATCGACAACACGTTTATCCTTGACCATTCCACCCTCGGGAAACACAACGAGCTTTCGACCGTGCAGGATCTCCCTGGCCATGAAGGGGAAGAGATTGGGTAAATCGTTCGGCACCACTCCGATCGCGTACAGAAACTGGCTGAATCGCTCATCACCCTCGAAGAACTCGCTGGCTGCGATAGAACGGCAATAGGCGCCGGTCGCCTCATAGATCAGGTATTGGGGAATAAAGGTTTCGAAACGTGCAAAATGATTGAATAGAAAGATATCACCTGTTTTGACGGCATCCATATCCGCTTCTTTATCCTGGTGAAGTTTGATATTGAGTTTGAGCAGCTTCTTCGTAATACGGAAGGCTTTTACGCATAGACCGTAAGTAGTATTGCTAATCTCCGGATTCAGTGAATTGTCAGGCATATCAGGTATCTTCGGTCTATATAACAGTATTAAGGAAGGTCTGATTTATTCAGGCCTTCCCGCAGTACATGGGCAGGTTTTTGCTCCTCGGCAATTGCTCCTGCATCGCCTAAAAGCGCCTACTGTTGGTGCTCTAATAAGTCACATGACCGCCATGGATGGTGGAAATGCAATTTGGTTGTTAGGAACAACCCTTGCCCATGTAACGATGCAAAGCCTGCATTTCCCACAGGGCCTGCCCCACGAGCAGCGCGAGTGCTCCCGGCTGCCGCAAAAGACGACGATATCAGAGTCGTGGTCGAGAAATTAGTAGAGAAAGCGATCTTTTATCCGTGGCTGGCGCTTTTTTTAATAGGCTGGTTCATTCCCGGCGCGCCATTTAATATTACAGCCCATACTCGGTATCTGCTGTTCGGAAATCGGTGTGTTGCTCAACAATGCCCTGCTCGCTGCCTTCAAATCAGCGCCGTTAATCACTTCATTATTTCCCGGCCTGGCATCGTCGTACTGGCCGCGATAGACCAGTCGATGCTCGGCGTTAAACAGGAAAAAATCCGGTGTACAGGCTGCCTGGTAGGCGGTAGCCACCTGTTGCGATTCATCGTAGAGATACGGAAAGCTAAATCCATATTCCGCCCCAAGCGCGATCATTTTTTCCGGACTGTCGTCTGGAAAGTTTTCAATATCATTGGCGTTAATCATAACCACAGAAATGCCCTGTTGCTGTAAGTCTCGAGCATATTCGGCGAAGGACTTCAAAATGTGTAAGACGTAAGGGCAATGGTTACATGAAAATACCACCAGGACAGGGGTGTCGGGATAATCGGCAAGCGTTACCCGTTGACCGGTAGCTGGATTGGGCAAGTCAAAGCCGGGGGCTTTGGTACCCAGATTGAGCATAGTTGAAGGTGTACTTACCATGATTTAAAGAGCCTCTGATTAATTCTGGCCGTTTTTGTTCTACCCGGGGCTAAAGTCAATAGGACCCCCACGATTCCTGTTTTCTCCAGCGAATCCGGGTGACCAGGATCCCGATAATAAAGGCGACCAGCGATACGCCCGCGCCACGCACTAACCAGTCAAGTTTAGTGGTATCTTTCAAGGCCGCATTTTCATTATCTAAGGCTGCGTTGTCTTTTCCGAGCTGTGTTACTACCGACTCGAGCCTCTTGTTTTTGGCAACAATATCGAGCGTATTACTCGCGGCATCTCTTACCCTGGATAATTCGCTCTCGGAAGCGAGCAGGGTATTTTTTAGTGCTTCTTTGTCGGATTGTTCGAGCTTCAGGTCCGATTCAAGGCGTTCAACATCAGCCTGCAATGATGCAGTCAAGGTTTTTTGTTCGTCAGCGGATTTTTGTAAAATTTCGAGGCGAACTTTCGAAGACATGGTATCCACCAGGTAGCGGCTAAGCACATAGCCTTTTTTACCGCCTTCGATTTCGACCAGTGAATACCTTGAAGCCAGATCCTCTTCGAGAATAGTCACAGCCTGGCCACTTTTTAACATACGCACAATGCTATTGGATACACTGGTCCCACTTCTCATCGTTACTTCGAATTCATCGGTAATGTACTTAATTTGGGCAGCGTGACCAGGGAAAGCGAGCATTATAGCGACAATTGTTAATGCACTGGGGTATATAGATTTTATTTTCATTGTGTTTAATCGGTAATAGTGTGTGCCATATGGCATTACCCGATATGGATCGACGCTAAACAGGGCATATTCTCGCCTATTGTGTGAAAAATCAATCGTATTTTTTCGCTTCCCGCCCAGGCACTGTTAAGAACAATTCAGGTTAAGCAACGACCCGATGAGGAGATTGGTATAACTTGGCATCCGTACTTCAGAATGTTTACTGCCCCACAGGACTTGTTCAGAGGTTCCTCAGGTAAGATAATATTCGTGAAATGGCAGTCGTATCATATTTGTTGTCGGCACGGGCGCGTTTATATTGCGTAGTAATAGCGAGTTGCAAATGGAGCGCAGGGTTGATAGCTATTGGCTGGTGCTTTCTGAGTTATTATCGAGGGTAGCGTCGATAGTCAAATCAACAGTTTCTTCGCTGATTTCAGGCCGCTCGTATGGCGTAATCAGTATGAGCATCGAGAATTCAGGGTTATCCAGATAGTGTAATCTGTTACTTCGCATTCGCCGATGTTCTTTCAGCTGGTGATTGTTTAGAATTCTGGTGTCCGGTAAGTCTTCGACCCAGAATTTATTTTCGTTGTTGACGTCGACTTCGGGGCCAATCGCGAGTCTTGGCCTGCGTAACACAAGGTCGGCATAGGTGTGCAGATAGCGTGATAACGCGATAGTAATTTTACCTTCGAGTTCGTAAAGACCGGCCTGGATTTCAGCACCGGGTTTTGCGAGTGCAGAGAGGCTACTGCCGGGCTCTGCTGATTGTTGAGCTGTATCGGAATTACTCATTTCCAGCAGCGAAGTGTAGTCATCAATAGAAGTATACTCGGTGCCAAAAATGCGCCCCCCCCTGATCCAGACCGGCAAGGCCTGGTCTTTTTTGAGACCAGGCTGACGCCAGCCAGTATGCGCCAGGAGGCTATATCGCGGGGAGTCGACAATTTTTATTACCGATTCCGTCAGACGTAATTCATCGGCAGGGATAATTTCGTATGATCTTTCTTTCGCAGCTTCTATGCTGCGTGGCGAAGACAGGTCAAGAATTTCTTCATCGATACGAGGCGAACTAACCGGCAAAATAAATTCGCTGCCTTTTGGAACCTTATTATTCTTAAAAATTACGATTTCGACATCGTAAAACCTGATTTCCTCATCTCCGGTAACTTTGGCCAGAATTATTCCAGGTAGCAAAATCAATAATAATAATGAAATTGCCGGATTACGAATTTTCATTTTAACCAAACTCCTTTAACAATTTTTCGGTCAGGCTGAATCGAGCTTCAAGTTCATCACTTTGGTGGTGAATGCGCAAGGTTTGTTTTCCGTCGAAGCGAAATTGTCCTGGGTCTGATTGTATCAATTGTATTATCTTTAGCGGGTCTATATTCGGTTTTTGATTAAACACAATTTTGCCAGTCTGCTCGCCTATGTCGATTTTCTCGATTCCCAGCAGCAGGGTCTGTAACTTGATTTGGGTGACGCGAAATAAATGTTTGAGTGCATCCGGGAGTAGTCCAAATCGATCAATTAATTCCACCTGAAGTTCACGCAGAGACTCATTGTCAGGGGCGGAAGCAATGCGTTTGTATTCGATCAGACGGCTATGAATATCGGTAATGTAACTTTCAGGGATCAACGCTGGAACGTGAAAGTCGACCTCGGATGCGCGCATTAACGGTGCGTCGAAATCCACTGGCAAATCCGATTTTAACGATACTACGGCGCGCTCCAGCAGCTCAGCGTAGAGGGTGAATCCGATTTCAGTGATTTGACCACTTTGTTCTTCGCCGAGAATTTCGCCGGCGCCTCGGATTTCCAGGTCGTGGGTCGCAAGCGTGAAGCCTACACCAAGGTCTTCGAGCGATTCTATCGCCTGCAAACGCTTGCGCGCTTCGGGAGTCATCGAGCGCTCTGGTGGGACGATCAGGTAGGCGTAGGCACGGTGGTGAGAGCGCCCGACCCGGCCACGAATCTGGTGCAGTTGTGCGAGTCCCAGTTTGTCCGCACGGTCGATGAATATGGTATTTGCGGTCGGTACGTCGATGCCGCTTTCGATAATGGTGGTGCAGACTAATAGATTGCAACGGTGATGGTAAAAGTCGAGCATCGATTGTTCGAGGTCTTTCTCTTTCATTTGTCCGTGAACCACAGCTATACGCGCTTCGGGGAGCATTTTTTGTAAATCATGAGCTGTTTTTTCTATCGATTTGACCTGGTTGTGCAAAAAATAAATCTGCCCGCCACGCTTGAGCTCGCGTTGGCAGCCCTCGATGATGGTGTCACGATTCCATTGCAACACGAAGGTTTTGATTGCGTGGCGCTGCAGCGGTGGGGTAGCGATAATGGATAAATCGCGCATCCCCGATAGCGACAGGTTCAGGGTTCTTGGAATAGGTGTCGCGGTCATCGTCAGCAAGTCGACCTGAGCCCGGAGTGCCTTCAGCTTTTCCTTATGGCGCACTCCAAATCTGTGTTCTTCATCGATAATCACTAACCCCAGGTCTTTATACTTTATCGATTCTGATAGCAGTTTGTGCGTTCCGATAACGATATCGATTATACCGGTCTCTAGCTGGTGCAGGATTTGCCCAAGTTCTTTCTTGTGTGTAAAGCGGGTCAGGCAGGCGATACGAATCGGCCAGTCGGCAAAACGATCGGTGAAATTTTGATAATGTTGTTGGGCCAGCAGGGTAGTCGGCACCAGCAGGGCAACCTGCTTGCCCGAACTGGCTGCGATAAATGCTGCGCGCATACTGACTTCGGTTTTACCGAATCCGACATCGCCACAAACAATCCGGTCCATTGGCCGTGGAGACTGCATGTCTTCAATAACAGCCTGGATCGTACTCTCCTGATCGGGTGTTTCCTCAAACGGAAATGCACTGGCGAACTGCTGGTATTCATCGAGTGATAGTTCATGGCCAAAGCCCCGCAGGGCTTCACGGCGCGCCTGTATCTCCAGTATTTCGACAGCGACGTCGTGAATTTTCTTCTGGGCTTTTCTTCGAATCTTTTGCCACTGGCCGGTGCCGAGCCGGTGCAATGGCGCGTGTTCGTCGCTGGCGCCGGCATAACGGCTAATTAAATGTAGCGAGGAAACTGGCACATATAGCTTGTCCTGGTTTGCATATTCAATACACAGGAACTCGGTTGCAATATCCGATACCGTCAGGGTTTTCAATCCACGGTAGCGGCCGATTCCGTGGTCTTCGTGCACTACAGCTGCGCCTTCGTGCAGGTCAGCCAGGCTCTGGATTGTACTTTCCGCATCACGGGTTTTTTTATACTTACGCCGACGTTGCTGCTTTGCGCGTTCGCCAAAAAGCTGGTGCTCGGCAATTATCGCGATTCCTGCATTTTCCAGTGTCAATCCGCTGTGCAGGGGCGATTCGGTTAAAAATACCCGGCTCGTCTGGTTAGAGATAAAATCCCCCCAGTTATTGGTCAGGGTAGGGCGGAGTCCGTAATGCTGTAGCACTTCGTTGAGGAATTCACGCCTGCCGGCAGACTCAGCGCTGAACAGGATCTTGTCGAATAGCGGCTTATTAATGAACGTCTGTAAGGCACTGTCAGGTTGATCGGCCTGGTTTTGAAAGGTCAGCTGTGGAATCGCCTGGGTGTCGCAATTGATCCGTTGCTGGTCGATTTCACTGAGCTTGAACTGGGTGAAAAACAGGCAGGGGTAGGCTTCCAGCAGGGTCTCAATAGCGTCTGCCTTTAAAAATAACTCGTCAGGCTTGAGCAGGGGCCATTGCAGGTTGTAACGTCTGGCCTCATAGCGTTCCTCAACTTGCTGGAGAAACGAAGCGCTAGAGTCAAACGCCGACCGGTCAAATAAAAACTGGGCGGTATCGGGTAAATAGTCGAACAGACTAACCAGACGGTCGAAAAACAACGGTAAGTAATATTCGACGCCGGGGGAGGACATACCCTGCGATACATCGGTATATACCGGACAGGTATTCGGGTCGATATCAAACCTTTCCCTGAAGTTTTGTCGAAAGGTTTTGATGCCCTCACCATCGAGTGGAAATTCCTGTGCCGGTAGCAAGTCGATTTCACCCAGGTTTTCGAGCGAACACTGGTTTTCGACGTCGAAGCTGCGAATCGACTCAAGCTCATCGTCGAAAAACTCGATACGAAAGGGGGTCCGACTCCCCATCGGGAATAAATCCAGAATCGAGCCTCTTGTCGCAAATTCGCCATGTTCTTCAACCTGGGAAACGGCCCGGTATCCGTAATGTGTCAGCTTTGCTTTAAGATCGGTGGGTTCGATCCTGTCTCCAATTTTCAAATATAATGACCGTTGATGGATGAATTCGGGCGGCGCTACTTTTTGTAGCAAGGTGCTGATTGGCAGGATCAATAAACCCTGGGTGGCGGATGAAATGCTGGCCAGGCATTTGATTCGTTCCGAAATAATATCCTGGTGTGTCGAAAACTGATCGTATGGCAGGGTCTCAAGGTCCGGGAAGCGGAAGATTTTGGGTTTGCGATGGCTGAAGAACAATACTTCCTGCTCCATCTGGTCAGCGTCGGCCATGTCACTACAAACGATGACCGACAAACCGGCGTGGGAAGCGATCTGCTCGGCCAGCATCAGGCTCCGGCTGGCCCCGTAGAGTTGACCTAAATGCAGGGGATGGCCTGGGGTGGCTGCTGGAATATTCAGTAAGGCTTTGGGCATGTAGACCGGAGCTGGATCTTTACAAAGCGGCGATTGTACAGAGTGGTATCGAAAAGAAAAAGGCTCATCGAGCCTGAATCCAAACTAACAGCGCGCGGCTAAGCCCTGGATGGTGCCGGCGCTATCACCCTGGGTGCTTAATCTTCACCCCAGACCAGGTTTCCACACTGGCTTAACTGATAACCGCCAAGCTGGTACGCGATATCCTGCCCTAAATCCGATTTAATGCTGGCAATCAGGTTCTGGAATAAATGTCTGAACCAGATACTGCGTGGGATCGCTAAATCAAAGGCTTCCCAGCCCAGGCTAATAAAGTCGAGACCAAACTCATTGGCGATAGCGCGCGTACCCGATGCGATGTCTGCCTTTTGCAGGGCGATCGATGCGGCTGCCTCGCGTTCTGAAAGGGATGTGTCGGTGATATTTAGCATGTCGTAGTTCAATCCGTGCTTGCTCAGCACTTCCATCAGATAGCGCTTCCCCCCAGACCCTGGCTGGCGCACCGACCAGCGAAATTTTGGATCAAAAATTTCTGGTATTTCAGGCGTTTCTGCGAGCAATGTGGCATCGAAAAGAAGCCCCTGTTCGCGCTTGAAAGCGTGAATCAATACCCAGTCGTAGTGCCTCGAATATTGCTGTAATAACGATGGATGGCGTCGGGTACTTTCCTGCTCTGGCCCCCAGTGAATACAGCAGGCATCTACCTTGCCGGCGTTGAGTAAATCAAGCCCCTGCCGGGTACCGGTGGAGGCGTAAGTCAGTACTGCCTTACTACCTAATGATTCGGTGAATTGCAACACCACCCGGTAAAGCAATGGGTCGTCGCTACCGGCAATGATCAGGCGATCATGCAGTAAGCCATTGTGGGTTGAATCGAGCATCCACTTGTCGATCAATTCTTTTGGGAACATCCATTTGCCAGTGACCTTGGTAGCCGGAATATGTCGTTTGTTGACCAGGGCATATATTTTCTTTTCATTCAAATGCAGATAGCTGGATACTTGCCTGACGTTCATGAAAACATCGATTTGATTGTTCAATATCGTACCCATGATTGATAGCCTTTCGGTTTGTAGTATTAATGCCCTGGTCAAACTAATGTTCCAAAAGTATTAAACTACGGTGCAAAAAATATACCCAATGTACATACCTGCTAAAAAGACCTGTTTATCATAAGAAATATTGAAAATTCTGGCCTAAATTGCCGGGCAACGACGTTTTGTTGGGACTATCTGTCGCACTTCATTCCCGAAAAGCGCGACAATTTTTACCAGGTGGCCGTTTGCACCGCACAATTCGGAGAGAGAAGCCGTTGTCGGCAGTGAGTGCTTTAACATTGGTATAATAATTGCCCTATTGGTTGTGTTTATACCGACAATTGACGCAGTGTCTATGGATACCATCAGGCTGAATGATTTTAACCAGGATCTCCCGGATAAAATGCCGGTTTCGGTGATCATGGAAAAAACCCCATCGGCGCACCAGTGGGTCGATTTCACCTACCAGGCCGTTGGCGTCGTAACTGCCGACGGGCAAGCCGAGAAGTCGGTGACTAAAATTCATCAACAGGATGGTGTCGAGCAATATCTGTTTACAGGACTCAGCCTGCAACTGTTTGCAGACGAGTGCGAAAGCTATTATCACAACCTGATGTCACCACAGCCAGGTTGTTTTATTGTCGCTGACGAAGTTGACGACCCGGATGAAATGCCGACTCCCTATCTGGTAAGCCTCAGTTTTGACGAAGTACACGCTTACCTCGAAGGCGACGAGCAGGTCTATGCGGTTGAAATTCCACCTGAACTATATCAATGGTGTGAGGCGTTCATCCTCACTCACTACGTCGCTACCAAAAAAACCAAACGAAAATTGAAAGACTGGAAAACGCAGGCGCAGGATAAAATCATATCTCGCGACACGGCATCATGACCCAGGTAAAAGACGAAGGCCTGCTAGCACGCTGGTCAAGACGCAAGCAGCAGTCAACGCTCGAATCGCAACAGGATGATCCCGGTCCTGAGTTGCAGACGCAGGAACTTGCGAACCAGGAGATAAACCAGATAAACGGGGCTGAACCCGGCTCAGCTGACGAGTTAGAGGAGGTTCCCGTACTGACCGATGCCGATATGCCCCCGGTGGATACGCTCACTGAGGAATCCGATTTCAGCGGCTTTATGTCAAGTGGTGTCAGCGATGAACTGAGAAACCGCGCCCTTCGAAAACTATTCA
>JADFMY010000103.1 GCA_022563685.1 Pseudomonadota bacterium | reverse complement strand
TGCAGGCAGCGCTCAGCCTCGGCGCGCGCCTGTTCTTCGTTAAAGCCTTCGTCGACTTCACAAAAGGCGCCCGATGCATCCTCGGCACCCAGGCTCGCCGGGCGGATTTCAACGCCAAAGGTTCCGGCGCGTTTGTCGCTGGGGATGGTGGGCATTTCCGCACGTGCATGGCCGATTTTGCTTTTCGCGCCGATATTAAAAAATTTGGGTTTTGCATCCGTAACGATACTGACGATTTCTCGTTGATTCTTACCTTCAAGGAATGCAGTGATCGCCAGTGCGGCACGCCGTCCACCGCCAATGGCTTCGACCACGGTCGCGGTGCCGGATTCACAGTCACCGGCAGCAAACACCTTGGGCATGCTCGTCATCATGGACGGACCGTCTACCTCAATCGAGCCCCAACCGGTTAGTGACATGTCCTCTTTGGTTCCAGGAATATCCACGTCCTGACCGATAGCAAGCAGGATGTTGTCCAACTCCAGATCGAATTCCGAACCCTCGATGGGTTCCGGACGGCGCCTGCCGCTATCGTCGGGTTCTCCGAGTGTCATGCGCCTGCATGTCATGACCAATGAGCCGTCGGCGGCTGGCTTGATGGCAACCGGTGCGGTGAGCAGTTCCAGGGCAACGCCCTCGACCTCGCATTCATGAATTTCCAGGGGGCTGGCAGGCATCTCTTCACGACCCCGGCGATAGACCAGGGAAACCTGTTTGGAACCCAGCCGTCTGGCCGTTCGCACCGCATCCGCAGCGGTAAAGCCACCGCCGATAACCGCGACACGCTCGCCGATCTTGGTGCGCACACCCCGGTTGACTTCATCAAGAAATTCTATCGCCGAGTAGACGCCTTCGGTCTTCTCGCCTTCGACGCGGGCCTTTTTGCCGACACCGGCACCGATGCCCATGAATACAGCATCATGATCACCATCGAGAAGTGAGGTTACGCTGAAGTCTTTACCGAGCATCACGCCTGTCTTGAGGGTAACGCCGAGTTTAAGAATATCGTCGATTTCCCGATCAAGAACATCCCTGGGCAGCCTGTAAGACGGGATACCATACCTGAGCATACCGCCAGCATATTCATTGGTTTCATAGATTGTCACCTTATGGCCATCCAGAGCCAAATAATAGGAAGCCGCAAGGCCGGCAGGTCCGCTGCCGACGACCGCTACGGATTTACCGGTAGCGGGGGCCGCATCGGGCTGTGTCTGCTCGCCAGCTTCAGCAGCCTTGTCCGCTGCATAGCGCTTGAGCCAGCAAATAGCCACCGGCTTTCCGTCAATCTGGGTGCGCCGACATTCGGTTTCGCAGGGTGCGGGGCAAATCCTGCCCAGAACACCAGGTAGCGGAATACGTTCTTTGATCAACCTGGTAGCGGCTATATTTTCGCCCCTGGCGATCAAGTCGACATAACCGGCAACATCTGTGCCAGCCGGACAGGCATACTGGCAGGGCGGCAGGCAATAGGCGTTATGGTCGGACAGGAAATTTTTGAGGATGCCCTGTCTTTTGGCAGTCAGGGCTTCAGATTCGGTTTTGACAACCATACCGCTGGCGACAATCGTGTTGCACGACAAAACGGTTCCTTCTTTCCCGTCAATCTCGACAGCGCACATTTCGCAGCGGCCCGAAGGCTTGATCCGTGGGTCGGAGCACAGGTCGGGAATGGAGATATCTGCAGCTGCGGCGACATCAAAAATTGTCTGGCCTTTAACGGCAGCAACGCTTTGTCCGTTGATGGTTAACTGAGTCGGCGCAAGTACATGGTTCATTGATAACAGTATCTCTTTTATTTTCAATACTATTAATGGTATCTCAACTTAATGATCTTTTGTGAGTAATAATTTTTATTTCACATGCATTGGAGCAAAAAATCAGAGACTGAGGCTGATTTATCGGAAATATCATCAAGCCAGAGAGTCAACTGACAAAATCGCCTGAAGACTATCTTGACAGGGCATAGAAATGGAAAGAAGATATCCACTTGGCCTGTCCGCACACAAAGGCATTGACCTGCCGGCCTTCAAAAGATAGAATTCGCCACCTTTTTTAGTATCGGTTCGGAGTCAATCAAAATGTACGCTGTCATCGCCACGGGTGGAAAGCAGTATCGTGTTACCAAAGGAGAAGTCCTGCGCGTTGAAAAACTGGACGGTGATGAAGGTTCAAAGGTTGAACTCGATGGCGTCCTGATGGTTGCCGATGGTGACAAGGTGTCGATCGGCACGCCGATGTTGAAGAAAGGTGCGGTCACCGCCACGATCAAATCTCACGGCCGCGGTAAGAAGATTGAGATTATCAAATTCCGACGTCGCAAGAATTCGCGCTCGCAGGCGGGACACCGGCAAAGTTATACTGAAATCGAAGTAACCGATATCAAGGCATAGGGGTCTGAAGCATGGCACATAAGAAGGCAGCGGGCAGTACCCGCAATGGTCGCGATTCCGAGTCGAAACGACTAGGCGTGAAAAAATATGGTGGTGAAGCCGTGATTCCCGGCAATATTCTGGTGCGTCAAAGAGGCACCAAATTCCACGCGGGCGACAACGTAGGCTGTGGCAGAGATCATACCCTGTACGCGAAGGCGACTGGCAAGGTAGAATTCAGGGTTAGAGGCAATAAAAATCGCACTTTTATCAACGTGGTCGAAGCCTGAACCAGATTTAAATGGAATACTCCAAGCCTCGCTGACGCGGGGCTTTTTATTGGGCATCTCGAAAAATGCACTTTTTCGGCGATAGCTGCGTCAGTTCCGTGCTCGAATCCTCATGTATTAATCATACACTCCGGTTCTACGCGCGGTACTTCCTTGCTCTCACCAAAAAATCACTATTTTTCGAGATACCCAAATGCCCTGAATGTTATTATCGGTTCGACTTAAAACTAAGATCTTCCCAATTCCTGCCATGAAATTTATTGATGAGGCGAATATATACGTCAAAGCCGGCAATGGCGGTAGCGGTAATGTCAGTTTTCGACGTGAAAAATATATCCCGATGGGCGGACCCGATGGTGGCGATGGCGGTGATGGTGGGTCAGTGTATGTGATCGGTTCAGAGAATTTAAATACCCTGTCTGACTTTCGCCATACCAGGCGTTTTGTTGCCAAAAATGGCAAGCGGGGCCAGGGGAAGAATTGCACCGGTGCGAAAGGTGAAGATATCGTGATCACCGTTCCGCTGGGCACCGTGATTACCACGCAGGAATACGGTGAACTGATTGCCGACGTGACCGATATTCACTCCGAACCACTATTGATCGCGCGCGGCGGATTTCATGGCCTTGGTAATACGCGCTACAAAAGTTCGACCAATCGGGCGCCCCGGCAAAGTTCCCCTGGCAGTGCAGGCGAACAGTTCGATTTAAAGCTGGAGCTTAAGGTGATAGCCGATGTCGGCCTGCTGGGTATGCCCAATGCCGGCAAGTCGACCTTTATTCGTTCCGTATCGGCGGCCAGACCCAGGGTGGCAGATTATCCTTTTACCACCTTGCACCCCAACCTCGGCGTGGTCAGCGTCGCACCCCATCGAAGTTTTGTGATAGCCGATATACCGGGGCTGATCGAAGGTGCGGCCGATGGCGTTGGGCTCGGTATTCAGTTTCTCAAACATTTGCAACGCACGCGGTTGCTGTTGCACATTATCGATGTTTTGCCTCCCGAATCGGATGAGTCTGCAGTCGAGTCGGCCCGTAAAATCCTGCATGAATTAAATCGGTACGATGAGTCTCTGTACCAGAAACCGCGCTGGCTGGTGTTAAACAAACTTGACCTGCTAGTCGAAGAGGGGCAGGCAGAGGTATGTGATGCTATAGTCGATGGACTCGAATGGAGTGGCCCGGTTTATCGGATCAGTGCATTGAACCGAGAAGGGGTCGAGCCGCTTTGTCATGACATCATGAAATTTCTGGAAGCTGATGAATCGATATAAGAAGGTTGTAATAAAAATCGGTAGTGCGCTGATCACCGATGGTGGCAAGGGACTGGATCGTGCGATGATCGCCGACTGGGCTGAACAAATGTCGCAACTGCGAGAACAGGGGATTGATGTGGTGCTGGTTTCGTCGGGTTCTATCGCCGAGGGTATTTCCCGGCTTGGTTTGAAAACCAGACCCACCAGCATTTCCGAGCTGCAGGCGACCGCTGCGGTGGGCCAGATGGGTCTGGTGCAGGCCTATGAAACCTGTTTTCAACAGCATGGATTGCATAGTGCACAAATATTGTTAACTCACGCTGACCTGTCGAATCGAAAGCGTTACCTGAATGCCCGCAGCACCCTTCGCACCTTATTGCGATATGGCGTGGTGCCGGTGGTGAATGAAAATGACTCGGTGTCGAACGAGGAAATTCGCTTTGGCGATAATGATACGCTCAGTGCACTGGTGGCGAACCTGATCGAGGCTGACCTGTTGATCATACTGACCGATCAGCAAGGGCTCTACGACAGTAATCCGACGCAAAACCCCGAAGCCAAACTGATCGAGCAGGCCGATGCGAATGATTCACAGCTATTAGAATTTGCCGGGCCGAGTAGCGGACACCTGGGCAGGGGCGGGATGCAAACCAAGGTCAGCGCAGCGCAACTCGCGGCTCGTTCGGGAACCCATACCGTGATTGCTTCGGGCAAGGTCGAACACATTATCACCAGACTGGTGCGCGGCGAGCCAATTGGTAGTTTTCTAAAGGCTGGTACAGGTCATCTCGCAGCACGCAAACAATGGCTCGCGGGACACATGCGTTGCGCCGGGCAATTGAAACTGGACGATGGCGCAGTCGATGTGCTGAAAAATAAAAATGCCAGCCTGCTACCCGTCGGGGTAAAAAGCGTCGGTGGTGTTTTTAACCGGGGTGAAGTCGTCGCCTGCCTCGATCCGCAAGGAATCGAGATTGCCCGTGGCCTGGTGAATTATCCTTCCGACGAGTGCAAACGAATTATCGGCAAGCCCAGTGCCCAAATTCCAGAGATACTGGGTTACGAAGACGATCCCGAACTGATTAACCGTGAAAATTTGATTTTGATGAACGAAGTCTGATGGCACAGGCGACGATTTTATATATACCCCATGGCGGCGGCCCTTTACCCTTATTGAGCGATACCGGTTACGAAACCATGAATCCGTTCTTGCGCGAGTTTCCGGCTACGATTGAAAAACCCGATGCGATCGTCGTCATCAGCGCGCACTGGGAGGATTCTCCGGTGGCGATCCTGGCGCAGGAAAACCCTTCCCTGTTATACGACTATTACGGCTTTCCGGCTGAAACTTACGAGTTGCAATATCCGGCGCCGGGCGCCCCGGCTTTGGCCAGTCGCATACACGAAATATTGGGCGAGTCGGGGATCGAAGCGAAGCTGGATAGGGATCGTGGTTTTGACCACGGGGTCTTCGTGCCCTTGTTGCTGATGTACCCGGACGCCGATATACCCTGTATTCAGGTATCCCTGTCTCAATCTCTCGATGCAGCTTTTCATATACGTCTGGGGCAGGCGCTATCGGCACTGAAAAATGACAACCTGCTAATCCTTGGGTCTGGGTTTTCGTTCCACAACCTGCCAGTCATGATGCGTAAGTCAGATGACGCTGTTGACGAAAAAAACCGACAGTTCGAGCAATGGCTGGCCGAGACCTGTAGCGATCCAGAATTAAATTCACAGCAGCGAGAGCAGCGGCTGGTAAACTGGGAGCAGGCGCCACACGCGCGCTACTGTCATCCGCGCGAAGAGCATTTGTTGCCACTGCACGTCTGCTACGGCATAGGCGGCGGCCCCGCAACCACGGTATTCCAGGATCGGGTGGCTGGCTTTATTACCAGCGCTTATCGGTGGTGAGAATATCTATCTGTAAGGGTGTCAAAATTTTTTAAATGATATCAGTTGGCAGTGGCTAACCTCGTTTAGGTATGACCACCGGTATAATTTTACAGGAACGCCGTGAACCCATCCCTGGGGGCTCGGACGCAACATCCCTGTTGCGTAACGTCCTGTAAAATTATCCCAGTGATCACACCTCGATAATGAGGTAACCTGGCATCAAATTAAGCACTTTTTTTAAGAAATTGGTGTGCGACATTTTTTTTACCAAATTTCAGCTATTTTGCCGAACCAAAATCTCGTTAGCAGAAGGTTCACTGGAAAGAGACTCCGGTTGCAGCTTACGTTCTCGATGCCAGATATAAAGACTGCTGCCGATCAATACCAGCACGCCGATCAGCGTCGTGCTGCTGGGTATTTCTGACCAGAACAGGTAGCCGAAAATAATTGCCCACAGCACATAGGTGTATTCAAATGGCGAAATAGCGCTGGCCGGAGCGACGCAGTAAGCCTTCCCCATACAATAGAAACCCACCGCAAAATTAAATCCGAGGAAAATCATCAGGCCCAGGTCGAGGGACTCTGGCATCGTCCAGTCGCGCGCTAAAAACACCAGCGACGGATGTTGAGACGCTACAACAATGATGCCACTAGCAAACAGCAGGCTCAGGATGCCGCTCGCAAGGGTAAATACGATTGTAGAATTGAATGCGATGGTGAGTGGATTATCGTGCCAGCTGAGGTAACGGGTGATGATCGTCTGGGATGCATAAGTAATCGCGGCTGCAAACGCGAGCAATACGGCAAGGCTGGTAAATTGCCCTGAAGGGCCGACGATAATCAACACGCCAATGAAGCCAGTCAATACCGCGAGCCAGCGCCGTAATCCGACCTGTTCCTTGAGTAGCAGAGCAGACATCGCTGTGACGAATAATGGTGCAGAGAATACGATTGCCACGACCTCGGTCAGGGGCAAAGATGCGATCGCGAGATAATAAGTAGTGTACGAGGTAAAGCCGAACAGTCCGCGCGCGAGTGCAAGGTATGGCCGTCGCGAGATCATTGATATGCGGGCCTTGATAAATCGCATTGCCAGCAACATCAGGCTGATGGCGATGACCCCGCGGATAAAAACGATCAGTAGCACTGAATATTGATCGCTAAAGTACTTGATCACGACGTCCTGTAATGAAAACAGGAATAGCGCCAATACCAGCAGTGAAATTCCACTTACCGCATTGTGACCGGATGAAGACGCCTGATCAGACAATTCGTCGAATTCTCTCGATGCCGAAAATTACACACCAATCAATGGATTTCATCGATACCTCGCTGCGGGGATAGGTTGACCTTCAGATGCATCGAGTTTAGATAAAAATAGATATTTGGAAAGTGACTTTTTCTGTATAATTCAATCGGAATTTTCGATATCTATCGAGTGGAATAAAAGCATGAAAATGGAATACATCCGCACTTTTCTGGAAATATCCAAATGCGGCAATTTCAACCGGGCAGCAAAGAATTTGAACGTCACTCAATCGACCGTCAGTGCGCGGGTCAAATTGATGGAAGACTATTTTGGGCGCAGGTTATTCGTGCGCGGGCATGCGGGTGTAGAGTTGACACCCGCGGGCCAACATTTTCGTCAGTATGCGCTCAATATTCAACGTTTATGGCAACAGGCGCATCAGCGCATTACGCTGCCGGAAAGCTTTAGTCACAGCATCGGCCTCGGATCGCAGGTAAGTCTGTGGGATAGCCTGATTTTGAAATGGATTCCATGGATGCGCCGCAATGCTGTTGATATCGCCCTGCATGTGGAGGCAGACTATTCGCCGAGCCTGATGCGCCAACTAGCCGATGGGCTGCTGGATATCGGTGTGATGTATCAACCCCGCCAGATTCCGGGCTTGATCGTCGAAGATCTGTTTGAAGAAACCCTGGTGTTGGTAACCACGGATCAAAAGGTTGTCAGCGGAGGTTGGGTCGAGGACTATATATTTGTCGACTGGGGAGATGTGTTTCGCGCCCGGCACAGTGAAGCCTATCCAGAAATGGAAACTCCAGCAGTATCGGTAGGTCTTGGAGCGCTCGGGCTTGAATATATCCTGCAAAATGGCGGATCTGGTTATTTTCCAGTACGCGTGGTGCAACCCTACATCGAGCAGGCAAAGCTATTTTTGGTCGAAGGAGCAACTGGTGTGCAACGTCCCGTGTATATGGTTTACCCGTCTACTGCGCGCAACCCACAGACGCTGGAACTGGCATTGAGTGGTATGCGCGAAATCGTATCCAGCGGTTCAGAGATTTCATAGCCAAACTCCCACCTGAATCCGTGCAATAAGCGGGCTATATCTCGATCATTTCAAAGTCTACCTTGGTGACCGCGCAATCGGGGCAAATCCAGTCGTCAGGTACATCATCCCAGCGAGTACCGGGCGCGATACCGTCGTCGGGTCAGCCTTCGGCTTCGTCATATATCAGTCCACAGATGATGCATTCCCATTTTTTCATTATTTCAGCCTCATCCAACCGTGCCAAAAAACACTGCAGCCGGATCGATATAACAGGAGTCGGCCAGGGTTGGTGAAGTACCCTCGAATTCACGTATCATTAATTGTGTTCTGACAGTTGCCAAATCGCCCGGTATAGTAACCAATAAGTTGGGGTATGAGTAAGTAAAATTGTAAGAATATGAAATCTAAACTATGGCAAAAAATGCAGCTATATGGAGAGCTGATCCGAATTGAGAAACCAGTCGGTATTTACCTGTTGCTCTGGCCCACCTTATGGGCGCTCGCGGTGGCAGGTGAAGGGGCGCCCGATCTGAAGGTACTGCTGATCTTTGTCGCCGGTGTTTTCCTGATGCGCTCGGCCGGTTGTGCGATCAATGATTTTGCCGATCGCCATATCGACCTGCATGTGGCGCGCACCCGGGACCGACCGCTAACCAGTGGCCGTATTGGCGAAAAAGAAGTCTTGATGGTTTTTGCCGTGTTGTGTTCGCTCGCATTTTTACTGGTGCTTAGTTTAAATCGCTTCACTATCTGGCTTTCTATCGGCGGTGTGTTAATCGCCGCCAGTTATCCATTCATGAAGCGTTATCATTATTTACCGCAAGTACACCTCGGTGCCGCCTTTGGCTGGTCGGTGCTGATGGCATTTGCGGCGCAGACCGAAAGCCTGCCCAGGCAAGCCTGGTTATTGTATGTCGCCACATTAGTGTGGGCGGTTGCATACGATACGATGTATAGCATGGCCGACCGCGAGGATGACCTGAAAATAGGCGTCAAGTCGACTGCGATTCTATTCGGCGAATTTGACCGAGCGATGATCGGGTTATTTCAAATTCTGTTTATACTGACCCTCTGGTTGATGGGCCGTGAACTGGCATTTTCCGGTATTTACTTTTACTCACTCGCTGTCGCGGCCGTGTTTCTGATCTATGAGCAGTTAATGATCATGTGGCGAGAACCTGAGGATTGCTTTCTTGCTTTCCAGCACAATCACTGGGTTGGCGCGATCGTGTTCGGTGGTATTATCGGGCACTATTACCTCGCTTGAATCGATTCCCAGGTTTGACAGAGCGTAGCGACTAGTCCAAATTGGCAGAAGTACCGCGAAGCCAGGCCATCGGCAACAGGATCAATTTATGCTAATCATTACGCATGACAAGGCAACACCCTTCGAGTTTACCGGGCGCGGTGGTGAGTACTTTCGCATCTGGATCGTCAATATTTTACTCACGTTGCTCACGCTGGGCATTTACTCGGCCTGGGCGACGGTGCGTAAACGACGGTATTTTTACGGTAATACCAGGCTTGACGATACCGAATTTCATTATTTAGCCACGCCCTGGATGATCTTGAAAGGCCGCCTGATCGCGGTAGCCGTACTTTTGCTCTACTTCGGACTCGGGCAATTTTATCCACTAGCAGCGGGTGGTTTTGCGATTGTGCTGGTGTTGGCGATGCCCTGGATCGTGTGGAATTCGATGCGCTTCAAAACGCGTATGAGCCAGTATCGAAACGTGCGTTTTAATTTCAGTGGCAGGCTCCGCCCCGTTATCTTTTATTTGCTGATTTTGCCGCTCATTCCGTTGTTAATTTTTATCGCTATCGGCGTGGTACTTTATTTTTCGGCACTGGTGGATCCCAAACTATTGGCGCCTCTGGCGGGTCTTGGCGTATTGGGGGTCTATCTGATCA
>JADFMY010000102.1 GCA_022563685.1 Pseudomonadota bacterium | reverse complement strand
ATATATTAAAATATAGATTTTAAAATAGTAACATGGGTCGGTCTGGCGAAAAAGATAAAAATAAAGAGGAAAACTTAGAATTACCTAAATTACCTGAACTACCAAAACTTCCTGAGCTTCATAAAATAAATGAAATTGAAAGCCCTGAAATTCATAAATTTCCATCTTATCCTAATGATGACTTCGGGCAAAAATTTTCTCAAAATGCTATAAAAGATGCAGATGTATTTATCCCGCCTGGCCTGGTGGCGGGCATCGAAAACTCTGTGCTGTTTGAAAACCCGCATATTCTGGTGATCGATAAGCCTGTAGGAGTGGCCGTGCATTCAGGTTCGGGCGTCAGTTTCGGAATTATCGATATTATGCGACGCATCCGTCCCGATACCGAGATCGAATTAGTGCATCGACTCGACCGGGATACCAGCGGATGCCTGCTGCTGGCTAAACACAGGCAGTCGCTATTGGCGATGCAGCGATGCTTTCAGGATAATTCTGTCGCCAAGGTTTATCTGGCGGTGGTAAAAGGCCGATGGCCCGAAGCAAAACGCGAGATTTCGCACGCGTTATCAAAGAAGACTATGCCCAATGGAGAGCGCCGGGTTTACGCCGACCCAGAGGGTCAAAATGCACTCACACGGATATTAGAAGTGGCAGCAGGCGATGTGTATAGCGTGCTGACCATCCGACTGATGACTGGCCGTACGCATCAGATTCGGGCTCACTGTCAGATCGAAGATCACGAGATAGCTGGAGATAATAAATATGGAGATGAACGGTTTAACAAAATGATGAAGGGTAGAGGAGTTAAAAATTTGATGCTTCACGCAGCCAGCCTCGAATTGCCGGAATCGGAATATTGTCAGGCGATGGTTATCAATGCAAACCTCCCAGCCAGGTTTAAAGGGTTAACTAATTTCGATGCCTAAATATTACGACCTGATCATATTTGACTGGGATGGTACCTTAGTCGATTCGCAGGCACAGATAGTCAAATGCATGCGTGAGGCTTTTATTGACAGGGGTCTTGAATCACCCGATTATTCAGCTATCCGGCACATTGTTGGACTGAGCCTCGAGGGCGCGATTGCTCGTCTCGCCCCGCAACTGGACGATCCAACGCGCACTTCTGTCGCCGACGCTTACAGGGATCTCGCTTTTGCCAATAGCAATCACTCTACTGTACCCTTTAGCGGCGTCAAAACCAGCCTGAAATACTTACGACAGTGTAATCTATACCTCGCGATCGCTACTGGTAAAGGGAGGAGGGGACTGGACGCCGCATTAACCGGCAGTGGGCTTTCCGGTTTTTTTGATATAAGCAGATGTGCCGATGAAACCCTGTCAAAACCTGACCCGATGATGCTGGAAGAAATTTTGACCGATTTGAATACCGATGTTGAAAAAGCGATTATGGTAGGAGATACCAGCTATGATATTGAGATGGCGCAAAATATCGGTATGGACTCGGTCGCCGTTACTTATGGAATGCACGATGAGGAGCATCTTCGCCAATATCAGCCCGATTATTTAATCCACGATATCACTGAAATCCAGAACCTGGTAAACAGGAATCCACATGTTTAGTTCAAAAAACCAGCCCGACCATTCAAACGCTTCAAGCAATCATTCGCACGGTACCAGCTCTGGAAATAACTACGAGGCGATGGTACAAAAACTGGCATTCGCAGCCATCACTGAGCAACGAAGGGCTCGTCGCTGGCGAATATTCTTTCTGGCCTTATTTTTCCTGTATTTGACAGTATTGATGGTTATGCTACTAGATAATGGCGACCGTGAATTTGTCGATAGAGGAGATGGCAAAAATGGAAAGCATACCGCATTGATTAAGATGTCAGGCATTATTGCCAGTGGAGAAAAAGCGGGCGCAGATAATATAATCAAAGGCCTCGAATCGGCGTTTGCTCACGAAGATACGGCAGCGGTTATCCTCGAAATAAATTCCCCAGGAGGGTCCCCTGTTCAGGCGGCTTATATCTATGATGAAATCCGACGCCTCAGAAGTAAACACGAATCGATACCCGTCTATTCTGTGGTATTGGATATAGCTGCTTCCGGAGGGTATTTTGTTGCTGCGGCCACGGACAACATCTATGTGAATAAATCGAGCCTGGTAGGGTCGATCGGAGTGCGCATGGATAATTTCGGCTTCGTCGAGCTGATGAAAAAACTCGGTGTCGAGCGTCGATTACTGGTCGCTGGTGAAAACAAAGGCTTGTTCGATCCATTTCTACCAGAGAATAGGGCGCAGAAGGCTCATCTGCAACAAATGCTAAATGAGGTTCACCGGCATTTTATCGATGCTGTCAAGCAGGGACGCGGCGAACGCCTGAGCATGAAAGAGGATATCTTTAGCGGCTTGATATGGACTGGCGAGAAGGCTCTGGAGCTAGGCCTGGTAGACGCCTATGGGACGACTAAAAGTGTTGCCAGGGATGTAGTTAAGGTAGAATCAATCGTCGATTTTACCCCTAAGAGCCGGTTTTTCGATCGACTTGTCGAGCGCTTTGGTGTCGTCTTCTTCAATCAATTACAAACTCGATTCGGATCGGATATCAGTTTGCAGTGAATAAACCTGAAATTCGGCCTGGGATATCTATACGATTGCTATACCCGCGCTTTCCAGCATGGCGATTAAACGGATCAGTGGCAAACCTACCAGTGCAGTCGGATCATCCCCATACATTTTGCTGAATAAACAGGCGCCGTATCCTTCGGATTGAATGCTGCCCGCACACTGGTAGGGTTGTTCTACCTGCAAATAGTGTGATAGTTGTTGATCGCTCAAATGACGAAATTCGACCGAATATATAATGTCATCGACCTGTTTAAACCCTTTGGCTGCATGCAATACACAAACCCCGGTATGAAACACGATGGTCTTGCCCTGGGCCGCTTTTAACTGTTTTAGCGCGTTTTCATAGTTGCCGGGCTTTCCCAGAATTCGATCGTCCAGTAGAGCGCATTGATCCGAACCGATGATCACGGCATCGGTGAATCGATCGCCTAGAGCCAGGGCCTTCTGCTCGGCCAGGCGTCGCACGTAATCGCTCGCCGCCTCATTATCGAGCCTGGTTTCGTCTATATCGGGGGAATAGCAATCAAAGTCCAAATGCAGACGCCCGAGCAATGCCTTGCGGTAGGGTGAACTGCTGGCGAGTATTAATTTTGTAGACAAAAATTTTCCTGATAAAGGGTTAGCACTTTTATACATTCTGTCTACCGACAGAATCTCTGGTTAGTGCCAGAATCAAAGGTTTAGCAGTATATTACAAACATTCGCGAATGCCATGAAAACCGCAGGGGAACATTTAATATCAATAGACAAGTTTGCTGCTATCCATGTAAAATCCCCCGGCTTCATGCAAGGCAAATTAAAACGGCATTATCAGATACAAAAGGAAGTGTCTCGAGGCGACTATTTTCAGGGTGTAATTGAATTAAGAGCTTTGCTAAGACTGGCTGGAAAGCTCGAAAGCGACCAGGGAAAAATTATGGTCGAATTTGAATTCACCGCCAGCGACTATGACTGTCCGATTTTGAATGGTCGCCTGGAAACCAGTCTGACAGTCGAATGTCAACGCTGCCTCAAGAGCATGGACGTGGCGATGAAGAGTGAGTTTAAACTACTTATCGATGCGCCTGACGAATTGGCACATGAGTCGAGCCTGGATACGATTTATAGCGACAATGGAGCGATAGATATTTTCGAAGTGGTAGAGGAGGAATTGATTCTTGGCCTGCCACTGGTGGCAATGCACGATGATATTTCGTGCGATGAATATGGGCGCTCACAGGATGAGACACCTGATATTAGCGTGAAGGAAAACCCGTTTTCGGTTCTCAAAAAACTGAAAACAACTGATTGATTGAATTTGGAGAATTTAAATGGCTGTACAAAAAAGTCGGAAAACCCCTTCGAAAAGGGGTATGAGACGATCTCACGATGCGCTCGGCAGCGCTACTCTGTCGGTCGAGCCCACCACAGGTGAAACCCATCGCCGGCACCATGTTAGTGCGGATGGCTATTATCGCGGTCAAAAAGTTGTTGCAGATAAAGTTGTCGATGACGAAGAGTAAACTTTCGATCATCCCTCATTTAATACGGGCGGCATCAACCGCCCGTAATTATTTTTAATGAATATTAAATGACGCAAAAAACCATCGCTTTAGATGCTATGGGGGGCGATTATGGCTCGAGCGTTACGGTACCTGCTGCTAAAATGGCTTTACAGGAAATCCCGGATATTCACCTGATTCTGGTCGGAGATGAAGTTCAGCTTGCGAGCGAGGTAGAAAAACAGGGCCTGCAGCAAGAATCGAGGATTAGTATCCAGCACGCGTCAGAAGTGGTGGGCATGGATGAATTGCCAGTGCTTGCACTGAAGAAGAAAAAAGATTCTTCCATGCGAATTGCTATCAACCTGGTCAAAGAGGGAAAAGTTCAGGCTTGTGTTAGTGCCGGTAATACAGGTGCCTTGATGGCAACCAGTAAGTTTGTATTGAAAACGATTAAGGGCATTAGCCGCCCGGCGATATGTACCATCCTTCCGTCGATTTCCGGACATACCCATATGCTGGATCTAGGTGCGAATGTCGAATGTACTGCGGAAAATTTACTCGAGTTCGCTATCATGGGTTCGGTGTTGGCCCAGTCTGTAGAAGGCCTGGAAAATCCTACAGTCGGACTTTTAAATGTCGGTTCTGAAGAAATGAAGGGACACGAAACCATCAAATACGCCAGTCAACTGATTGCTGCCAGCGGGCTTAATTATCACGGCTTTGTCGAAGGAGACGATATTTACAAGGGAACGGTCAACGTCGTCGTCGCCGATGGTTTTGTTGGTAATGTTTCCCTCAAAACCGGGGAGGGGCTTGCAGCCCTGGTAAACCATGTTTTAACAAGGGAGTTCAAGAAAAATCTGGTGACAAAATTTGCAGGCCTCATCGCTCTACCGGTGCTTCGCGCGGTGAGGAAAATTCTCGATCCACGGCGCTATAATGGAGCCAGTTTGTTAGGCTTGAATGGTATTGTTGTAAAGAGTCATGGCGGGGCTGATATTCATTCATTTTTTAATGCCATAAAAATTGCTAATATAGAAATCGATAATGATGTGCCGCAACGCATCTCGCGTGTAATCGAACCGTATTTTTCGAAAACCAAGAGAACGTAATTATGGCTTATGCTCGTATAACCGGTACTGGTGGATTCCTGCCGGAAAATGTCATGACCAACGCCGATCTGGAAAAGATCGTCGACACGACGGATCAGTGGATACGGGAACGGACTGGCATCGAACAGCGCCACATCGCGAGCGAAGGGGAAACCGTAGTCGACCTGGCTGAAAACGCTTCGCGCAGGGCTATCGAAGCAGCCAATATCGATGCGCAGGAAATCGATTTAATCATCCTCGCCACATCGACTCCAGACAAAATTTTCCCCAGCTCGGCCTGTATTTTACAGGCAAGACTTGGAATACACGGTTGCCCGGCTTTCGATATTCAGGCAGTTTGCACCGGATTTATCTATGCGCTCACCGTGGCAGAAAAATTCATCAAGTCTGGTAGTTGTAAAAAGGCCCTGGTGGTCGGGGCAGAAGTTTTTTCGCGCATACTAAACTGGAAAGATCGAGCCACCTGTGTGCTGTTTGCCGATGGCGCCGGGGCCGTGATCCTTGCGGCGGATGAAGAAACTGGGATTCTGTCGACGCATATACATGCGGATGGAAAATATGAAAACCTGCTGCGTGTGCCCTATGGTATCGCCGACGGCTACGACCAGCTCAAGGCCGGCAAGGCTTTCGTTGAAATGAAAGGTAACGAAGTTTTTAAGGTGGCAGTCAATACATTGGGGCGAATCGTCGATGAAACCCTCGCTGCGAACCAGATGATGAAGTCGGATATAGACTGGCTGGTACCTCACCAGGCCAATATGCGCATCATTGCTGCCACCGCTAAAAAGCTCAAAATGTCGATGGACCAGGTGGTTGTTACAATCAATAAGCATGGCAATACCTCTGCCGCGTCGGTGCCTCTGGCGCTCGATGTCGCGGTCAGGGATGGCCGAATCAAGTCAAACGAACTGCTGCTTCTGGAAGCCTTCGGCGGTGGTTTCACCTGGGGGTCGGTGCTGGTACGCTATTAACCAGGTCGCCCCACCTGCCTGGATTTTTTGTAAGATTTGGCTTACATGAAGTAGGATAGCTGTGCTAGTATTGGTTGAAAATAGCGAGGTTAATCCAGTTGATCACAGTTTTGCTGACCGATGACCATGTACTAGTGCGTACAGGCATTCGCCGCCTGCTTGAAGATACCAAGCAGGTGAAGATCGTTGGCGAAGCCGATTGCGGTGAGGATAGCCTGAAATTGGCTCAGTCATTGAAGCCGGATGTGATTCTGATGGACGTCAATATGCCCGGTATCGGAGGCGTAGAAGCCTGCCGGCGTATCCTGCAACGAAATCCTAAACAGAAAATTATCGTCCTCACCATTCATAACGAGCAGACATTTCCGAAAAGATTGCTGGAAATAGGCGCGAAAGGCTATTTGACCAAGGAATGTGGAGTCGACGAAATGATAGAAGCGATCGTACAGGTGAATAATGGTGGGGCCTATATCGCTCCGAGTATCGCTCAGCGGTTAGCGCTTTCTTTGTTACCCGGTAACGAAGATAATCCAATCGACAGGCTATCTCGCCGGGAATTCCAGGTGATGCTAATGATCTCCCATGGTCAGACGAATATTGAGATCTCGGAAACGCTCTGCCTCAGTCCCAAAACAATCAGTACTTACCGATTACGAGTGCTGGAAAAACTCGGTGCCCACAACGAAGTTGACCTGATAAAAATAGCCGTAGAGCAGGGGATGATTGAATTTGCCACTACAGGCTAAGCAGAGGAGTCTTGCTCCTACAAGTCAGAGATGAGAGGGTTTGACCGAACAAATGCTCGAACCGTTGTTTGCCGATGCCCCTTAAAGACTCGATCATGTCCGAAGACAAGCCATTTGATCATAAAGCTTTCCTGAAAACCGTTAGTACTATGCCGGGTGTTTATCGCATGATAGACCGGAACCAAAAGGTAATTTACGTCGGTAAGGCAAAGAACTTAAGAAAACGCCTCACCAGCTATTTTCGAAAAACAGGCCTGTCGACTCGAATTCTCTCACTGGTGAGAAAAATCTGCGAGATCGAGATCACCAACACCCGTACCGAAAGCGAAGCCCTGTTACTCGAAAATGATTTAATCAAGAACCTTAATCCCCGATACAACATACTGTTCAGGGACGACAAGAGCTATCCCTATATCTGCCTGACCAACCATCAGTTCCCCCGGCTCAAGGTTTTTCGTGGCAAAACGAGCAATCGCAAGGGCAGTTTTTTTGGGCCTTTCCCGAGCGCCGGTTCGATACGACATACCATCAATCATGTGCAGCGAATCTTCCAATTACGCAATTGTGAAGACGCAACCATGCGAAATCGAAGTCGGGCCTGTTTGCAGTACCAGATAAAACGCTGCACCGGGCCCTGTGTTGGGCACACCGATGAAGAAAGCTATCAACGCCAGGTTGATCAGGCAAGGCTGTTTCTTAGCGGACAAAGCGATATGCTCATCAATCAGCAAGTCGATTTGATGGCGCTATGCGTTGAGCAACTCGACTTTGAACAGGCGGCGCAGATTCGCGACAAGATCGAAAAGCTGCGACGCGTTACCGAAAAGCAGTTTGTCACGGGGTTTCGCAGTGACATCGATATTCTTGCCTGCGAGGTGTTACAGGATACCTGTTGTATCCAGTTATTTGTAATTCGAAATGGTACCTCGCTCGGAAACAGGCCATTTATCAATCGGGTAAAGCTTGGTGCCGACCCTGCGGATCTGATCGAAGCCTTTATTATGCAACATTACTCACGGCATCTGGCTCCCGGCGAAATTATCGTCAGTCATTCTTTGCCAAACCAGGGTTTGCTGGCGGATACCTTGAGTCAGTTAAGCGAGAAAAGCATTAAGATTGTGGATAAAGTACGGGCGAAGCGTCGCCACGCGCTGGAAAATGCTACCAACAACGCACAGCAGGCGTTGGAAAGTTATTTATTATCGGCTAGCCACCTCAACAAGCGTTACCAGTCGTTAATCGAAGAACTGAATCTAACCCAGGCTCCGCGTCGTATCGAGTGTTTCGATATCAGTCATACGATGGGGGAGGCAACCAAAGCGTCTTGCGTGGTTTTCGGCAGCGAGGGTGCTATCAAGTCCGAATACCGTTGTTATAACATAAACAACATTCAGGCTGGCGATGACTATGCAGCGATGAAGCAGGTACTCGAGCGGCGTTATAGCAAACGACAACACGATGCGGAATTACTACCAGATCTGGTTTTAATCGACGGGGGGAAAGGTCAGTTACATGTAGCCCTGGACGTATTCGACACACTGGACATTTTTACCACGAAGCAGGGCTTACGCGTGTTTGGCGTTGCCAAAGGGCCAGAACGAAAAGCGGGATACGAAACGATCATCGATGAGAATTTCACCCGATTGAATATCAAACTCGATTCACCGGCCTTATTACTAATCCAGCAAATACGCGATGAAGCGCATCGTTTTGCCATAACCGGGCACCGCAAAGCCAGGGCGAAAAAACGCAAAACTTCGCGTCTGGAAGAGATAGTCGGGATTGGTGCCAGGAAGCGTCAGTTACTGCTCACCAAGTTTGGCGGACTGCAGGGCGTACAGGCGGCCGGAATCGAAGAGTTGATTCAAATAAAGGGAATTAATCGAGAGACCGCCCAGGTGATATATGATACTTTCCACGGCTGACTTAATTAACTAGCGATGAAAATCACCGTACCGACAGCCATTACATTATTTAGAATCGGCTTGATACCGTTATTCGTTATCGTTTTTTATTTGCCGTATTCCTGGTCGAATGTGGTAGCAACTGCAATATTTGGATTTGCCAGCCTGACCGACTGGGCCGATGGATATCTGGCCCGCGTCCTCAAACAGGAATCACGCTTCGGCGCCTTTCTCGATCCGGTAGCAGACAAGTTAATGGTTGTGGTAGCAATCGTATTACTGGTCGAGGCCCACCCCAGCATTTACATTGCGCTACCTTCGATCATTATCATCGCCAGAGAAATATCGGTATCAGCCCTGCGTGAGTGGATGGCCGAGCTGGGGAACCGAACCGCCATAAAGGTTTCATTTATAGGCAAAGCCAAGACAACCACGCAACTGGTATCGCTTTTGTTTTTGATTTATCAGGAACCCTGGGCTGGATTGCCGATATTCGAAATCGGCCTTTTTGGTCTTTATCTGGCTGCAATTTTAACCGTGATATCGATGGTTATATACCTCCGATCTGCCTGGCCCGTGATCGTCAAAAACGGCTGAAACAGATGGCTTCGAATTCATCCCAGCAAGCTTGACAGTTTAAAGTGAATCCATAAAATAGCGCTTTTCGCGGGAATAGCTCAGCTGGTAGAGCACAACCTTGCCAAGGTTGGGGTCGCGAGTTCGAATCTCGTTTCCCGCTCCAAATATCAAGCCTCGACACCGTCGGGGCTTTTTAGATTATCGTTACCATATCGAGTAACATTACAATAACGACACCCAATTAGTGGCTGGGTGGCAGAGTGGTCATGCAGCGGCCTGCAAAGCCGTGTACGGCGGTTCGATTCCGCCCTCAGCCTCCATTATTGATCTGATTGAAGATTAAAACACCATCCATCGAGCCCGGGTGGCGTTGTGGTAGACGGTAGTTCCCTGGACTACCATGATCTGGGAACAGGGACATAAAAGATTAAAAGCCATTCTCAAAGCCCGGGTGGCGAAATTGGTAGACGCAAGGGACTTAAAATCCCTCGGTAGAAATACTGTGCCGGTTCGATTCCGGCCCCGGGCACCATTTAAAACAATAACTTATCAAATTTATGATTTTCTAAAAAATTCTCTGAAAAACGCATGTAGGCGCTAGAGCCAACTTTTCATTCGCGATCACTGCTGTCCCGTTAACTGGAATTAAAGAGGCCTGATTCATCCATGATTTGATACAATAGGTTTTACGCAACTCATTGAATCAAATAGGAGAATCAGGCCATGGCACATTGTAATACGATACTCGGACA
>JADFMY010000184.1 GCA_022563685.1 Pseudomonadota bacterium | reverse complement strand
CATTCAAAGTGCTCCTTCCTCATTATGGTGATTATAGTCAATATGTGGCTATTTTACCACATTTATATATGTATCAAGAATATCCGTTTTTGACCCCTAACAGTTTATTCGAAGGACGCATGTATAGTGAGTACTAGTCAGGATTCCTTTTAGTTCTTTCTTCTTAGTCCCATATAATCGATACTAGGTGAGTGACAAGGGATATGTCAATGAATACACATGATCGTGAAAAACACTTCTGGAACAATTACATAGCCGAACTATCTGAGGCCCGGATTAAACCCCAGCTACATGCCTGGTATGTACAGCACTGCGACACCTTCATTCGGCGAAACAAGGACACTCGACTCAGGCAACACACCAAAAAATCTGGACAGAGGGTGTCATGCTTAACATTCCAACACTCACCATTACAAGCCCTTCAGACATTCCAGATATGCTGCCTCATCAGGCACGGAATTATCGCGTTGCGCCTGCCACAGGGCTTGCCCCAGGCACTCCATCATCGCGTGCTCCGCTTCGTGCAGACCAAGCCGCTTACCCAGTTTTTGGTAAATAGCCTGAATGCCTGCAGGCCGGTCAGTACTGGTTTGCTCGCGTAACGCGATGTGCATGCCCATGTGTAAAAATGGATTGGTTTGACCGCCTTCCGGGGTATATTCCTGGGCCATGACCTGGTCTTTTTGATCGAGCAACGCCTGATACTCGGGATGCAACCCGATCACCTCGGCGATGATCGATTCCATCGGTTCGAGCATTGATCGGGATTGCATTTTTTGCCACACACTCAGGTAGGTTTGACGGGCTTCGTCGCGCGACTGGAACATTTTATTTAATCCTCGGTTTTGTGCCTGAACTCACACAGGTCTTCGATAATACAGCTGCCACAGCGCGGTTTGCGCGCGACACAGGTATAGCGGCCATGCAGGATTAACCAGTGGTGTGCGCCCAGTTTGAATTCATCGGGAACGACCTTGAGCAATTTTTTTTCCACCGCGAGCACATCCTTGCCAGGGGCGATGCCGGTGCGGTTGGAGACGCGGAAGATATGGGTATCGACCGCAATAGTCGGATGACCGAAGGCGATATTCAAGATCACGTTCGCGGTTTTTCTGCCTACCCCGGGCAGGGCTTCGAGTGCTGCGCGGTCTTCGGGCACCTGCGAATTATGTTGTTCGATTAGCATGCGGCAGGTGGCGATAGTGTTTTTCGCTTTGGAATTGAATAAGCCGATGGTTTTGATGTAGTCCTTGAGGCCATCCTCCCCTAGCGCGAGTATTTTTTCTGGTGTATTTGCGATCGGGTATAGTTTCGCGGTCACCTTGTTGACGCTGACATCGGTGGCCTGTGCCGATAACATTACTGAAATTAGTAGCTCGAAATTCGAGCCGTATTTGAGGTCGCTGGTGGGATTACTGTCGTTTTCACGAAATCGGCGAAAGATTTCATAGCGCTTCTCACTGTTCATTCCACGGTTTCTCGATTGATCAGAGGCTCCTTAAGCGGTATCAGCCAGAGTGTCTATTGCGAGCGCCTTTTTCTTCGGCCGCGCGTCGATCAGGTTTTTGCCGACGATCAGCGCTGCGAGACCAAAAAAAGCACCCGGTGGCAGAATTGCAAGCAGGAAACCGGGGTAGTCATCGTTGAAAACGATGGTGAGCGCCTTCGCTGATTCGCCAAACATCAGCTCAGCATGAGCAAACAGGGTGCCAAAACCTATGATCTCGCGCATTGCTCCGAGCAGCGCCAGCACCATGAGAAATCCCAGACCCATCATGAATCCGTCCAGCGCAGATGCCCCCACGCCATGCTTCGAGGCAAACCCCTCGGCGCGCCCTATGATGGCGCAATTGGTAACGATCAATGGGATGAAAATGCCCAGTACCAGGTAAAGGTCGTAAAAAAATGCGCGCATCAGTAATTCGATCATCGTCACCACCGAGGCGATAATCAGTACGAATACCGGCAGTCGAACCTCGTGGCGTACGAAGTCACGGATTAGCGACACCAGGGTGTTTGACAAAACCAGCGTTATTAAGGTCGCGAGGCCGAGGCCGATGCCATTGATGGCGGTGCTGGTGACCGCGAGCAACGGGCACAGGCCGAGTAATTGCACCAGCGCCACGTTGTTACGCCACAGTCCTTCGCGTGTAATGTTGCTATTCATAGTCAACAGGTTACCTCATATTAATCATATAGGTTTTTGGCGTTTTTTTGGTAGTACAGCAAGGTATTTTTTACCGCTTCGACGACCGCGCGGGGTGTAATCGTTGCACCGGTAAACTGGTCGAACACGCCACCATCGCGTTTAACTTTCCAAAGTTTCGAACCAGGCCTATCGAGCGACCGCTTCTCGAAGCTGTGCATCCAGTCCGATTTTTGCAATTCTATCGCATCGCCAAGCCCAGGGGTCTCGGCGTGTTTAACCGCGCGTACTCCGGCCAGGCTGCCATCGAAATAAATTCCTACCAGCAGGTGAATCCTGCCGCTATAGCCATTGGGGGCGATGGTGTTGAAAATGACCGCAACCGGTTCTTCCAAGACACGAGCAAGATAAACCAGGCTTTCCTCTTCGTTAC
>JADFMY010000183.1 GCA_022563685.1 Pseudomonadota bacterium | reverse complement strand
CGGTGATCAACTCACCTGCATTTTCGTCGACAATGGGTTGCTGCGTTACCACGAAGGAGACCAGGTGATGGAGCAGTTTTCCAGGCACATGGGCCTGCGGGTTATACGTGTCGATGCCGAGGCGCGGTTTTTACAAAATCTGAAAGGCGAGGCAGACCCCGAACGGAAACGCAAGATTATCGGTAATTTATTTATCGAAATTTTCGAGGAGGAGGCTGCGAGGCTGGGTGAGGTAAAGTGGCTTGCCCAGGGGACGATATACCCGGATGTGATCGAATCGGCTGGAGCCGATACCGGCAAGGCCAAGTTGATTAAATCGCACCATAATGTCGGTGGATTACCCGAGGACATGAAGCTCGGCCTGGTAGAACCTCTACGCGAGTTATTCAAGGATGAGGTCAGAAAAATCGGCGTCGAACTCGGCCTGCCAAAGGAAATGGTCTATCGACATCCATTCCCGGGTCCGGGCCTGGGTGTGCGCATTCTTGGCGAAGTGAAGAAGGAGTTTGCCGATACCTTACGACTTGCCGATCATATTTTTATCGAAGAGCTACGCCAACACAACCTGTACGATCAGGTCTCGCAGGCTTTCGTCGTGTTTTTACCGGTCAAATCGGTCGGTGTCACCGGTGACGGTCGTCGCTACAACCATGTTGTGTCACTACGCGCGGTCGAGACAATCGATTTTATGACCGCATGTTGGGCGCGATTGCCTTATGAGTTTCTCGATCATGTATCGCGCCGGATCATGAATGAGATCGAAGGCATTTCCCGTGTCGTATACGATATATCGGGTAAACCGCCCGGCACCATCGAATGGGAGTGAAACACCACGCAGGCGACGAATACTGGATGCTGGAGGCGCTGAAACAGGCGCAAAAAGCTGCCGATATGGATGAGGTGCCGGTCGGCGCGGTACTGTTGGATAAATCGGGCGAATGCCTGGCAAGCGGGCACAATCAGCCGATCACCGCGGTAGACCCAACCGCCCATGCCGAAATCGTCGTATTGCGCGAGGCGGCAAAGTACATGAACAATTATCGTCTGCCCGGTACCACGCTCTATGTCACGCTGGAACCCTGCACCATGTGTATCGGAGCTTTGGTGCACGCGCGGGTTGCTCGCATTGTTTATGGGGCGACAGAACCGAAAACAGGGGCGATCGAAAGCGCGCAACGATTGTTTGAGACGGGCCAATTCAACCATTATCCGGAAATTGAAAGTGGTGTACTGGAAGCCGAGAGCCTGGGTCTGTTAAGTCGATTTTTCCAACAAAAAAGGCAGGCGAAAAAGAGTCAGGAATAGTCCGATAGAATTTATCTCGTAATTTCGGTTAAGGTTTCTAACATTCCGTCATTCCGTCATTCCGTCATATAAAGGATCAGCCTCTAATGAGGTATGCTGACAGGGGGAGGAGATATAACAGTTAACATCGGTAGCGAGCTAAAAAAAACCATCTTAGCAAAAATACGCAGCCATTCCCTGCAAATCCTTTCAATCGAATTGATTGAAAACCTATATAGATTGACTCGCCAGGATTAAATATTGATAGCCAATACCGGATCATGTAGTCTTCGCGCCGGATTGAACCACCCAAAATCGAATTTGGAGAGATGTCCGAGCGGCCGACTAAATTGCCGGGAGGCCACTCTCGCACTTCCATGTGCTTTGTGGCACCGGCTCATCCATGAGCAATGCAAATTAGGACATCCGCAGGATGGCCCCGAAGGGGTGACAAGCAATTGCTCCTGCATTGCTTGCATACATCACATCCGTGTGAATATAGGGCTGGGAAGCCCGGAATAACGAGCACGCATAAGTGCGACCTGCAGAATCCTACGGAGCTGAAGCAGGTGAATCATAATGAATTTGGAGAGATGTCCGAGTGGCTGAAGGAGCACGCCTGGAAAGTGTGTATACGGCAACGTATCGAGGGTTCGAATCCCTCTCTCTCCGCCATTATAAATATATAACTACTTGATATTTAAATGATATTTATTTATTTAAGAATTTATATCCACAAATAAATCCACAACGAAGCGATTTACCCATCCCTGCCGCTCGGGTCAGGAAATGACCGATTTAGCACTGATAATTGGTTGGGCAGGGTGCCTTCACCGGCTGCCGGGCCTGGCTGTCCGGATAAACCTAAGTCGGCATTAGAATTGTTTCCGATTGTCGGCGCGTGCGAGATTATTGTTGTTTTCTTTTTCGCCGACAAAACAACAACCTAGTCAATCTTAGATGCCTAGTTAATCGGCGCGCAGCCGCGGACCCGTGCGTCTTGTATCGAGGAAGGACCCGTTTATTCCATCAGTATTGGAATCAAATTAGTAAGAAGCAGACGTTTAGATTCCAAAACTGGGATCCCGCTATGTGCCCAGGATGTGTGAAAACTCCTGAATTTGGTACCGGCGTTAAAATATTTCCCACATTAGCTTAATATTAAGCCGTTTATTGCATTCAATAACTCACTTTACTATCAACTCTGATTTAAAAGAGGAGTTCATTTCCCACTTTCATTTTTCTTAAATAGTTTTCACACATCCTTTGCCCATCGGAAACATTCACTAACCCCCTTTTTTA
>JADFMY010000182.1 GCA_022563685.1 Pseudomonadota bacterium | reverse complement strand
CGCTCGATATCGACCCTGGCCTGGTAGAGGCGCAGCTCAATCTGGGCAAGTTATTACTGCCCCAGAATCCTGAGCGCGCTGAAGATTATTTCCGCGCTGTATTAGCCCGCGATCCAGGCAATGCAAATGCGCACTACTGGCTCGGTATCTATTATCAAACCCTGGGTGATTTCGACCAGGCAACCGAGCGCTTCGATCAAGCCCTTGAGCTAAACCCGGATTTGACCGATACCTGGTATCGACTGTCGCTGATTCGAAACTTTAAGCCATCGGACCAGCAACTTGAAGACCTGGAACAGGCGTTCGACACTCAGGTTAAAAACAAGACCGACGATGCATCACTGGTAACCCTGGGTTTTAGCCTGGGCCGGTTCCACGAACAACGCGGAAACTATCCCTCGGCGTTTCGCTACTACCAGCAGGGTAACCAGATAAAAGCCGGTAAACATCGATTCGACAAAACGCAGCACGACGCCCAGATCGATAATATTATCGAGATATTCGATCGCGAGTTTTTCCAGCAACGCGCCTCCTGGGGTTCTCCCTCTGCATTGCCGGTTTTTATCGTTGGTATGCCGCGCTCCGGCACAACCCTGCTAGAGCAAATCCTGTCATCGCATCCGGCTATTCACGGTGCCGGCGAACTTCGGTTGATGCTGAATTTGCTAGCCTCGTTGAAGGCGCTCGACCCCACTTCAGCGAAAAGCCACGCGGGCCGAGTACGCGACCTCAGCCAACAACAGCTTGGCGATATGAGCGCTCGCTATCTGAGCGATTTGCAGGCCCTGCAACCCGGGGCAAAGCGAATTCTGGACAAGATGCCGGGGAATTATTTTCGCCTCGGGGTGATATTCCTGTTATTTCCCGGGGTCAGAATTATTCATTGCAAGCGCGACCCGATGGATACCTGCTGGTCCTGCTATCAGCAGAATTTTGAACAGGGGTTACTATTCACCAACGACCTGGAAAACCTCGGCTTTGCCTATCGCGGGTATTTACGCTTGATGGCGCACTGGCACAGTGTATTTCCAGGTCAGATACTCGACGTTCATTACGAAGACCTGCTCAACGACCCCGAGACCCACAGCCGCGAGCTACTTCAGCATTGTGGTATCGACTGGGATCCTGCGGTGCTCGAGTTTCATCGGCAGCAGCGTCCGGTTTCGACCGCCAGTTTGTGGCAGGTACGTCAACCGATGTACAAAACCTCAATAGGCCGCTGGAGGGTCTATGAGGAATTTTTACAACCGCTACAACAGGCATTATCCCAACCCGGGAAACCTGGATAGATTTTTTATCGTGCTATTGCCGAGCAGAAAACTAGGGTCAGGTCTTTGATTTATGATTTCTGATAATCCCGCTCACAGTTGAATAGTGTAAGCCATAATAATCACCTATTTCTTTCAGGGTATATCCGCCGCTTAGGTAAGCATTATAAATCGCCGTATTTCGATTCTTACCTGCGCTTGTGTATACAGCCAGGCTTACAGGTGGTGGTCTACATTGTGATGAAGGTACTTCACTCAGATCCTTGCCATCATTAATGAAGGCCTGCATCTTTTCCAGAAATGCTTCAGAACCCAGGTACACCTGTCTGCGTATTTCGCTCCAGAGTGATGGCTGGCCTATACCTTCGGATACAAATTGTTGATACCGTTTTATCGCCCTGGATTTTTGCCTGTCAAACACCGCGAGTAGCCACTGTGTTTTCAGGCAATAGGCTTGGCAGACCCAGTTATAAGTCTCGCATACCCCATTCAGGATAGATAAGTAGTTTTCTCTGTCGGTGTTGGTTTCATAGATATCTTCCTGCCGATCACCGTGCGAGGTAATGTGATAAAGCGCACCTGAAAATTCCAGGCGTATGGGTCGGGCCATGCTGATACCCCGTTGTAATTTTACTCAGGACTGAGTATAGCCAGGCGAATATCATATATCAAAGACCTGACCCCTTGTGTTTTAGCATTCAAATTTGAATGTTAATCCTGGCACGGTCTCTGCATATCACTGTTTGGTGTCATTAAGACATTATTCGCCTGCGCGCAATAACCAACATAATCCTTGCATTAATGCACGCAATGCGTATAAAAGACATAGTCGCCTGTGCGAATAAACCAACGGCACCAGCGATAACAAATGGGCGACAATTGCCTTAAACACAAATCTATAACCATGCAGAGGATTCAACATGAATAAACAAAAACACAGTCGGTTGGCAACGGCGATCAAACGCGCCACCCTGTGCGCTGCCACCACCGCGCTATTGGCATCGGCCGGCGCCGCCAACGCGCTGGAGATGAAAATCGGCGGTTACATCAAGACCGACGTCACCTATGACCTGGATCAGGATCTCGGGCCATCGGTAGGCGCAAATACCGTCAATACAGGCGCGGGTGCGCCATCGGACCCCTCCTTTCGTATGCACTCGTTACAGTCACGGATTAACTTTTCTGCGACCGAGGGTGATCTGAAGGTATACCTCGAAGGCGACTTTTTTACCGGCGATAGCAGCGAACTGGTGTCTAACTCGCGCCACTTCAGGCTGCGTCACGCTTACGGCAAATATGGCAACCTGCTGATCGGTCAAACCTGGTCAACCTT
>JADFMY010000018.1 GCA_022563685.1 Pseudomonadota bacterium | reverse complement strand
AAAGCACTACAGGGGGCGCCTGGGGCTACCCGGGACAGTCTGGTCTACAGCGGTGCGATCATGCTGCATTTTTTACAGAAAATTAGTCTCGCCGATGCTGCTGACAAAATTCGTCTGGTGCTCGATTCGGGTGCTGCACTTGAAAAATTTAACCAACATCAATGAGGATCTATCATGGATCAAAACTATAGAGACGCGACGACACGTATGGAAGAACGGGGTGTACAGCTAGATTATATTATCGGCTGGCAAACCGCATACCTGGGACATACGGAACGCGAAGAACAACTGCGCAACGAAGCTTACGAGGCTGGTCGTACGGCTGGGAAGGCAAACACGCTAGACGATATCGAAGACTGGGTCGGGTCGATTGATCCAGTCTAATCACCGGCCTGCCAGACGGCAGGCCCTGGAGAACCCTACCTACTGATTTTTCTGGCGATAATTATCGATTGCGGCCGAGATGGCATCTTCTGCTAAAACCGAGCAATGGATTTTAACCGGAGGTAGCGACAGTTCTTCGACAATGTGGGTATTTTTAATTTTTGCAGCTTCATCCAGGCTTTTGCCTTTTACCCATTCGGTTATCAGTGAACTCGAAGCGATAGCCGAACCACAGCCATAGGTTTTGAATTTGGCATCTTCGATGATGCCATTCTTATCCACCTTAATTTGCAATTTCATTACATCGCCACAGGCCGGCGCACCCACCATGCCGGTGCCTACCGATTGATCTTCATCGATCACGCCTACATTGCGTGGATTTTCGTAATGATCTAAAACTTTTTCACTATATGCCATGATTACTTCCTCTTAAAGTAGGGTTTAATGCGCTACCCATTCAACTGAACTAATATCTATACCTGCTTTGTACATATCCCAAAGCGGCGACAAACCACGCAGTTTTTCGACTGCTTTTCTTACCAGGCCAATGCTGTAGTCGATCTCTTCGATTGTGGTGAAGCGACCAATGGTAAATCGAATAGAACTATGCGCCAGTTCGTCGTTTCGCCCCAACGCTCGTAATACATACGACGGTTCAAGGCTCGCTGATGTACAGGCTGAACCCGAGGAAACCGCAAGGTCACGCAGAGCCATAATTAGCGACTCGCCTTCGACATAATTAAAGCTGATATTGAGATTGCCCGATATGCGGTTATCGTGATCACCGTTCAAATAGACTTCCTCCATGTCGTTTAAACCCTGGTACAAACGATCCCGTAGCATACGGATGCGATCACTATCGACTGCCATCTCTTCCTTCGCGATATGAAATGCCTCGCCCATGCCTACGATCTGGTGTGTGGCCAGTGTGCCTGATCGCAGTCCACGCTCGTGGCCACCACCGTGCATTTGTGCTTCAAGCCGCACCCGCGGCTTTCGCCTAACGTAAAGGGCTCCCATTCCTTTGGGGCCATAAATTTTATGCGCCGAAAATGACATCAGGTCTACCTTCATCGATGCCAGGTCAATTTCAACTTTTCCTGCAGACTGGGCTGCATCTACATGGAATATAATATTGTTTTCCCGGGCGAACTCACCAATTGCTGTTATGTCCTGGATAACCCCAATTTCATTATTTACGTGCATCACTGAAATCAATATGGTTTCGCTGGTGACAGCAGCCTTAAGCTTATCGAAATCGATCATTCCGTTATCTTCAGGGTCCAGGTAAGTGACTTCAAACCCTTCGCGTTCGAGTTGACGGCAGGTGTCCAGTACCGCCTTGTGTTCGGTTTTCACAGTGATTATGTGCTTACCTCTTTTACTATAAAAATGGGCCGCGCCTTTGATTGCCAAATTATCCGATTCGGTCGCTCCACTGGTCCAGACTATCTCGCGTGGATCAGCGTTGATCAGATCGGCAACCTGCTGCCTTGCTTCGTCAACCGCTTTCTCTGCCTTCCAGCCGAATTCATGGCTTCGCGAAGCTGGATTGCCGTATGCTCCTTCGCGGGTTAGATATTGAGCCATTTTATCAGCCACTCGCGCGTCTATGGGCGTAGTAGCGCTGTTGTCGAGATAGATAGGCAGTTTTAATTCAGTCACATTGTTCTCCAGTCAGGCTACAGCATTGGAACGATTTAAAAACCTTCCGTACTGGGTATCCTGTTTCTTTACCAGTTCATTAATTTCGGGTCGATTGACGTATTGGTCAAGTTTGATCCCACTCAAAAATTTGTACAATTTACAGGACAGTTCGAACCATAATTGATGAGTCAGGCATTTTTCGCCACTCGAACAGTTACCTCTGCCGCCACACTTGGTCATATCCAGTTTTTCATCCACGGATTGGATGATATCTGCGACTGATATCTGATCAGCCGATTTTGCCAGCCGGTAACCGCCACCGGGTCCTCTCACACCTTTAACCAGACCCTGTTTTCGGAGTTTGGCGAACAGTTGCTCAAGATACGACAGAGAAATTCCCTGGCACTGGGATATATCGGCAAGAGTGATTGGTCCCTGCTTTTCATGTAGCGCAATATCCATCATTGCTGTCACTGCATAACGACCTTTCGTCGACAATTTCATCGATATACCCATAATTCCTGACTATTTCAGTCAGGAATTTAATCCAAGTACATGAGAAGGTCAAGATGTATTTATAGGTATGTATGATTCTGTTAGTATAAAGTTTTATAATTCAATAAGTTAAAGGATTAAGTTAAAGTAAATTAGTCAATATTTTAAATGTTTCATCGGCTGAAAGTAATGCCCCTGATAGACACAAAATCCAAGCCATTTAAACAGAAATCGATTCATAACCCATTTATGCTGTAGCGAGTAATCATTGAACACCCACCCCTGTTTACGCTTGTGAAATTGCTCAACTTCGACCACTCGCGCATCGTGATAGACCTTAAGGTGCAAGTCAGGTTCAAATACAGGGTTACCCGGCTTACCGAAACGGTAGGTCATATTTAGCATCGTGGTATATTTGCAGCGTTCACGAACACTGAGAAATAGATCTGTATGACCTGCTACAGAAGATATCATCTGATCTGCTATGGTCAGGTCAGGCGCAATTATTCTTAAGCGCAGGTAATTTTGTTCGTAAAGATCCATCAGTCCCGAAAAGCTGCGCGCATCGATCGAGCAGCCGGTCTGAACCGAATCGAATTCAAGTAGCATATTGAACTCTGCTCATTTTGAGGATCTGGTGTCTGAAATTTAAATAATCGGTAACCGATCCAAAACGATCAGCTAATAGCAGAAAATTTTTCGACTGTTGCTTATCCCGTAAAATTACAATTAAAAACCAGCGATTGAGGTAAAGGGAGAAGCATTTAAAACGCTGGCGACGGCCCTGATGCTGAATTTCAATGATTCCACTATCGGGAAATAGCAAAATATCCGTTAAGGCCTGCAAATCCGAATGTTTCCACTGTAAGTAATCCGATATCATCAACAGGATGCTTAACAGCGCTAATAATCCAGCCATTAACATTTGGTCGACGAATACCAGTATCGTAAGGATTACCAGCAAATACAGCGATAAGTTAAAAATATTTAACGCTGGAGACTGGCTTATTTGATATTGCTGCACTGGAATGACCTGGCCTCTATACAACCTGGGCCTGGCGAGCTAGTTTTCGTATCGTCTTTACCAGACTTTCGATACGGCTGGTTGATCCAACTTGTCTTCCCAATAACAGTGAGTACAAATCCGGGTCGGCCAGTGCCAGCAAATCTCGAAAGCTTTCCTTTTCTATTTCGCTCGCGTGCGAATATTGCTTGTCCAGGTAGCGGGTCATGACCAGGTCGAGCTCCTTCATCCCCCTGCGGCACAACCAACGCAATCGAGAATTCTCACCCATTACATCTTCCTCTGCACCAGCAACTTTTTAGTTTCAGCAATCGCCTGTGCTGGATTTAACCCCTTCGGACAAACCTTGGCGCAATTCATAATGCTATGGCAGCGGTAAAGCTTGAATGGGTCTTCCAGGTCATCGAGGCGCTCACCTGCAGCTTCGTCACGGCTATCGACTATCCAGCGATACGCATTTAATATTGCCGCAGGACCCAGGAATCGATCACTATTCCACCAGTAACTCGGGCAGGCCGTAGAACAGCAGGCGCACAGAATGCATTCGTACAGGCCATCAAGTTTTTCGCGATCTTGCTTCGATTGTAGGCGTTCGCGATCAGGCGGGGTTGCCGAATCGGTTTTCATCCAGGGTTCTACCGATGCGTATTGCGCGTAAAAGTTAGTCAGGTCCGGTACCAGGTCTTTTACCACGGGCTGGTGTGGTAAAGGATAAACTTTGACATCCCCTTTAATATCGGTAATTGCCCTGGTACAGGCCAGGGTGTTTTCCCCGTTAATATTCATCGCACAGGAACCACAGATTCCCTCACGACAGGAACGCCGCATAGACAGGGTCGAGTCGATTTGATCCTTGATCTTTAAAAGACCATCCAGCACCATCGGACCACAGGTATCCATATCGACTTCGTAGGTGTCGGTACTGGGGTTTTCTCCAGTAGCTGGATCGTAACGGTATACGATGAATTTTTTGATGTTGCTCGTACCCTCGGCCGCTTTGAAAACCTTGCCCTGTTTGACTACTGAATTGGCTGGTAATAAAAATTCGGCCATAAATGATTCCTCGATAAAAAAAATTAAAGAAACTCTGTGCGATTCTTCAATACACGCGTGTTTTGGGCGGAATGACTTCGCATTCGTCGCTTAAGGTGTACATATGTACTGGCCGGTAGTCGAAACTGACTTTGCCCTGTGGGTCAACCCAGGCAAGCGTATGTTTCATCCAGTTCTCGTCGTCGCGTTCGGTATAGTCTTCACGTGCGTGCCCTCCCCGGCTTTCCTGCCTGTTGAGCGCACCCTGAATAGTCGCCTGCGCCTGCAGCAGCAAGTTTTCAAGCTCCAGCGTTTCAACCAGGTCGGTATTCCACACCAGGCCTCGATCTGAAATCTGGACATCGCTAAAGCTGGCAAATACCAGGTCCATTTTTTCAACGCCTTCCTGCATCGAATCGCCAGTGCGGAATACCGCAGCGTGTTTTTGCATGGTTCGTTGCATAGCGTTGCGTATCTTTGCCGTGGTGGTACCGCCTGAAGCGTTACGCAAGCGGTCAAAACGCTCCAGGATGGGGTCAATACTATCATCTGCCAGTTTCTTATGTGGCGCTCCTGGTTTAATCGTTTCGGCAGCTCGAAGCGCCGCTGCCCGTCCAAATACGACGATATCGAGTAATGAGTTGGATCCGAGGCGATTGGCGCCATGTACGGATACACAGGCCGCTTCACCGATTGCCATCATGCCTGGAACAACGGCATCTGGATCACCATCTTTCAGGGTCACCACTTCGCCATGATAGTTGGTCGGAATACCGCCCATGTTGTAATGCACGGTAGGAATTACCGGAATCGGTTCCCTGGTCACATCGACCCTGGCAAATATTTCGGCTGATTCGGCGATGCCCGGTAAGCGTTCATCGATCACTTCGGGTCCGAGGTGTTCGAGGTGTAAATGGATATGATCCTTGTCAGGGCCAACCCCCCTGCCTTCATTTATTTCAACCGTCATAGCGCGACTGACCACGTCACGTGAGGCGAGGTCCTTGGCATTGGGCGCATAACGTTCCATGAAACGTTCGCCCTCGGAGTTGGTTAGATAACCGCCTTCTCCGCGCACACCTTCGGTGATCAATACGCCGACTCCATAAATTCCGGTTGGGTGAAATTGAACAAACTCCATATCCTGCAACGGCAAACCGGCCCGGATTACCATCGCATTGCCGTCGCCGGTGCAAGTATGGGCTGAAGTCGCCGAAAAATAGACACGACCGCATCCCCCGGTTGCCAACACCACGGTGTGCGCACGGAAACGATGCAGCTCGCCAGTGGCAAGGTCCCAGGCTACGACGCCCCGACAGGCGCCATCATCCATGATCAGGTCGATGGCAAAATATTCGATAAAAAATTCCGCTTTGTGTTTCAACGATTGCTGATAAAGCGTATGTAATATGGCATGGCCGGTACGATCCGCGGCGGCACAGGTACGCTGGGCTGTACCCTCACCGAAATTAGTCGTCATACCCCCAAAAGGCCGTTGGTATATTTTACCTTCAGCGGTGCGTGAAAAGGGTACTCCATAGTGCTCCAGTTCGATCACCGCCGGTACCGCCTCACGGCACATATATTCGATTGCATCCTGATCGCCAAGCCAGTCAGAACCTTTGACGGTATCGTACATATGCCATTGCCAGGTATCCGGGCCCATGTTGCCGAGCGATGCACTCATGCCACCCTGGGCAGCTACCGTATGACTGCGTGTCGGGAATACCTTGGTAATACAGGCCGTCGATAGTCCCGCTGCCGCCATTCCGAGTGTAGCCCGCAGTCCTGCGCCACCGGCACCGACGATTACCACATCGTAGGCATGATCGATTATTTTATATTTCTGCGCCATCGGCTAGCCTCCAAAAGAAATTTTTAATACTGCGACTACACCAATGATGGCGAATGACAGGCAAAGAAAATTAACCACGATAATACTGGCTGTTCGCGTCGAATGGGTGGATACATAGTCTTCGATGACTACCTGTAAACCGAGTTGAGTATGATAAAAGGTCGATAGAATCAACAGGATCAGCCCAATTGCCACGGCGGGCTGCTGAATCCATCCTACCAGTGTTGCATGATCTACTGGCATCGAAGCCAGGCTAAAACCGAACCAGAGTACTAACGGGATCAGAATTAACGCGGTTAAACGTTGACGCCAGAAGTGGGTAGTCCCTTCCCTGGCCGAGCCTAATCCTTTAACCCGGGACAGGGGTGTGCGCAAATGGTCCAAAATACTTACTCCAGGTTAGCGGCAACCAACCAGGTTGCGATCGTGAGCCCGATGGATACGACAATCGCGAGTTTCGCAGTTTTATCCACGGTTTCCAGCTCGAAACCCATACCGATATCCCAGAATAGATGACGAATACCATTGCAGAAATGTAAGTACAGTGAAAATGTCAGCCCCAGCAGGAATAGCTGCCCATACCAACTGGCCAGGTGGAGATGCAGTCGACCATAAGCCTCAACGTCGTTAGCCGCCACGGTCAAAATCCACACGAGCAGCACGGCACCGAGCGCGAGGATAACACCCGTCGCCCGATGGATAACCGATAACACAGCTGTCAGTGGCAACTTGTAAATTTGTAAGTGCGGTGAGAGCGGGAGCTTGCTGTTCAGGTTCATAGAAATTGCTGCAAAAGATTATTCGTTATTGATTGAATTCAGAATCCTGATCAAAAATCGATACACCGGCCATTTTTCTCCCAGTCTCCATATCGCGTCGGCTCCTTGCCTTTGGGTCCGCCGTACTCGACTGGAGTGATCACAGGTTTATCTGCACGACACTTGCGTTTCTTCGAAACGACAGGCTTAGCGGTTGAATCGGCTTTGCTTTTGTCTGTCATATCACTAAGGTAATCACGCCCGTTCGACTCGTATTAATATCCCCGCGGATATTAACACATTAATTTTTGGCGATGAAAAAATCGGGACGTGGTGGTCCTTTTGCTAAAGATTATTTAACAGTTTTGGAATCAACTCCTTATAGGGCATGTAGCCGACTATTCTTCCACCATCTTCGGTAAACAGGGATGGCGTCCCGGTTATTCCCAGTCGCTTGCCCATTTCAAATCCTTCATCGACGAAGCTCGCTTCAGCACAGTCACTGGTATCAGGTAAATCTCCCACCTTAGTCCCCTTGGCAATACTCATCGCCTCTGCCTTATCGTCGGCGCACCAAACCTGCTTTAAAGTCTGGTAACCCGGCCCCTTGCTTCCCCCTCGCGGATAAGGGAAATAGCGTACCGTAATCCCCGCTTCCTGCAAGAACCCGATTTCCTCGTGTAGCTTCCGGCAATAAGGGCAGGAAGTATCGGTAAAAACGTTTAAAATTGTTTTTTCGCTAGCCAGTGCAGGAAAAACCGCCAGGCTGGAAGCAGGGACAACACTCAACTCCTGATTTACCACTTCACGTCGGCTCAGTTCGGTCAAATTTCGTCCATTTTGTAAATCGACCATATCGCCGATAAACACATAACGTCCGTTTTCGATTAAATAAGCAAATTTATTGCCGAAGCGCGTCTGATAAACACCCTTGACCTCGGTTTCTACCGGGGTGGCAAGCTCGTTGATTCCCAGGCGCAACTTTAACAATTGAGTGATATCGGGCTGACCAGGATCAGTAGCAGCCACCTCGAATCGATCCGCCCACTTAGCGTATGTCTGGTCGGGCCATTTGGACTGAAAATATGCGATTACTGCATCCATTTCGGCTTCGTTCAGCAGAGCGCTAAATGGTGGCATCAACCCGCCAATCTGTACGCCGCCTTGCCGGATTGTTTTTTTCAACTGGTCGAGCGGATGGTGCCAGGTATGCGCACTGCCATTCAGTGGCGGTGGTGGATATTTCCCATCGATACCTTTTTGTTTCCAGTTTTTGACCAATTCGGCATTCGCTCCATGGCACACAGCACAATTTTGCTGGAATAATAGATTGCCCTGTTTGACCTGTTCGGTGTTATACCAACGAGCTTCTCCCGCCGGCAGCGCCTGGGTTAAGGACATCAGGCCTATTATTAGTAATAACTTTATGGTTTTATTCATTAAAAATACTCAGGAATGATTGATATATAGTAGACGCGTGTAAACGATAATTAGGCAAGGTTAACCGGCTAAAGTTTCGCATTTCCAGATTAATATCCTGTTGTTGGCTGGCATCGCGATGTCGTCAACGAGTTGCATATTTCCTCGTTGCGCCAGTTTGTTTAACCACTCGAAGTGTTTAATGCCGCTTTCAGGATCACGTGATTTTAACCAGGAGTCGAAGTTTTCATTGCTGGTCGAAGTATAGCTTCCATTATAATTAAATGGCCCATAAATTATCAGGCACCCCCCTGGCTCAAGGCAATCTACACAGCGTCGCATGCACCCTTCCACCTGTGCCTGGTTCATTATATGAAATGTATTGGCACTGAAAATTACGTCGTATTTGTTCTCGGGCCAATGTGAACAAACATCAAGTTCGACAGGTCTGGCCAGATTAGGTAAATTGGCCTCATCGATCCAGACATTGATACCTGGCAGGTTTTCAGCCAGATCGGAGCATTGCCAGTATAGTTGTGGGATATTTTCACCAAAATACACCGCGTGTTGGCCTGTGCCACTGCCTATTTCCAAAACCCTGGTTTCTGGTTGAAGATAAGGAGAAATGCTATTTAGAATGACTTCCTGATTCTCTTCGCAGGATTGTGAAAAGGGTTTATTCACTCCTTTGCCGCCTTGTTTTTTGAGCGCAGATATTTCAGTTTTTCAGCAATTTTTATTTCGAGCCCCCGGTCAACCGGTTGGTAGTATTGTTTTGCAGCCATACCCTCAGGAAAATAATGCTCTCCAGCGGCAAATGCATCCGCTTCATCGTGGGCATACCGATAACCTTCTCCATAGCCCTGCGATTTCATAAATTCAGTAGGGGCGTTGCGTAAGTGTTTTGGCACCTCGAGGCTTGACTCCTGGGCATCCTGCATCGCCATCTGGTACGCGGAGTAAAGCGCATTACTCTTGGCCGCACAGGCCAGGTATACAATCCCCTGTGCGATCGCTAACTCTCCTTCCGGGCTACCCAGCCTCTCATAGGTTTGCCAGCCGTTTAACGCGATATCCAGGCCCCGGGGGTCGGCGATTCCTATATCTTCGACCGCCATGCGAACCACTCGCCGGGCGATGTATACCGGATCGCAGCCACCATCGACCATGCGGCAAAACCAGTAGAGCGCAGCATCCGGGTCTGAGCCTCGTACCGACTTGTGTAATGCTGAAATTTGCTCGTAAAACAGGTCGCCTTTGTTATCGAATCGACGTAATCCCTGGGCAACGACTTTGCCTACCAGCTCGGTATCGATTTGCTTCGATTCGACCAGGTCAGCGGTGATTTCCAGGAAGCTTAAGGCTCTCCTCGCATCTCCATCGGCTGCTTTGACCAACATTTGGCAGGCTTCTTCGCTGATTTTAAGGCCCATGTGTCCAAGCCCGTTTTCCTCGTCGGATAGCGCCCGGCGCAAGACCTTTTCGATTGCCTCGGATGATATCGGTTTGAGCACATAGGTTCGCGTTCTGGATAACAACGCATTGTTCAATTCAAACGAAGGGTTCTCAGTGGTGGCGCCGACGAATAAAATAGTGCCATCCTCTATGTAGGGTAAAAATGCATCCTGTTGCGATTTGTTGAAGCGATGTACCTCGTCCACGAACAGTACGGTTTTCCCCTGATGCTGCCTGGCCTGCTCGATCGCTGCGCGAATGTCCTTTACCCCGGATAGAACCGCCGAAAAACTTAAAAACCTGGCATCGGAATATTCTGCGATCAGTCGGGCAATCGTGGTTTTTCCGGTACCGGGCGGCCCCCAGAACAGCATGGAGTGTAATTTGTTGGATTCGATTGCCTGGCGTAGCGGCTTGTCCTTGCCTAATAAATGAGACTGGCCGAACACCTGGTCGAGATTGACCGGTCGCATTCGATCCGCGAGCGGATGAAACCCCTTATCTGTTGGGAATAAATCACTCACGAATTAAGCAGGGCTGATTCAGGTAACCATCAAGCAATTGCCCGTTAGCCACCGGCACCAAAGACATCGACCCCCTCAGGCGGTATAAATCTAAATATATCGGGATTGTGTACGACATTAAGTCTTAGATTTTCGAATACGATTTGCGTGCTTTGCCCGAAGTTGTCGCGTAATTCCATCGCCTTGACTACACCATCCTTCAGCCCTATGTAAACCTGCGAATAATCCATATCTTTAGTCTTGGGTTCGAGCCTAACCCAGTACAGAAATTTACGTTGGCCCACTTCGCTGACAACGAATTCTTTACCGATTTCCTGTTGCCTCATCAGTATCATAATCGGCGCCGCGGCGAGGCCCGACTCCATCGGTTTTACCGTGACCTGATCCAGGTCTACATCGTATACCCATAATTCGGACCCATCGGCGATAATTTGCTGCTCGTACGGCGTGGTATATATCCACGAAAATTTACCGGGTCGCTGTATTGCAACCCGCCCACTACTTTGTTGAACCACCTGCTTATCTTCATCGAGCACGGTTTGTTTGAAGTCGGCAGTCAGGTTATCCAGGCTTTTAAGTGCGGCATTGAGTCGGCTTTCAGCACTTTGTGCAAACGCAGTCCCGGACAGGTAACTGACTACGAGGAAGAGTATCACTAATTTTTTCATGCTATAAATTCGCTTAGTCCATAGTGGGTGGCGGCGGTGCTAGCACCTCTCGACTACCGTTGGATTGAACCATGGAAACCACGCCGGCAGCTTCCATTTCTTCGATCATGCGCGCAGCCCGGTTATAGCCAATTTTCAATCGGCGTTGTACGTACGAAATCGAAGCCTTCCGGGTCTCGGTCACGACTGCGATTGCCTCGTCGTACAGCGGATCGGCTTCTGCGCCGCTAGAGTCGGTAGCTGCTTCGCCGGGTAATACCGGGAGCGACGAATCCTCCAGTATGCTAAAAATGTAATTTGGTTCGCCGGTTTTTTTGATCGCGTCGATCACCGCATGTACTTCATGGTCATCGACAAAGGCACCGTGTATTCGCTCCGGTACGCTGGTACCCGGCGGCAGGTACAGCATATCACCGTGACCCAGCAGGGTCTCGGCCCCCATTTGATCGAGGATCGTGCGCGAATCAATCTTCGATGAAACCTGAAAAGCGATGCGGGTTGGGATATTAGACTTGATTAAACCGGTAATGACGTCAACCGAGGGTCTCTGTGTCGCCAATATCAGGTGTAGACCCGAAGCACGGGCTTTTTGTGTCAGGCGGGCAATCAACTCTTCGACCTTCTTGCCAACGACCATGATCATATCGGCAAATTCGTCAACCACCACTACTATGTAAGGCAGTGTTTCGAGGAGCTCCGGTTTGGCGTCCGGGTTCAGCAATAGCTGGTTCCTGTCGAATAATGGATCCTCGATCGGTTTGCCAGCACTTTGAGCTTCCCGAATTTTTTTGTTATAACCCGAGATATTGCGCACGCCCAGGGTGGCCATCAACCGGTATCTTCGTTCCATTTCCGCTACGCACCAGCGCAAGGCATTTGCTGCTTCTTTCATATCGGTGACCACAGGGGCGATCAAATGCGGAATTCCCTCATATATATTTAACTCCAGCATCTTCGGGTCAATCAGTATCAGGCGTACTTCGTCTGGAGTCGCCTTATAGAGCAAACTCAATAACATCGCATTGATCGCAACCGATTTTCCCGAACCAGTAGTACCAGCCACCAGTAAATGCGGCATTTTGGCAAGATCTGCCACTACTGCCTTACCGCTAATGTCCTTTCCCAGAGCCAGCGTCAACGGAGAGGGTGAACGGTCAAAATTGCGCGAACGAATAATTTCACTTAAAACCACCAGTTCCCGATGCTCATTAGGAATCTCCAGCCCCATGACTGATTTTCCTGGAATGATTTCTACCACCCGAACCGAGATGACCGACAGCGAACGCGCAAGATCCTTGGCAAGATTACTAATCTGGTTAACCTTAACGCCCGGTGCCGGGAGGATTTCAAAACGGGTGATAACAGGGCCTGGATGTACCGACACGACCTGGATTTCGATACCAAAGTCGAGCAACTTTAATTCCAGTTGCTGCGACATAGCTTCGAGGGCTGATTTGCTATACCCGGTTTTTACCGGCCTCGGATCATCTAGCAAGGCCAGTGGTGGAATCCGGGCACCCTTTTGATTGCCGCTATGAAACAACGGGATCTGTTTCTCCTTCTCGGCCCGCACACTCTGTTCAACATGTTGCACCACGGGTTCAATTTTTAATGGCTTGCGCTTCTCCTGCTTTTTCCTCTTTACCGTCAGTATTTGTTCCCGTTGGGTTCGATTACGATTGCCCTCGATGCGATCGCTGAGTAAATAGTATTGATCGATAATCTTGCTCAATAGCATCAGCGTGTACCTGCCGATATTATCGACCAGTGCAAGCCACGAAATGCCGGCGAACAATGTCAGTCCGGCCAGGAACAGGGCCAGGTGTAAAACAGTCGCTCCCAGGAAGCCGAGTCCCTGCGAAAAATAATTACCAGTAATCTGTCCGAATATGCCACCCGCATCGGCCGGCATCGCACCAGGTTCGAGAGCGAAATGCAGGTTCGCGATTGCACATCCGGATATCATGGTTAAAACAAAACCACTCCAGCGAATCACCAGCAACTGGTAACGATCTTCCAGACTCGATTCACGGGTCTTTACCAGAATCATACCGTTGTAAAAAATCATCACCGGCAACAGAAATGACAGGAAGCCAAACAGGTAAAACAGAAGGTCTGCTATCCAGGCCCCGGCGACGCCCCCATAATTCAAGATAACGCTATTGGTGCCGCTATGCGACCAGGATGCATCCTGCGAATCATAACTTAAGAGTGCCACCAGCATATAAGCAGCCACTGCAAAGGAAAGCAGCATGCCCGCTTCTCGAAGCCGTTGGTGAACGTGCTGGGCGAATATCAGTTTTTGATCCTGAATTTCGACCCTGGTTTTTGCTTTTGCTTGCGCCACTAAGTTTTTAGGTGATTTTGAATTCTTCTATTTTACATGATCTGGCCATAGGTGAGCCATACAACATTTGGATATGCCGAACTATTTATTAAGCCGCATATACATCCGGTAAATTTCAAAGGTTTGAAAATTATCCCTGTGCATCCATTTCGGTTTCGAGAGTCCCTGTTCTTTTAATGGTTTACTTCAGGCGATGAAGATTTAATATATGCCCTCGTTTTTAAGGCGATACCAACCCATGAAGCACTATGCCTGATCAGAAACACAGCCGAGCCATTATCCTTGGCTCTGGCCCGGCCGGTTACGCTGCCGCCGTTTACGCCGCGCGCGCCAATCTAAAACCATTATTGATTACCGGTCTTGAAGCCGGTGGCCAATTGATGACGACAACCGATGTGGACAACTGGCCGGGTGATTTCGAGGGCTTAACCGGTCCGGCGCTCATGCAGCGTATGCGACAACATGCCGAACGCTTCGATACAGAAATCGTGTTCGACCATATTCATACCGTATACCTGAACGAATCGCCACGACGCCTGGTCGGTGATAGTGGTGAATATACCTGTGATGCTTTGATCATCGCTACTGGTGCGAGTGCGATGTATCTCGGCGAGCCCTCTGAAGAAAAATTTCATGGCAAAGGGATTTCGGCCTGTGCGACCTGCGACGGATTTTTCTTCAAGGGTCAAAATGTAGCGGTGATCGGGGGTGGCAGCACGGCTGTCGAAGAGGCTCTCTACCTGTCGAATATCGCCAGCCATGTCACGCTGGTACATCGCCGCGATGAGCTTCGCGCCGAAAAAATATTGCAGGATAAATTGTTCGAAAAAGAAAAAAATGGAAATGTTTCGATTGAATGGTTTAGTCGTTTTGACGAAGCCCTGGGCGACGAATCCGGCGTTACGGGCTTACGCATTCGCAATGTAAAGGACGACAGCACCAAAGAGCTGGCATTATCGGGAATATTTATCGCCATCGGCCACCGGCCCAATACCGATATTTTTGCCGGTCAACTGGATAGGGTGAATGGATATATTACTGTTAACGGAGGTACTGACGGCAATGCCACCGCGACTAGCCTGGAAGGCGTGTTTGCGGCCGGCGATGTGATGGATCATGTTTATCGCCAGGCGATCACATCGGCAGGCAGCGGTTGCATGGCTGCGCTCGATGCTGAAAAATACCTCGATTCCAAGGGTACTTAAGGGACACATTTGCAAGTCGATATATGCAATAGCTTATCGGAAGTCAATGAGTCGGAATGGGATTTACTGGGTGACACAGACTACCCATTCACGCGGCACGCTTTCCTTTACGGCCTCGAAGAATTTGACTGTCTCGAACCCTTTGGCTGGCACCCGGTTTATTTTTTAATTCGCGAAAACACACAGTTACTGGCTGCGCTAGCCTGCTATATCAAAACCAATTCTTACGGCGAGTTAGTATTCGATCATGCATGGGTACAGGCTTACCATCGAAGCGGACTCGAATATTATCCAAAGCTGGTCAGCGCAATTCCCTATACACCTGTGACCGGGCCGCGCTTCCTGATCAATCAATCGCTGGTATCGGACGCGGAGTCTGTCGATCGCCTGAGGCTGCAACTGTGTCAGGCCGCCATTGGGTTTTGTGAAAACCACGCTTTGAGTTCCTGGCACATCCTGTTTCCGCAGCTGTCGATATTGAAAAGCCTTGAAAGCCAGGACATTCTGCCTCGCTGCGATATTCAGTTTCACTGGGAAAACCATGGATATGAAAACTTTGACGCATTCCTGGCCACATTAAATTCACGCAAACGCAAAAACATCCGCAAGGAGCGTCTTAAGGCGCAACAACAAGGTTTTGATATCCGTATGCACGAAGGTAGCGACCTCAGTGAAGCCGATTGGAACGGAGTTCACCAATTATACGCCAGCATTTATGATCGGAAATATGGAACAGCAACCTTCACCCGCGAGTTTTTCCAGCACCTGGGTAAAGTACTAAAACATCAGGTGCTGGTAGTCCTGGTTCGAGACCAGGGTCGAATCATCGCAACTTCGTTGTTTTTTCGTAGCAACAGCCACCTGTACGGCAGAGTTTGGGGGTGTGAAGGCTATACGCACCATTTGCATTTCGAATGCTGCTATTACCAGGGAATCGACTACTGTATCGAAAACCAGCTCGGCTGGTTTGACCCTGGTGCTCAGGGTGAACACAAATTGAGCCGAGGTTTTTTACCGACTAAAACCTGGTCTGGTCACTGGATTGCGCAACCAGAATTTCGACAATCGATTGCCCGCTTTTTGCAACAGGAACGGCGACACATTGACACTTATCAGTCCCAGTTAATGCAACACTCGCCGTATCGAAAGGGCTAAAGCGGGTAAACTGATGAATTTGGCGATTATCTGTAACCTATCCACCGATGATTCCCTGGCTCGACCCCACTAAAGCGCCCTACTTCCCGGATACCCGCAAAGCACTGGACGAGCCCAGCGGCTTGCTTGCCGCCGGTGGAAAACTCAGTATTGACTGGTTACTCGTTGCTTATCGTCAGGGTATATTTCCCTGGTTCAGCCATAACGAACCGATATTGTGGTGGTCGCCGGCGCCTCGGGTTGTCCTGTTGCCCGAGAATTTTCATCAGAGCAAAAACCTGATCAAACTATCGCGTCAAAACCGTTATCAACTGACACATAATCAGGATTTTAAAGCCGTAATCGAGAAATGTGCCGCTCCGAGAGACAATCAGGCAGATACCTGGATCGTAGATGAAATGATTGACGCATACCTGGCTATGCACCAGGCCGGTTTGGCTCACTCATGGGAGTGCTGGAATCATGATAACGAACTGGTTGGAGGCCTGTACGGGATATCTCTGGGCAAGGTATTTTTCGGTGAGTCGATGTTTAGCCTGGAAACCAGCACCTCCAAACTTTGTCTCAAATACCTGGTTGATTCTGGTGCTTATCGATTAATTGACTGCCAGTTACCGACCGAGCATTTAACCTCGCTTGGTGCAACAGAAATGGATCGGCATGAATTCGAGTCGATGTTAAACAAACTCACTGGATAAGATTAAGGTATAAATGCAGTCATGGGTTGATCATCGATTGAAATCAGGGCACAGTGGCCTCGATTAAACAACTAAGCTGGCAAGATAAGGTTCGATATATGACATTGTTAAAACTTTTTAGCGGCTGCCTGGTCGTGACTTCGTTGTATGCATGTAGCGTCTATGAAGTAAAAAATAACGTGGATCCGAATGTTGTGCCTCCAGTGGGGAGCAAGGCAGATATTGCTTATGCCGACAAAGTTTGGCGGGTTATGGAGGCCGAACGAATGGTCGGGGCAAATGCAGCTAAACAAGAACCATTCTTCGGCGGGGCGAAGCCACACGGCATGGTGCTTGAACTCGTGTATAGAAACATCAAGGTCAATAATCATGACGGATTTATTGTGGTGAAAAAAAACTACGATGGCGACGATGTTTCAGTGGAGTCGGTCACACTCAACCGCTCCAGGTATCTTTCGTCGATCACCATCATGTACCAAAGGGAAAGTGGATACGACGAGGATAATCAGAACTGGTTCTGGGCGAAATATAAGCCAGACGGCCGACTTTTCCAAAAAACAGGCGAAGGCAAAATCACCCAGCTGGCCGGCAAGATTTGGAAGGGAAAAACCAGAGATCAAAATAAAGCATGTATCTACTGTCATAGTTCAGCCGGTGGCGGCGATTATATCTTTTATCCGGATATAAAAATCCCGATCAATGGGTGATCAATCGATCACCGCTTCGTAAATCAAATAAATAAACACACTGGTCAGCCAGATATCTACCAGCAGGTACAGGTAAAAATACTTTCTTTTTTGTGGGTCTTTGGCGACGCCCAGAGTGAGGAACAGGAAGAATGCCAAAGCGGCCAACAGTGCGATCACAAAAAGCATATTCGCGCCTGCCTACCTTACGGCTGTTAAATAATACTGGCTGTCCATTAGTCCATTACTCTTTTGTATCGCAGCGGGCAGCCGCAATTGCAGTCAAATTAACCAGGCCCCGTACGCTGGTACTCGGGGTGGCGATATGTGCCGCGATATGGCATCCGAGGAGAATTGGTCCGATTGAAACACCGCGGCCCACGACCTTTATCATGTTGTCAGTAATATTGGCAGCGTCCAGATTCGGCATGATAAGTAAATTGGCAATGCCTTCCAGATTTGAATTGAGGAATAACCTGCTTCTGATAGTAGGCGACATGGCCGAGTCAGCGTGCATTTCACCCTCGACCATCAAATCCGGATCAAGCGCTTTGATCAACTTCAGGGCATCGCGCATTTTTTGGGATGAGGCCGAATCGCGGCTGCCAAAATTGGAATGCGACAGTAATGCCGCCCTGGGTTTTATACCGAACCGTTTTACCTCTTCGGCCGCACTGATCGTCATTTTTGCTATCGCCTCGGCCGAAGGATTTGGAGTGACCTGAGTATCACAGATAAAAAAAGTATTCTCACTGAGAATGAGTCCGCTCAGGGAAGACACCTGATTTAATCCATCGCCCTGTTGTGAAACACTCAGTAACCTATCAAGATGACGGTGGAAGCGCCCTATAGTTCCACAGATCATCGTATCTGCCTTACCCATCTTGACCATCATGGCGGCCTGTATCGTAGTATTGTTGCGCACCAGCTCACGTGCTTCGGAAACCGTTTTTCCCTGACGCTCGGTGATCGAATGGTATTCCGACCACCAGCTTTCGTCGTCCTGGTAATCGAATACTTCAAAATCCTCGCCTGGTTTTATGTTTAATCCATTTTCAGAGATCAGTCGATTAATCACTTCGAGTCGGCCCAATACTACTGGATAGCAAAGTTTTTCAAGAACAATGTTATCGACTGCCTGCAAAACCGTAATATTTTCGCCTTCGGCAAAGGCCACTCTGCGGGGATTTTCACGCGCCATATCGAACACAGGTTTCATAAATAAACCAGACCGAAAAACGAATGTGTTCAACTTCTGTCGGTAGGCGTCCATATCCTCAATCGGTTGTTGTGCGACGCCGGAATCCATTGCTGCTATTGCCACTGCCGGTGCAATTTCCAGAATCAAACGCTGGTCAAACGGTTTGGGGATTAGATAATCGGGGCCAAAGGTCAGCGACTCCCCGTGATAGGCATTGGCAACCACGTCACTGGTTCCGGCACGCGCAAGCCTCGAAATGGCATCCACGCAGGCTATTTTCATCGCTTCGTTGATTTCAGTGGCACCCACATCTAAAGCACCGCGAAACGAAAATGGAAAGCACAACACGTTGTTAACCTGATTGGGATAATCGGAACGGCCGGTCGCTACCACCGCGTCGGGGCGTACTTTTTTTACTTCGTCCGGATTAATTTCCGGCACTGGATTCGCCAATGCAAATACGATTGGCTTTTCAGCCATCGAATCGACCATTTCTGGTGTGAGAATATTGCCCGCTGACAGGCCCAGAAAAACATCGGCACCGACAATAGCTTCGCTCAACGTCCTCATGGATGTATCTCTGGCAAAAGCCTCCTTGTATTCATCCATATATTCGGTTCGTCCCTGATAAACGACGCCTTTTATATCGGATATGATCAAGTTGTTCTTATCCAGGCCCATCGCAACCAGCAATTTCAGGCAGGATATGGCTGCGGCACCTGCACCTGAGACGGTTAGTTTAACCCTGGTAATATCTTTGCCTACCACTTCTAACGCACTTTTCATTGCTGCTGCAACAACGATGGCGGTGCCGTGCTGGTCGTCGTGAAATACCGGTATCGATAGACGTTCACGTAGGTACTTTTCGATGTAAAAGCAATCCGGCGCCTTGATATCTTCCAGGTTAATGCCGCCGAATGTTGGCTCCAGTCGTGCGATCGTTTCGGCCAGTAAATGCGGATCCGACTCGTTGATCTCTATATCGAAAACGTCGATGCCGGCAAACCGTTTGAACAGTATCGCCTTCCCCTCCATCACCGGCTTGGAGGCGAGACTGCCGATATCGCCGAGACCGAGTACCGCGGTTCCATTAGTAACTACTCCAATCAAATTAGCCTTCGCGGTGTACAGACGAGCAGCGAGTGGATTTTCGGCGATTTCTTCGCAGGGATAGGCGACCCCGGGGGAGTATGCCAGCGCCAGATCCTGCGCCGAAGTGAGCGGTGTAGTCGCTTCGATCCGCAGCTTGCCGGGCGTTGGCTTCAGGTGATATTGCAGCGCTTTGTCGCGGTATTCTTCGGCCATAAGTCGTAATCTGGAGTTGGGTATCGAAAGTATAACCAAGTATGGAAAGTATAGCGGATTATTCACCCACGCATCCCAACCTTCAGAGGTGGCCCCGGAAAATCGGACAGCGCTATAAGTGGATTTCCAGCCTGATTTAAGCCATGTTAATGGCAACAATATCAGGAGGCAATCATGCGTAGAATTTGATTGCACTTTGCACCAGGAAAACTCTACCTGGCCAGTAACGTCTCTTTTGCCAGATTAATCTTCGCCGCGAGATAAGCAGATCCGCCACGGTCCGGATGTAGTTTTTGCATCAGCCGCCGATGTGCGTCGATAATCTCCTCTTCGCTGGCGTCTGATGATATGCCTAATATTTGCAGCGCCTCTTCGCGTGACATCTCGCCCGATCCGCTGAATGTCTCCTGTTGCCCGTGTGCGCCAGCTTGTTGTCGCCATTCGTCCTCATACACCCGGTCGAGATATGCCTGTAGCAAGGCAACGGACTCTTCGTCCTCCTGACATTCGCGCAACAGTTGCAGCAACTCTTCAAGACTCAGTTGCTTGAGCGCCCGGCCCTTGAACTGTCCTTCTAAAATCTCTCCATTGATGTCTCCTGAATCGTGTGCCAGGCTCATGCGTATATATCTACTTTGCACGGAAGATGTTTGCCCGCCACTCGGTTCCGCCGCTGATTGTGCAGTGCCCATACCAGCCAGCACACGTTTGAGGAGCGGAATACTGCTGAGCAAAGCAAGAATGGCTCGTATAAACGGTAGAAATGCGGCAAATACCGCTGTCAGCCAATGCGCCCGACCAGTAGCAACCATCAGTAACAGTCCTATCGCTAGCAGGATTGCTATCCCTTGCCAGTAAACACTACGGGGTTGGCGAAATAACCAACGGATAAATATGAACAATACTGCCGCAACGCCAAGTAAAAGTAACAGCCGTATCATGGGTCAGTCCTTGCCCAACTGGCGCGTTAGTTTCCGCACCACCTCGCTGCGATCTTTACTGAAATCTTGCAATGCAGACTGACCGCCAGCTGCATAGACGGCAACTGCTCTCAACAGGTCGCGCAATTGTCCGGCGCTCGTGGCGTCGAAGGAACAATAGGCACCACCGGTTAACCGCGCGATCTGCTTAAACGCCCGTTGTGCCACAGGCTCTGCTCCTTCATGAAACAGGAAAGCGGGCACACCGAGCATTCCCAACTCACCCGCCAACTGGCACACCTGGTCTACGTCTTCTTCCATGCAGTCGCCAACAAACACGAGCGCCTGAACTTTCTTTTGTTTTGTCTGCTTTATCGCGTGATGCAGTACTTTTTCAATCTGCGTATAACCACCCCGGCAAGATACACTTGTTATGCGTTTTAGCAACTCATCCGAAGAAGACAGCCACTGACTGGCTTTAAATTCACCAAATCCACGGTAGTAGCAAAGCTGAATATCCAAACCGCCGAGAGCAGCTGTTTCCTTGAACATCTCGCCCTGAATATGACAGGCCCGGTCCCAGGTGGGTTCTCGACTGGCAGTTGCGTCCATCGCAAATATCAAACGCCCGCGCTCCCCGGCAGACTTGGTAACCGGGGTTGAACTGACTTTTTCTAGAAACGCGTCAATTGCGGCCTTGCTCGATTTTTGAGGAAGCTTTTTGTCTGCGCTTGTCATGGAATTCGTCTTTGAACTGTGTCCGACCACCTATATTAATTTAACGAACCCGCGATGCCCGGATCGCAGCGATGGTCGATACTTGAACGCCTGGCCAGCAACATACAATGATGCATGTGGGCAAGACTCCTGGGCCATAATCGACAACTAACCAAACATTGCGAAGATGCGTACTATTTATAATCTGATTGAAACGCATTTATCGGGGTGTACGGAAGTTGGAAATTACCGGATATAGAACGACAAACCAGTCAATTTGGCAAGGGCCCATGAATAACTGGAACGACTGCTATGTGGAAGCTGCCTTTCGCTTTCAGCGTGGCTGTAGCGCAAATTGATTATGCCGTTAACGGATTCACCTGGTCCGATTATGGGCGGTGGTAAAAATCCAGAGAAGTTGAGAGCTGAAAATATATGCGGATCGAGACCCGTCTGAGCAGTGAGAGTCTGTTTTGTTTTATCCCCGGGATTTTCACTGCACGGCGTCAGCCACAGATCCCGTGCCAAACGCACGGCGGATCGCCTGCCCTGATAATAGCCGGGTACAGATTGAATCTCCTTATAGGCTAAGCGCCGATAGAAGTTACGCGCTTGCCGGTTGTGGGTCGGGGTTTCCAGATACACAACACCGATGCCCGCCACCACGGCAACCTGCTCCAACCAAACAACCAGGCTCTTGCCTACACCGCAACCCTGAACTTCCGGCCGGACCGCCAGCAGGTTGAGATGGGCGTATTGCTGGTGAAATTCCATAATCGCGAATCCTGCTAGCTGCAGGGTTTTTTTGTCGTAAGCCAGGATAACATCGGAGTTTTTGCTATTGATACTGAGAACCACGCGCGCCGGGGTCCAGGACCAGCCCAGCCCTGTCTCGATCAGGTCTCGCGACAGAATTGCGATTTGCCTGGCGTCTACGCGCCTGGCAAGTCTTATGGGATAGTTCTCAGACACAGGCATTTAATAATTCCCGGAAATCTCTGGAAGAACCCTATATTACTTGATTCTTTCGAAGCTGGCCCTGGAACATTTGAAATCTGACTGAATCCCCCCGACACTCTCGAACTTTGCCCCTTTCCGTCGGCCAATCCAGTCGATCCTCAGCCGCCAGGCATACCGATTACCTGCTGCTGCTTTCGTAGGCTCAACGGCTGGTGTGTGCCGTGAAGAGCCGCTTCTAGCGGAATTTGGAACGGCTGCTTACTGGAAACTGTGATTCATTTTCAGTCTAAAAACTCCTGCTTCGTACACAAAAGAGGCACTAAGAAATCATATAAATATATCCTTTGTTATATCCTTTTGATTAATTATCCTCTTATTGCTATGGATCAATAAAAAGTACCAACGGGGGCCTGATAATGGTTATCCTGACCTAAGGCTATGGAGACAAGAGAAATGAGTAAGCAGTCGATCGAAGATTATCTGGTCAACCATGCATTTTTCAACGGACTGGATGGCAGCTTTATGAAGTTCCTGTCGAACTCCGCCACGGTGCTGCGGATCAAGAAGGGCGATGTCTTGTTTCATCATGGAGAGCATGCAGATAAATTCTATCTGTTGCGCAATGGGCAAGTATCTGTCCAGGTGCCGGCGCTGATGGGGCCGCCGCTTGAAATGCAAGCTTTGGGCGAAGATCAAATACTCGGCTGGTCCTGGCTAATTCCGCCTTACCGGTGGAGCTTCCAGGCCCGGGCGGTGGAAAATTCGGATTTGCTCCAGTTTGACGGCAGCGTCATATTGGCGCGTTGCGAGGAAGACCCGAAATTCGGCTACGAATTGTTCAAGCGTTTCGCGGCGTTGATGTCCGAGCGGCTCGATGCCGCTCGTCAGAAAATGATGGATCAGTGGGATCCGCCAGGATTCGCTTAAGTTCCGGGTTTGTCGCATGTAAATTGCTTTCCAGCCAGTAGGAAATTTTTTAAGACGAAGTAATGAAAGCCCCGCTTCGGCAGGGTTTTTTATGCTTGCTGTGTATCCGCAATATGCAGCAAGGTGCCGTACGTGGAACAAGCGGTAAAATATTTGAGCGTCTGCTAACGGGGAGCGGATATAGTTGGAGATAACAAAATAGATTAGCGATGCGATCCCTTTTCCTTGTGCGCGAGATCGACCAGTTCCATCGCTTTTTCCGTGAAGGTCTCCTTGTATCCTTCGAGTGGATGGCCAGGGGCGGGAGCAAAATAGTCTTTCATTTCAACACCATGCTCGTGTTCATAGTCGATAAACTTCTTTTGCATCGCGATCAGTTCGGCGATCAGGGCTTTTTTGTCGGGCATCCGGAGTGTCTCCTGGCAAATATCGGTTCAATATAGACTGTTTAATTGTCCTGGTCACTATCACCTTAGTGGTACTAGCCACGCTAGATCGCATCTATCCCCTTATGTGGCAGGAATATACCTATTCCCATCAATTGCCTGTTACCTATTCCCTGTTGCTGCAATCGAACCGAGTCTTCGATACTCAGGCCCGCCAGCATCAGCTTACGCGTCAGCAGATACCCATCATCGGTTCTGTGTTTTACCAGCAGACCACTCATCATTTTGTTCAGGTGAATTTTCCGCCGTTGCAAAATATCGGCCATATTCCGGATGAATTCCTGGTCCAGATCGCTGCCACCGGTATCGACGTAACGGGCGAATATCGTGGTTAATTTGCTGAGCAGCTTTTGCTTTGCCGGACCTATAGTCAATTCATGACCCTCGATATCGAGCGTCCGGCCGGTGAGCGTCTGGCAATCTTCCACCCGATGCTGCGGCACCCTGAGTACCAGCCGGGTCCTGCGCGAGGGCCAGAGCAGTTCACTCGATGGATCCTTTGGTCGATTCCAGCCGTGCGCCGATTCGGCCACGTGAATTTGATGAATCGCTGCCTGGGATTCATCGCCTAGCCAGGGAATGCACCCGATCACGGCCTGGTACAGGGCATTACCATGATCGAGTGGCAGGGTCTTGCATTGAATCGCAAATACCAGATCCACCACCTGGTTCGAAATTTGGTAGGTGTCCGGGTCGTCTTCGGTTTCCTGCCAGTACATGCTATCTGACCGAGCTAAACACAGCTTCGAGTTGATCTTCCCATCTGGGCGGCGTATCGAAATACGGCGGTTTAATATCCATTTGAAAAAACACTTCACCCTGCTTCGCCCGTTCGACGATGACCTGCTTTAATTCATCGAACGACTCAAGGTCGGGGTTTTGTATCAAAACTTCACTGAGGTATAGCATGTGGTGCTCTCAGGTCAATGCGATCCGGCTATAATACCGTGCGCGATAGTAGACTCGCCGATGGTCTGCGTCATCCTGGCCCGAGCGATCGGTAATAATCGTAATACGGTCGTCTTCGGCACACAGATTGGCATCCAGTTGTGACAGGCCAAATAGCCTGCCGAGCCGCGATAGGGCAGCTAAATCGAAATTATCAGAATCGTTAATTCGATATAAGGCAAAATTGAAATCATTGATATTTTGTCGCAATTTCGCGCGTGGCTTTGGCTGCAACGGCTCGTCAGGGCTAATTTCAATCAGCTTGCGCAAACGCTCGATTCGATCGGGTGAATAAAGCGATAGTTTCCACTTCGACCAGGTGTCGAAATCGGATCGACTGGATAATTTGAAAGCTTGCATTTGGTTTGAATTAGACTTTAAATTCCAATCGTTAAATCCTAACGATTTGAGCCCCGGTCGAGGTATATCTCTATCGGGGTAAGCACACAGGAATACTCCCCCCCATCAGATGAATGGTGGGATTATATGGCACAGTCTAAGCTGTGTTGCATTAGCGATAATTCGCTAAAAAGCGCGTGGCTGAATGCGCGAATTGAACCTGGGAAGTCTTAACGGGAGAGAATACCGATGGACAAACATGATACGCCGATGCTCGACGAACTCGAGAATGGACCCTGGCCCAGTTTTATCAGCGGTATCAAGCGATTGCGCGACCAGCACCCTGATCAGCGCATCAACGGCGTCGCCAATAGTCTGCTAGGACAACTCGAGCATTCGTATGAAACTCGAAAGGGGTACTGGAAAGGCGGTACGGTTTCAATCTATGGTTATGGCGCAGGGGTCATCCCGCGTTTTTCAGAAGTTGCCGACAAATTTCCAGAATCGAAAGAATTTCATACCCTTCGCGTGCAGCCACCTGCCGGCAATCATTACACTACCGACACACTGAGAAAACTCGCCGATAGCTGGGAAAAATACGGTTCCGGACTGATCACGTTTCACGGTCAGACCGGAAATATCATGTTTATCGGTACCACGACCAAGGGTACGCAGAGTTTTTTCGACGAAATAAACGAATATGGTTTCGATCTCGGCGGTGCCGGCCCCGATGTGCGTACCTCGATGTCCTGTATCGGTGCCGCCAGGTGCGAGCAGTCCTGCCTGGATGAACAGCGCATTCATCGCACTGTGATCAATAACTTCACCGACGATATCCACCGTCCCGCGCTGCCTTACAAGTTTAAATTCAAAATATCAGGCTGTGGTAACGATTGCCAGAATGCCATCGAACGCTCGGACTTTGCCATTATCGGCACCTGGCGTGACGATATGCGCGTGGATCAGGAAGCATTTAAGGCTTATATCAAGTTGAAAGGACATGACTATATCAACGAGAATATTGTGTCCCGTTGCCCAACCAAGGCATTAAAAATCAACGACGACGATACCCTCGAGGTCGATAATCGCAACTGCGTGCGGTGTATGCACTGCCTTAACGCTTTACCCAAGGCTCTTTCTCCGGGCCTGGATAAAGGTGCAACAATTTGTATCGGCGGTAAGCGCACGCTCAAAATCGGCGACCTGATGGGAACCGTAATCGTGCCATTTATGCCGCTTAAAACCGATCAGGATTTTGAAAAGCTCACCGAAATGGCCGAAGAGGTGATCGACTTCTGGTCGGAAAACGCTTTAGAGCACGAACGCTGCGGAGAAATGATCGAACGCATCGGTCTACCCAATTTCCTCGAAGGGATCGGTATCGAGGTTGATCCGAATATGATCGATAGTCCGCGCCAGAGTTCTTACGTGCGTCTCGACGACTGGGATGCAGAAGCGAAGAAATGGTTCGATTCCAGGGCCGATAAGACCAAAGCACGACCCTCGATTTAACACATAGGGATACTATTTATGGCTGAAACTCCTCGCCTGCCGATCGAATCGGGTTGCCCCGACGGATTCAAAAATATGCATCCGATGATGCGTAAACATTACGGCAACTGGGCTTATCACGAAGACCCGCAACCGGGCGTGCTCAAACACGTTGCCCACGGCGGCGATGCGATTTATACCGTCAAGGTAGCCACGCAGCGAATCCTCGACGTGTTTAGCCTGCGTACTCTGTGCGATATTGCTGACCAATACGCCGATGGCCATATTCACTTTACCATGCGCAGCAATCTGGAATTTTTCGTCACCGAAGAGGAACGCGTGCAACCCCTGATCGATGCATTGACTTCGAATGGGTTTGTCGTCGGTGGTACGAAGAATTCGGTCACCAGCATTGCGCATACCCAGGGCTGGTTGCATTGCGATATCCCGGGAACCGATGCTTCGGGTGTGGTAAAGGCGATGATGGATGAATTGATCGATGAATTCAAAAACTGGAATATGCCGAACCGGGTTCATATCACGACTTCCTGCTGCCAGATCAATTGCGGTGGCCAGGGTGATATAGCGATCAATGTTCAACATACCAAGCCACCGAAAATCAATCACGACCTGGTTGCCAATGTGTGCGAACGACCATCCGTGGTGGCGCGCTGCCCGGTCGCGGCGATCAGGCCGGCAATGGTCAACGGCAAGCCGTCGCTCGAAGTAGACGAAAAGAAATGTATTTGCTGTGGCGCCTGTTACCCACCCTGCCCCCCGATGCAGATCAACGATGCCGAACATTCGAAGCTGGCCATCTGGGTTGGCGGCAATCATTCCAACGCGCGCGGCAAGCCGACCTTCCAAAAGCTGGTCGCAGCCGGTATCCCGAATAATCCGCCACGTTGGCCCGAAGCAACCGCAATCGTAAAAAAGATTCTGAATACCTATAAGGAAGATGCCAAAGACTGGGAACGTATCAACGACTGGATCGAACGGATCGGCTGGACCCGGTTCTTCGAACTCACGGGGTTACCTTTTACCAAGTTTCATATCGACAATTGGCGTGGGGCAAGAAATAGCCTGAACGCATCGACCCACATTAGATTCTAGTAACACCCTGGCAATGAAATTTACCATTCAGGTCAATACTGGGCCCTTCACCCATCAAGCCTCGGATAGCGCATATCGCTTTACCCTTGCGGCGCTCGAAAATGGTCACGAAATCCATCGGGTGTTTTTTTATCACGACGGGGTGAATAATGGCACGATGATGGGAGCCCCACCGCAGGATGACAGAAACCTTCAGGCATTGTGGTCCGAACTGGCAGAGCAATATGAACTCGATATGGTGGTTTGTATCGCTGCGGCTCAGCGTCGAGGTGTTATGGACGAAAAGGAGTCGAAACGCCACGGTAAGAAGTTCGCCAATATCGCGCCAGGATTTCAGATTTCGGGTCTCGGCCAATTGATCGAAGCAGCTGTTACTTCGGATCGCCTGATAGTATTCGGGGATTGATATGAGCCAGATCAAATCCTTTGTGTATATCAACCGAAAAGCACCCTATGGGACGATTTACGCGCTCGAATCGCTTGAAGTCGTATTGATAGGCGCAGCCTTCGACCAGGAAGTAAAACTGGTATTTATGGACGATGGCGTTTATCAGTTGACCAAGAACCAGGATCCAGAGGGTATAGGCATGAAGAACTTCTCCAGGACCTATGGGGCACTGGGTGATTACGATATCACCGAAATATACGTCGACCAGGAATCCCTGGAACAGCGTGGCCTGAGTATTGAAGATCTACAGGAACTGGTTTACGAAGATGAAGACGACGACGGGAACGAGAAGAGTTCGATCCGGCTCGTGTCCCGGAAGCAATTGGCTGACGTGATCGATTCCGCCGATGTGTTGTTAAATTTCTAAGCGGACGATAACCATGGCAACCCTGCATACCGTCAACAAGTCCCCATTCGAACGCAATTCGCTGGATACCTGCCTGTCCCTGTGCAATACCGACGGCAGTATTTTGTTGATCGAGGATGGCGTGGTCGCTGCACTATCAAATACCAGTGTATCGGAACGTCTTATCAGCGCGATAAAGTCCGGCATCCGGGTATATGCACTGGGCGAAGACCTGAGGGCAAGGGGCTTGCCTGCGGATCGCGTGATCGATCAAATTACCCTGGTCGATTACTCCGGATTCGTGAAACTGGTCACTGAAAATGATAGAATTCAGAACTGGTTATAACACTTTTTTAATGTAAATTCACAGAGTATACTGAGATATATTTGGAGAAAATCATGTCATTAGAGGTAAACGGCAATAGCTACGAAACCGACGAAGAAGGTTACCTTGCTAACCTGAGCGACTGGGCCCCTGATTTAGCCGAGGCTATGGCTTCAGCAGATGGCGCAGAGCTTGCCGATGGGCACTGGGAAGTGATCAATTTCCTGCGTGAATACTATGAAGAATACCAGATAGCGCCCGCGGTTCGCGTGCTCACCAAGGCGATCGGTAAGCGACTGGGCAAGGATAAGGGTAATAGCAAATATCTATACGAATTATTCCCTTATGGTCCCGCCAAACAGGCCTGTAAATATGCAGGCTTACCCAAGCCTACCGGCTGCGTATAACAGAATCACCAGAGTTATTAATCCGGCCGGGTTGAAGGTGAATTGAATGGATTTGTTTTTCGCTGTCACCTTCTGGTTCGCGACAGCAGTTATCACCCTGGGGCTTGCCTACAAGATTCGCCAGTATTGGCGGAGTGAGACGCCGCTAAAAATTCCGGTTACCCCGGCACCTACCACTGCGTCGGGTGTGGTATTGCGCATGTTGCGCGAAGCCGTCCTGTTCGAGAGTCTGTTCAAGTCGAATAAATGGATCTGGATCTTCGGCTGGATGTTCCATTTTTCGTTGTTGTTGGTATTGGCTCGACACTTTCGCTATTTCCAGGATCAGCCCTGGGCCTGGGTAACCCTGATCCAGCCATTCGGTAAATATGCCGCCTATCCGATGTTAATCGGTTTGTCGGGCTTGTTACTGAGGCGTTTTGTGGTTGATCGGGTACGGTATATCTCGTCTCCGTCGGATTACCTGATGCTGATCATGTTGATCACCATTGGCTTGAGTGGGCTACTGATGCAATTGTTTTTTCGTACTGACATTATCGCGGTGCAAAACTATTTTATTGGTTTGGTTGGGTTCGAAATTCCACCGTTTCCGTCAAGCTCACTACTCATCCTGCACCTGCTTCTGGTCGCACTACTGCTAGTGGTTTTTCCTTTCAGCAAGCTACTGCACGCACCCGGCGTGTTCTTTAGCCCTACTCTCAACCAGATTGACAATGCCAGGGAGCAACCACAGCAAGCCTTCAAGTTTAACCAGCCACCGCCGGTTGACGCCACCGATAGCAGGGGCAAGCATGGCTAGCGTCGAATTCGCAACCCCGGAGCTGTTCAGGCATATTCACACGCCGATGATCTCGCCCGACGCGATGAAAGCCGAGGGTCCCTTTGTCGCCAAACCCGAGCACCAGCAGGCTCTCGGTTTTCCCGGTGAACTGGTCGACAACTGGGAGCAGAAAGCCATAGACGCGATTGGCGAAGTCGTCGAACAATCACGCGCCCTACGGGTGTTTCTGGATTCCTGTGTCAAGTGCGGCGCCTGTACCGATAAGTGCCATTATTACCTCGGATCGTCTGACCCCAAGAATATGCCGGTGGCCCGGCAGGATTTATTCCGCAGTGTGTATCGTAAATATCATACTCCGGCCGGTAAATTTCTCAGCAAGCTGGGGCTGGACTGGTTAATCGGTGGACAGGAAATGAATAAATCGGTACTGGATGACTGGTATAACTATTACCACCAGTGCTCCGAATGCCGACGTTGCTCGGTGTTTTGTCCGTTTGGAATCGATACCGCCGAAATCACTATGGCCGCACGCGATATCATGGCCAGAATTGGACTCGGCCAAAAATACAGCAATGAAATTATCTCCAAGGTTCACCAAATAGGTAATAATCTCGGCCTGCCCGAACCCGCTCTGCTCAACACCCTGGAAGGACTGGAGGAAGACATCGAAGACGAGACGGGTGTGGCGGTAAAATTGCCCCTCGACCAGGTGGGTTCGGATATCTTGCTGGTTACACCTTCGGCAGATTTTTTCGCCGAACCGCATGTCGATGGCCTGATCGGCTATGCCAAAGTATTCCACGAATCAGGGGTGAGCTGGACTCTGAGTTCAAAAGCGTCCGAAGCCGCCAATTTTGGCCTGTTCATCGGCAACCATGACAGTATGCGCAAAATTGCACTGCGCATCCGTGAAGCGGCAATCGACCTGGGGGTGAGGCGTATCGTATTTGGCGAGTGTGGCCACGCCTGGCGCGTCGCCTACAACTATCTCCATACCCTCGCCGGGCCGTTCGATTTTCTCGATCAAAATTATCCGATTCCGCAGCATATTTGCGAATTTACCCATGATTTAATCGAGCGCGGGAAATTGAACCTGGATGCCTCGCAAAATGACTGGATGACCGTCACCTTCCACGATTCGTGCAATATTGCACGCGCATCGCGCATGGGCAAAATTCCCGGTGGTCAGTTCTCAATACCACGCGACATCATCCGGGCAGTTTGTAATAACTTTGTCGATATGGCGCCGGAAACGATTCACGAGGCTACCTTTTGCTGTGGTGGAGGCGGTGGACTGCTCACCGACGATTTGATCGAGGTACGCGTCAAAGGCGCCATGCCGAGAATGACCGCGCTAAAAAATGTCGTTGAAGAAAATGGGGTGACGCATATGGCTGCAATTTGCGCAATCTGCAAGTCCCAGTTCAGTAAGATTTTACCGGTTTATGGTATGGGCATGGATATGATCGTGAGCCTGCATCAACTGGTAAGTAATGCATTGGTTCTGACGGGTCAGCAGTCAGATGAACAGGAAATAGAATGAATTTTCAGGGGCATTAAATGGCAGCATCGAGCAAAGACGTGGAAACCCGGCTTACGTTTAGAAAATACGTCGATGGCGATACCAAATACCGTAGCCTCGAGGAGGATATTTTCAACGAGGATACTTCACCCAAGTGTCCCACCTATGTGCACCGCACACCGCCTTGCCAGGGCAGTTGTCCTTCCGGAGAAGACATCCGTGGCTGGCTCGACATCGTACGTGGAATCGAAAAACCACCGCAGGGTATGAGCATGCAGGAATACGCTTTTAGGCGCTCCACCGAGGCCAATCCGTTCCCGAGCATGATGGGTCGAGTGTGTCCGGCGCCCTGCCAGGATGGATGTAACCGCAGCCAGGTCGAAGCCTACGTTGGTATCAACGCGGTAGAACAATATATCGGCGACAGTGCACACGAGGCTGGTTTCGGTTTCGACAACAGTGCAGCTCTAAGCGGCAAGAAAGTGGCTATTATCGGCGGCGGCCCGGCGGGTCTGGCGGCGGCTTACCAGCTACGGCGTAAAGGCCATGAAAGCGTTATTTACGACGATCACGCGGAATTGGGCGGGATGTTCCGCTACGGCATCCCGGGATACCGCACACCACGAGAATTTCTCGACCACGAAATCCAGCGGATTTTAGATATGGGCGGTATCGAAACGGTGCTCGACACCCGGATCGGTACGGATATCTCGATCGAAGAACTGGAACAGGATTTTGACGCAATCATCTGGGCGCTCGGATGCAAGGTGGGTCGAGCATTGCCGGTGAAGAATTCCGATGCCCCCAATTGTGTTTCCGGCGTCGCATTTTTAGAAGCCTTCAACAAAGGCACCCTGCAGGTGACCGCCAACCGGGTGGTTTGTGTCGGCGGTGGCGATACTTCCATAGACGTGGTATCGGTTGCACGACGCCTCGGTAAAATCGATCAACTACCGAAAGAGGAACAACCAGAATACGTTATCGGAGGGTTCGTAGCGCACGACTCGGCCTATGCCGCGGCGCGTGATGGCGCCGAAGTCACCCTCACCTCGTTGTTTACACGTGAGGGAATGACAGCCTCCGAGCATGAAGTAGAAGATGCGCTTCGTGAAGGCGTGAGTATCCACGATGGCGTCATGCCTGTCGAAGTACTGGTCGATAAAGAAGGCCGGGCTATCGCTATTAAAATGTGCAAGTGCACGATGGATGGTGAGCGCCCAATAGCGATCGAAGGAACCGATTACATCATCGACTGTGACCTGATCGTCTCTGCAATCGGTCAGTCCGGCGATTTGGAAGGGCTCGAAGAACTGGATAACGGTAAAGGCCTGATCGATGCGGATGCGTATTTTCGCGTACCGGATCGCGAAGGTCATTTCGTCGCGGGTGACATCGTTAGACCTCACCTGCTCACCACCGCAATAGGCCAGGCGTCGATTTGCGCAGAGTCGGTTGATGCCTATATGAATGGCCAGGATGTGAAAAAACGCCCAAAGGTCGATGTACATCATTTTAAATTGCTTAACAAGCTACAGGAAGTCGAGCTGGCCCCGGACGATTTTGAAACCCCTGGCGATGATCGCGGCACCGATAGTTCAAACTATGCGATACATAACTATGAAGACCGTTCCGAGAAGGAAATTATTTCTTCGGATAGATTGTTTCTCAGCCATTTTGCTTATACACCCCGAATAGAGCGCGAGCAGAATGTGCCGGAGGCAGACGCGGTTCTGGGTCACTTCCAGGACCGTATCGTACCACTCACCGAAGAACAGGCGATTGCCGAAGCCGATCGCTGCATGAGTTGCGGCATGTGCTTCGAGTGCGACAACTGCGTTATCTACTGCCCACAGGATGCAGTATTCAGGGTCAAAAAGGATAAGAAAACCATGGGGCGCTACGTGGATACAGACTATTCACGTTGTATTGGTTGCCATATATGTGCTGATGTTTGCCCGACCGGCTACATCGATATGGCAATGGGCAACCATTGATCGCTGGAGCCTGTCCCGTGTATCGAGCAGCAAAAATATTACTGATCCTATGCCTGGGATGGTCTTTTGGATTATCAGCCGCCGGATATAGTAGCCCGGTCCGGGATGCAGAGGGTAATATCGTGCCTACGCCAAAGGGCGAGGCCTGCGTCGCGCCAGTCGAAGAAATGCGTAGAGAGCATATGACAATGTTGCTGCATCAACGCGATAAAACCGTACAGCAGGGTATTCGCGATAAGCAGGCAAGCCTGACGGATTGTATTGACTGCCATGTGACTCCTGATGCTTCGGGGACGGTAGCTCGATTTACCGACAAAGGCTATTTTTGCACCAGTTGCCATCTGGCCGTAAGCGTTAAGATCGACTGTTTCGAATGCCACGCCGACCGCCCTGCCGAAATGATTTCACGCCTCAGCCCAATAAAAAATGCAACGCCAGTGACGAACAACCAGCCGCCGCTTCCCTTCGCTTTACAGTTCAGGCTCGATGCCGCGTCTGGCACGGTTTTCCAGTGAATAGAATCGACCAGTATCGGCGCAAATTTCTGGGTACTGCCAGTGCCGCTATTGCCGGTATCGGTATCGCGCCAGGAATTCTGTTGCAGGCAACCAATGCCGCTTCTACCAACCAGGGTGTCAGCGATACTCAACGCTGGGGTTTATTGATCGATACCAACCGCTGCGAACCCGGATGCGACGCCTGTGTGCGCGCCTGCAACCAGGAAAATGGACTGCGCAGCATTAATGGTCCCGAAACCGATGCGCAATGGATACGCAAGGTCAGTCTGAAGCACAGAAAAAACGGTCATGTCCTGAATTTGCCTGTCATGTGCCAGCACTGTGCCCAGGCTCCCTGCGTCGATGTGTGCCCTACCGGCGCTTCGTTCAGACGTGCGGATGGCATTGTGCTGGTCGACAAACATATCTGTATCGGCTGCCGCTACTGCATGCTGGCCTGTCCCTACAAGGCGCGAAGTTTTATTCATGAAACCTTAAGCGACCAGTTGCCGCACGCACCACGTGGCAAGGGTACCGTAGAGTCCTGTACGCTCTGCGTCCATAAAATAGACCGGGGAGACAACACCACCGCATGCGTCGAAGCCTGTCCCAATGGCGCGATGTTGTTTGGCGATTTAAACGATCCGGATAGCGTGATTTCAAAGCAAATTAAAAGCCTGGGTAGTCAGCAGTTACGCAGGAAGCTCGATCTAGATACCGGTGTTCGATACCAGGGGATACCCGTCTGATGCCCGATACTAATGGCTGATCCTCGATACCAGATAGTCGATTACTCTGCGAACAGCTACCGCGTCACGCTGCTGACAAGCCTGATTTTGATTGTTGTCGCGTTGATAGCGGTATACAACATGGAACACGAAGGACACTATATCACCGGCATGAACAATCAGATCGTGTGGGGATTGCCCCACGTGGTCGCGATATTCCTCATAGTTTCAGCCTCTGGCGCACTCAATATCGCCTCGATCGCATCGGTTTTTGGGCGTGAATTTTATACGCCGCTGTCAAGGCTATCGACGGTCGTCGCTACCGCATTACTGATCGGCGGCTTGAGCGTCATCCTGCTGGACCTGGGTCGGCCCGACCGCTTGTTGATCGCGATGAGCTACTACAATTTCAGTTCGATATTTGCCTGGAATATCATTTTGTACACCGTTTTTATCGGCATAGCATTGATATATCTGTGGACAATGCTCGACTGGCAGGTCGAGAAATACCGCAAGCCAGTCGGTATCACCGCATTTTGCTGGCGCCTGATACTCACCGCAGGCACCGGCTCTATCTTCGGTGTGCTCGTGGCCCGCGAGGCTTACGACCTCGTCATCATGGCCCCGATGTTTATCGTAGTTTCGCTCGTCTACGGCCTCGCCTGTTACCTGGTGGTATTGTGTCTATTCCTCCCCGAGCGAAGCTGGCAGGCATTTAAAGATCGATTATGCCGACTGCTCGTGATATTCATCGTCGCTGGTCTGGCGATGAGCGTGCTCTACCATATGGCCAATATCTGGTGGTTCGGTGCACAGGCATTTGAGAAATTTCTGCTCGCCGGGACCGATGTTTATCCGTGGCTGGTGTGGGGTGGTCATTTAATCCTCGGAAATATCTTACCGCTCGTGCTACTCGGAATCAGGTTTAAACAAAATAACCGGGCTAGCACCATACTGGTCAGTAGCCTGGTGATCCTTGGGGGTATGGCGCAATTTTATGCCCTGATAATCGGTGGCCAGGCCTATCCAATGCCACTGATCGAAGGCTACGACAGTGCATCGACTTTTTTCGATGGTGTGATTACAAACTACTCACCTTCACATTGGGAAATTATGCTCGGCCTGGGTGGGTTCGCCATTAGTCTGCTATTGATCGGCTTTGCGTTGCGCGTTTTTCGTTTACTACCGGAATCGACATGACTGCCCTGTATATCTCGGCCGCGCATAAGTCTTCCGGCAAAACAATCCTGTCCACGGGTATATGCGCTGCCCTGAAAAATAGAGGCTATAGCGTCCAGCCGTTTAAAAAGGGACCGGATTACATCGATCCGGTCTGGCTAGGGCTCGCTAGCGGCAAGCCATGCCACAACCTCGATTTTTTTACTTCTACTACCCGCTTTATTCAATCGCAGTTTTACCTTTACGCCGCAAATAACGATGTGGCACTGGTTTAAGGCAACAAGGGCTTGCACGACGGCCTTTCGCTGGATGTATCGG
>JADFMY010000017.1 GCA_022563685.1 Pseudomonadota bacterium | reverse complement strand
ATTACGCACTTCCTCTCCGACTTCGAAGTGGGGCTGGCTGATCGCAGGACCAATCCAGGCCAGCAACTGATTCGCTGGGGATTCCATCTGCTCCACGGCTGCCTGAACTACACCATCAACCAATCCGTGCCAACCAGCGTGAACCGCGGCGACTTCGGTGCCCGCGCGATTGCACAGCAATATTGGCAGGCAATCGGCAATCATGACCACGGCTACGGTATCGACTCGACTGGTTATTGCGGCATCAGCTTTACGGTTATCCTCCCGGTCGAGTTTGACCACATCGGCGCTATGAGTTTGTTCCAACCAACAGGGTTCGCCCGGCAGCTTCAGCGATTGCCGAAGAAATTCTCGATTACGTTGCAGATTGCTCGCATCGTCTCCGACATGCGCGGCCAGGTTGAACGCATCGTAAGGGACTTTGCTATAGCCACCCTGACGCGTGGTACACAGTGCCCTTACCTGTTTCGGTGCGCTCCAGGTTGCTTGGATAATTCCACTCAACACCTGAGAGGCCTAGTTTTTTTCGCTCAGCGCATCGAGCATTTGCTGGAAATCATCTGGAATCTTCACCTCGAAACTACAGGACTGCTTCGATGCGGGATGGTTAAAGCTAAGGTATCGGGCATGCAGCGCCTGGCGTTTGAATGTCCTGATATGCCCGGCAAGTGCCGGGGTTATACCTGCAGGAATACGCTCCCGGCCACCGTATAGCGGGTCCCCCAGTAATGGGTGGTGGATGTGGGCGAGATGCACCCGAATTTGGTGGGTTCTGCCGGTTTCAAGTTGCACATCGATCAAGCTATGGTGGGCAAATTTCCGCGCTACCTGAAAATGGGTGATCGCCGGTTTGCCACGGGCCTGAACCGACATTTTTTTGCGCTCCACCGGATGCCGCGCGATACCCGTTTCTATGGTTCTACCCGCGGTAACGACACCCTGGGTAATCGCGATGTATTCGCGCCTCACCTTGCGTTGCTGCAACTGATCTACCAGGCTGGTATGCGCGCCCAGGGTTCGGGCCACCACCATAATGCCGGTGGTATCTTTATCCAGGCGATGCACTATACCCGCGCGCGGTAGTTGCTCCAGATTTGCATCCAGATTTAACAATCCATTTACCAGTGTTCCGGTTTCATGGCCGGCAGCCGGGTGCACCACCAGATTGGCCGGTTTATTGATAATAAAAATATCGTCATCCTGATGAAGCACCTCGAACTCGATTATCTCAGGCTGGTCTGACAGCCTGGCGACACAGGGGATATCGAGATCGATCAGGTCCCCGCTATAGACACGCTGTTTGGACTTACAGGATTTGCGATTGAGACAGACGAATCCATTCTTAATCCAGTCCTGAATTTTCCCTCGCGAGTAGTCTGGCAGCAGGCTATTAAGCGCCTGATCCAGGCGGTGGCCAGAGTATTCCCTATCGATTCTGATCTGTTGCTGTAATAATTTCATGTACTGGTTATACTGCTTGTTTGCACCTTCAGCAAGTCAATCCGCGAGTTAAAAATTTTCATGATCACGCGCACAATATTATTATTCACATTAGGTTTATTGCTCGCCGCCTGCGGAACAGCTGTAAAAGAAGTTGATGTCACTGCCGGATGGAGCGCGGAACAACTTTACCGTAGTGCCAAAAGACATCTGGAGAAGGCCGACTATACGATCGCTATCGAACAGTATGAAACACTCGAATCGCGCTACCCTTTTGGTAAGTTCGCAACCCAGGCCCAGCTCGATGTCGCTTATGCCTACTATAAGTATGATGAACCTGAAGCAGCGATTGCGGCGACAGAACGTTTTATTAAACTCAATCCGCGCCACGAAGCCGTCGATTATGCCTACTATTTGAGAGGCCTGGTCAATTTCGGACGCGGCGGGAGCATTCTTGATGCGGTATATGAACGTGATCTGGCCGAATACGATAAGACCATACTGCAGGCAGCCTTTAACGATTTTCAACTACTAATACGCAAATATCCAAAAAGCATCTACGCGCTGGATGCACGGCAGCGCATCGTTTTCCTGCGTAATGAAATCGCCAGAGCCGATTTGAAAATTGCGCAATACTATGCCTCGCGCGATGCCTGGGTGGCTGCAGCCAATCGAGCAAAATCTATCCTGCAATCCTATCCTCGCACCACTGCGATTAAACCAGCCCTGGAAATTCAGTTACAGGCTTACCAGCAACTCGGACTCGACGATCTCGCAACCGATACGCAGCGTATTATCGATTTGAACTACAGCGACGGGTCGTGATTGACCCAACTGCATGCTAGCCAGTTCGAATATATGAAATTGAATCAACTCGGCAATAGTGACATCGAGGTTAGCGAAATCTGTCTCGGTAGCATGAACTGGGGGGCACAAAACAGCGAATCCGAAGGCCACCAGCAAATCGACTATGCTCTCGACCACGGGGTGAATTTTATCGATACCGCGGAGATGTATCCATCAAACCCGACGTCGGCCGAAACCCAGGGACGCACCGAGGAGATCATCGGTAGCTGGTTCAAGGCTTCGGGTAAGCGCGATCAGGTCATCCTCGCCACCAAGGTCACTGGCGAAGGGCTTCGCTGGGTGCAGGATGGCGCACCGATATCGCCAAAAAAAATCCATATCAGTATCGAAGGCAGCCTGAAGAGATTACAAACAGACTTTATCGACCTGTATCAATTGCACTGGCCTAACCGGGGGTCTTATCATTTTCGGAAGGCCTGGCGTTTCGACCCAACTTCACAAGACCGGGAAGAAACCAGGGCCCATATTCTGGAAACACTGGTAGCCCTGAAGGAGCTCATCGACCAGGGCAAGATTCGTCAAATCGGTCTGTCCAACGAAAGTTGTTGGGGTACTGCTCAATTTTTACAAATCGCCGATGCGAATGATTTACCGCGTGTGGTTTCGATACAAAATGAATACAGCCTGTTGTATCGCTCACATGACCTGGACCTGGCCGAGCTATCGCACAATGAACAGGTTGGATTACTGCCTTATTCGCCACTTTCCTGCGGCCTGCTCAGCGGTAAATATCAGGGCGGGGAAAAACCGGCCGGATCACGCATCACCATCAACCGGAAATTGTACGGCCGGGTTAACGAGCTGGCTAACGCCGCGACCGATGCTTATGTCGATGTGGCGCAAAAACACGGACTCGATCCCGCTCAAATGGCACTTGCTTTTTGCCACCAACGCCCGTTCGTAACTTCGATTATTATCGGCGCCACCAGCCTCGAACAACTGGCGATCAATATCGATTCCTGCAAGCTTGAACTCAGTAGCGAAGTGCTGAAGGATATTTACCAGATATATCGCCGTTATCCGGCACCATTCTAAAAGTGCGTCTATAAATGCACTTTTCCCGAGATACCTTTTTTCCTTTAGATAGCCTGGAGGCGCTGCCTCGCCTGGAAAGATAAAATCTGCGAAAATAGCCTTCGACTAAATCACCAGTAACTATTCAATATGGATCAAAAGTTCATCGTCGCTGAAATGAAAGTGTTGCCTGAAATCGATGTCGATTTCGAAATCAAGAGACGCGTGGGCTTCATCAGGAAAACCTTGCAGGATTCAGGACTCAGTCACCTGATACTGGGAATCAGCGGAGGTATCGACTCGAGCACTTGCGGACGTCTCGCGAAACTGGCCATGGATGAACTGAACAGCCGCGGCGGCAATTACCAGTTTATCGCGGTGCGCCTGCCCTATGCAACCCAGGCCGATGAGGCCGATGCGCAAACCGCTTTACAATTCATCAAACCCTGTACCAGTGTCAGCGTAAATGTACAACCTGGAACCGACGCGATTCATCAGTCGACTATGGAGGCACTCGGGCAGCAGGGTCTACTCGGTCAGAGTGAATCAGCGCTCGACTTTGCCAAAGGCAACATCAAGGCACGCATGCGCATGATCGCCCAGTATGAAATCGCTGGCCTGCTCGGCGGACTGGTGATCGGCACGGACCATTCAGCCGAAAACGTCACCGGCTTCTACACCAAATACGGCGACGGCGCCTGCGACCTGGCGCCCCTGTTCGGTCTCAATAAACGCCAGGTACGAGTGCTCGGAAGCAAGCTGGGTACCCCGCAAAAACTCATCACCAAGACCCCCACCGCCGACCTCGAATCACTGGATCCGTCCAAACCCGACGAAGCGGCGCTGGGCCTAAGCTACGACCAGATCGACGATTTCCTTGAAGGGAAAGCTCTAGCCCCCGAAATAGCCAATCGAATCATCGACATCTATTGCCGCACCGAACATAAGCGACAGGCAATTGCAACGATTTACGATTGAGTTATGGTTCTGAGCACCGATTCGGCCTGAAGATCGGCGTGGTACGAGGAACGCACCATCGGGCCGCTTGCGACCTGGTCGAAACCGAGCGAATAGGCAAACTTGCCCAGTTGGTCGAATTCGTCCGGGGTAACAAATCGCTCTACCGGCAAATGATCGCGACTTGGCTGCAAATATTGACCCAGTGTCAGCATGTTCACATCGTGCGCACGCATATCGCGCAGCACCTCTTCGACATCGGATATTTCTTCGCCAAGTCCCAGCATCAAGCCCGATTTAGTCGGAATTTCTGGATGCAATTGCTTGAATTTCTTCAACAGGTCGAGCGACCACCGGTAGTCGGAACCAGGGCGAATTTTTTTGTACAGGGCAGGTACCGACTCAATGTTGTGGTTAAACACATCGGGGGGTGACCTGGCCATAATTTCCAGCGCAATATCCATGCGGCCACGAAAATCCGGCGTCAGGATTTCGATTTTAATATCCGGATTGAGCCGCCGGGTCTGATCGATACAGTCGATGAAATGCCGGGCGCCGCCATCGCGCAGATCGTCGCGATCGACCGAGGTAATCACGACATAGCGCAAACCCATGTTCTGGATTGTTTTCGCCAAATGATATGGCTCCTGTGGGTCGAGTGGATTAGGACGCCCGTGGCCGACATCGCAAAACGGGCAACGGCGCGTGCAGATATCGCCCATGATCATAAAGGTTGCGGTGCCCTGGGAAAAACACTCGCCAAGGTTTGGACAGGATGCTTCCTCGCACACGGTATACAGGTTGTTTTCACGCAGGGTGGATTTCAGTTGCCGCACCAGATCGCCGGTTGGCGCCCTGGCTCGAATCCAGGATGGCTTGCGCTGCACCGACTTCGACGGCACTACCTTGATCGGGATGCGCGCTACTTTATCGGCTCCTTTGAGTTTGACTCCCTGGACGACCTGATGCTTTTTATCCACGTTTCATATTCCTGATTAGCAAACCTGCGAGTTCCCGACCAGCCCGCTCTAGACCAGGGTTAACACCGAAGTCCACCAGCTGTGTTACCTCTAGACCCTCGTATCCACAGGGGTTGATGCATTTAAACGGGCGCAGATCCATATCGATATTAAGGCTCAGGCCATGATAGCAACAACCCTTTCGAATACGCAATCCGAGCGCGGCTATCTTGGCCTCATCGACATAGACACCTGGCGCCTTAACTCTGGCCACAGCTTCTAAACCGTATTGGCACAGCAACCCGATAATCGACTTTTCGATGCGCGTGATAAAAGAACGTATGCCCAGGCCGAGCCGTTGTATATCGACCAGACAATATAACACCAGTTGCCCTGGGCCGTGGTAGGTGACCTGGCCACCCCGGTCAATTTGAATCACCGGAATATCACCAGTATCGAGCAAATGCTCGGCCTTGCCATTGAGGCCCTGGGTAAATACTGGTGCATGTTCGGTAATCCACAATTCGTCCGCTGTTTGGGCATCACGATTGTGGGTGAAATCTTTCATGCTATCCCAGGTTTGCCGGTAATCGGTACGCCCGAGGTATTGAACTAAGGTATGGTCACTGGGCATAAAAAATTTCTGGAGCGATCTACGGGGTATTCGAGTTACAGCGACATCACGACCTGTTCACAGTCGTATAAATCCTGGTAAATATTTTCTATTTGCTGCCGATTATAAACCGTAAAGGTGAGGGTCAGGGCGATATATTTGCCTCCTCTGCTTTGACGTTGACTGACTTCAATATGCTCCGCCTGGGGGCAGCGAGCTTTTATCAGTTGCAACACGATGTCTTCAAACTGCGCGGATTGATTTCCAAATACTTTGAGTGGGAATCGGGCTGGGTAGTCAAGAAAATCCAGTGCGGATCCTACAGGCGATGATTTATTGGACACCCTGTAACCTTACTTAAACATCAACTTGATACCGTCGATTGCCTTATCCCACAGGTTGCCATCGTTGACGGCGTGCATCGCGACGATCGTTTCACTGACAATCGTTTCTTCGTCGAGTTTGATATTAACAGACCCTAGTTCCTGGCCCCGCTTGATCGGTGCTAAAATCCGACTCTCTATGTCCATCGTGGCATCCAGTTCGCGATAACGGCCACGCGGTATGGTGATATAGATATCCTTCGCAACTCCCATCGCGACTTCTTTTTGATCGCCATACCAGACGCGGCTGGTTTTCAAAACTTCTTGTGCCCGATAAAGACGGTGGGTCTCGAAAAATCGAAACCCGTAATTCAACAACGACTGGCTATTTTGCGTGCGCGTCTTGTCCGAGTCTGCTCCAAGAACCACCGAAATCAGGCGCATATCTTCTCTTTTGGCCGATAAAACGAGGCCGTACCCCGCTGCCTCGGTGTGCCCGGTCTTCACCCCGTCTACCGACTCATCGCGCCAAAGTAAACGATTACGATTGAATTGACGAATATTGTTAAAGGTATATTCCTTTTCCCTGTAATAACGATAGCTATCGGGAAAATCACGAATGACTGCACGGGTCAAAATCGCGATATCGCGTGCCGTACTATAATGTCCTTCTGCCGGCCAGCCGGTAGCATTCTGGAAGCTGGTGTTGGTGAGGCCTAGCAACTGCGCCTGATGGTTCATATAACCGGCGAAAGCAGACTCCGAGCCAGCGACGTGTTCGGCCAGCGCAACACTGGCGTCGTTACCCGACTGAATGATCAGCCCCTGCATTAAATCCCGTACCGACACCCGTTTATCCACCTCGACAAACATTTTCGAGCCTTGCATGCGCCAGGCCTTTTCACTGATCAGCACCATATCGTCGAGCGTGATATCACCGTCGGCAATCGCCTTGTCGACCAAATAAGCGGTCATCAGCTTGGTGATACTCGCGGGCTCTAATCGCTTGTCCGGGTTTTTCTCGGCGAGCACGCGACCACTGTCAAAGTCCAGCAGATAAAAACTTTCGGCTTTTAGTGCGGGCGGATTGGGTATCGGCTTCGGCGTGGCCCATAGGTTATTGCTAAAGAGCAGCGAGATAGCAAGAATTGCAGTGGTAACGATATTCATTAAATTCGTGTTTTGAGACCAGTTAGAAAACGTCGCGATTGTAGCGATCACACGCGATGGTAACAAGGAGTATCGCCCAAACGAAAAGTATCCCTGTGTGCAACGACTCTGTGAGTTGTTAATTATCCGGCAGTTACTCCTGTACGACTATACGCACGCTGACGAACCCCTTGTTTTTCAGGCGGCGAATGACTGCATTGGCTTCATCAATATCATAAAGGGGTCCCACCCTGACCCGAAAAAATGAACCTCTATCGGTTCGTAATTCAGAAATTGCGGCCGCCAGTTCGTTAGCATCGCGTAAATCGCGCAGCAGGTTAATCGCGTTGATCTTACTACCGAAAGATCCCATCTGGATAAATAATGGAACATCCTGTTCCGTCTTGTCGGTCAGGGGGATGGTGCGTATCACTTCTCTGGCAGGATTCTGCCCAGCTCTTAAGGCACTGATTTCAACTTTCGCAGTACCCGCCACAATAATGCCGAGTTTTTTCGCCGCGGCGAATGAAAGATCAATAATACGCCCCCCGACAAATGGTCCACGATCATTGACCCTGACATTTACCGAGCGCCCATTTTCCAGATTTTTTACCCGCACGTACACCGGTATTGGCAGGGTTTTGTGGGCTGCGGTCAGTGCATGCATGTTATAGATTTCACCACTCGCGGTTTTACGGCCGTGGAACTTGGTACCGTACCAGGAGGCCATGCCGCGCTGCACGAACCCGGCTGCGTTGTCGAGTACGTAATAGCGTTTACCCATCACTACATAGGACGATGGATTGCCCGACTTTGACTTGCTGGTTTTTGGAATACTGCCGACTTCTACGCCCCTGGCAGAACGACTGTCGAGTGGCACCCCGAAGGTACAGGCCGATAACCAGATTAAGATGCATCCAGCCAGAACCAGCCGCCCAATGGCCATTAGCCCGACTCCATGCTGGCTTTAATCAATAGCGACAACTGGTATACCGCCATGGCGTATAATTCACTGTGGTTGTAACGCGTAATCACATAAAAATTCTGTAGGCCGACCCAGTATTCCAGACGATTCTTTTGCTCGAGTTTTATCAATGCTACCTCAGTAGCGGGATCGAGTTCAGTGTTTGAGTGCAGGCCATTTTGCGCCAGATCCGACCACCGGTAGCTGGGCTTTTTCCCGGGTATTAACTGGTCGATCGAATTGTTTTCGAGCGCCGTCAGCGGGCCCGCCACGGCTTCGTTGACGCGCCACCCATGTTTGACGAAGTAGTTGGCCACACTGGCGGCGCTATCCGCAATGCTGTCAAACAAATCGATTTGCCCATCACTATCGAAATCTACGGCATAACTGCGATAGCTCGAAGCTATAAACTGCGGCATCCCCATCGCCCCTGCATACGAACCGCGTAAATCTTTGGCGTTCAGGTTCTGTTCCTTTACCAATAACAGAAATTGCTCAAGTTCCCGGGTAAAAAACAGGCCGCGTTTCGGATAGTCAAAAGCCAGGGTCACCAGGCTATCAAAAACCGGATCCTCACCCTTGTAGGTACCATAAAAAGTTTCAACACCGATGATGGCGACGATTATTTGTTCTGGCACCCCGGTTTTTCTGTACACTTCGGATAACAGCGCCTGATGGGTTCGCCAGAATTTCACACCCTGTTTAATACGCTTTTTACTAACGAAAATGTGGCGGTACTCATGCCATTGCAATTCCTTTTCCGCTGGCTTATTCAAGAGTTCAAACAGGTGATCCTGTTTCTTAACAGTCGAGAACAGCTCGACCAGTTCTGACTCGGTGTAGTCGCTTTGACCAACCATTTTCTCAATAAATGTTTTTACGTCGGCACGGTCCTTATAATCACCCCTGGTGATCTCGGCGGCATTCGACACGACCGTAGTGAACAGGGTGATTAAAAGCAGTAGCCGTCTCATTGTTATCCCAAATATCGCCTTGCCGATCGTATCGACATTATCAGTCCAAAACCCATCATCAAGGTTACCATGGAAGTACCACCGTAACTGATCAACGGAAGCGGTACACCAACCACCGGCAGCATGCCGGTGACCATTCCTATATTGACAAACAGGTATACAAAGAATGTCAGGCTAAGCGCGCCCGCCAGCAGACGCCCGAAAGTTTCAGCCGAATGGGCGGCGATATAAAGCCCCCGATAGATTATGATTAGATAAAGAAAAATCAACAAAATACTACCGAAAAATCCGAACTCTTCGCCGAACACCGAAAAAATGAAGTCGGTCGCACGCTCAGGAATAAAATCCAGTTGAGACTGGGTACCGTTGAGCCAGCCTTTACCGTAAACACCACCAGAGCCAATCGCAATTTTCGATTGAATGATGTGATACCCCGAGCCCAGCGGATCGCTGTCTGGATTCAGCAGGGTAATAATTCTCTCGCGTTGATAGTCCAGGAGCGCAACCTTCCAAAGCAGGGGTGCCATTAAGGAGAGCAATACGCCCAGACTCAACATTATTTTCCAGCGTATACCGGCGAGGAACAGTACAAAAAAGCCGGCGCTACCGACCAGTATTGCAGTTCCCAGATCTGGCTGACGAGCGATCATTAGCACTGGAATCAGCACCAGCAGTACCGAAACCAGCAAATGTTTCCAGCCTACCGGTAAAATACGATCAGCCAGGTAAGATGCGACTACCATTGGAACTGCCAGTTTCAATATTTCTGAGGGTTGAAACCGAATAAACCCGAGATTGAGCCAACGTTGCGCCCCCTTGCCAATTTCGCCATAAAACATGACTGCGACCAGCAGCAATAAACCGCCCAGGTAGAGCCAGACGGAAATCTTCTTGAGCACTCTCGGGGGTATATTGGCTACCACCACGAGTAAAACCAGCGCCATTGTCAGTCGCGTGAGCTGACGTAACATCAGATCGATATTGGAGCCACTCGCACTATATAGCAGCATCATGCCGAATATGGACAGTATACACAGCATCAGCATTAGCACGGGGTCAACCCGTAAAGCGTCGAGTATTCGCCTGGAATAAGAAATACTATTGGTGTCGAAGATTTGATTCATAACTGGCCGAGCAAATAAGCGTCCATCACCCGGCGCGCAATGGGTGCCGCAGTGGAACTTCCATGCCCCCCATTCTCCACGATAACGGCCACCGCTATACGCGGGTTCTCTACTGGAGCATAGCTGATGAAAAGAGCATGATCGCGCAAATTTTTTGCCACGGTTTTCTCATCGTATTCGGCGTCCTGGGCAATTCCAAAAACCTGAGATGTGCCGGTTTTGCCGGCGGCTTTATACTCCATGCCCCAGCTAATACGATAGGCGGTACCGCGCAGTCCGTGCACCACCTTAATCATCGAATCCTGGATATGCTTCCAATTTGCCTCTTTGATCAATCTGTACTGCCCCGCTATTTCAGGCTGGGTTTCGAGCAATTCTCCGTTGCTGTCGTCTTTTATCGCGCTAACCAGATGGGGACGAAAGCGCTTACCCTTGATCGAGAGTGCGGCAGTCGCGTTTGCGAGCTGTAAGGGTGTTACCAAAAAATCGCCCTGCCCGATTACCGTATTCAATGTTTCCCCAGGGAACCAGTGTACGCCCCTGGTTTTAAGCTTCCATGCTCGCGAGGGCAAAATACCATCCCTTTCTCCGGTACTATCTACGTCGGTTTTCTGGCCAAATCCAAATTGCGCGAGCAGGCCTGACATTTTATCGATCCCCAGGTTATACCCCAGGTCGTAGAAATATACGTCGCAGGACTGAATTATCGCATCTTTCATATTCATCTCTCCATGACCCCCTTTTTTCCAGTCTCGAAACAGTCGCTCCTCGCCGGGTAAGCGATAAAAGCCTTTACAGGTGACAATTTTATCTTTGCTAATAGTACCGGCCTCAAGTGCTGCAAGACCGAAAAATGGTTTGATAGTAGAGCCCGGTGGGTACTGGCCTGACAGGGCGCGATTAAATAATGGTCTGGAGGATGAATCTCGTAACCCTTTGTAGTCCTCAAAGCTGATGCCATTGACGAACGGGTTGGGGTCGAATATCGGCATGCTGACCAGGGCCAGTATCTCGCCATTATTCGGATCGATCGCGACTACGGCTCCCGATTCGTCGCCAAATGCCTGCTCGGCTACCCTCTGCAATTGGGAGTCAATCGTTAGATGTAGATTTTTACCCGGAATCGGCGGCGTTTCGCTGAGCACCCGTAGCGTGCGCCCCCTGGCGTTTACCTCAACCTGTTGCACGCCCACAGTGCCGTGCAATTCATCTTCGTAAAATTTCTCCAGGCCCAGCTTACCGATATGACTGGTTCCAGCATAACTGTTTTCGTCCACGCGGCTCAGGTCATCTACGTCAATGCGGCCGACATACCCCAGGGCATGTACTGCATGCGCTCCATTGGGGTAATTACGTGTCAAACGCGCATTTATTTCAACCCCGGTAAACTTGTGCAAGTTGACCGCGAGCCTGGCGACTTCCTCGTCATTAAGATTCAGGCGTAGTGGAATACTTTCAAAAGGACGACGCCGGTTCGACAATTGCTGGAATCGATCGAGATCCTGGTCGGTATAGTCTACATAATGTTTGAGCCGCAACAAGGTTTCATCAATATCCTCTACCTGCTCGCGAATGATTTCGAGCCGATAAGCTGGCAGGTTATTGGCCATCACCACCCCATTGCGGTCATATATCAATCCCCTTGCCGGCGGCAAGGCCCTGATGCGCACTCGGTTACTGTCGGACAGGGTCGAAAAATGCTCATAGTCGACTATCTGCAATACATACAGCCTGACCAACACGACGACTATCAATGCCAACACGATGCCCGCTGAAACAGTCAGACGGCGGCGAATCAGCCTGTGTTCGAGAAAGTCGTCTTTTAGGTGGACACGCTTGGACATCAACGGCTAGTGAGGACGGCTAAAGGTTTGTTAAATGCAATGATAACAGGGATTCAATAGGACTAAGGCTTAATGCCTGGTAATAGTCCTCATTTTTCAGCTTGATCGACCCGATTAACGCCTAATCAACACTTTTTTTAGTGAATTGCATCAATTTAACGGAAAGGGGTTTTGACCCCGGCTAAAAAACCTATATCATGCACGCAAATTTTTTTCGGCCCAATCCAGGGTCACAAATGCTCACATCAATTATGGTTTTCTCAGGGGAATAGTATGGAATTTAATAATCTGCTGCCACCGATCATCGGTGTTCTCGGGCTAGTAGCGGCCGCATATATCTACGGCCTGGTTAAAAAATACCCGGAAGGTGAAGGCAAGGTAGTCGAAATCGGCAACCAGATTCACCTCGGTGCGATGGTCTTCATGAAGCGCGAATACCAAATGTTATCGATGTTCGCCGCCGTACTGATAGTTTTACTCTATATATTCCTGGGTTGGGGCACCGCATTTAGCTTTCTGCTTGGAGCCCTTGCATCCGGCGCCGCCGGTTATATAGGCATGAATACAGCGACACGTGCGAATGTGCGAACCACCACCGCAGCCCACAACGAGGGGGCCGCCAGTGCACTGACTGTGGCCTTCTTTGGTGGGTCGATCATGGGTCTGTCGGTAGCAGCGCTAGGTCTGATTGGACTGGGTGTAGTGTATTTCATATTTAGCGGTGATCCGGAATCTGTCCATGCGATCCACGGTTTCGCCATGGGTGCTTCGGTAGTCGCCCTGTTTGCACGGGTTGGTGGCGGCATTTTTACCAAGAGTGCCGACATCGGCGCCGACCTGGTCGGCAAGATCGAGGCGGGTATACCCGAAGACGACCCACGTAACCCCGGGGTAATAGCTGACAATGTCGGTGACAACGTCGGCGATGTGGCTGGTATGGGTTCGGATATTTTCGAGTCCTATTGCAATGCGATGATCGCAACCATCGCAATTGCTTCGACGCTCACCGTTGCAGCTATGGTCGACATGGGAAGCCGGGAAAATTTGATGTTCCTGCCTCTTGCGCTCGCGTCAGTGGGGCTGATTTGCTCTATCATTGGCATCTATATCGTTAAAGTAAATGCTGCAAAGTCACCCGAAAAAGCGCTGCGCATGGGGACTATGGGTTCTTCGGTGATTTTTATCGCTGCTGCATTTTTCCTGATCTCGCTACTCGATCTCAGCAACGGGATCTGGATTGCGGTTCTGTCTGGCGCGGTTGGTGGCATCATCATAGGCCTGGTCACCGAGTACTACACCGCAGGCAAACCGGTCGAACATATTGCCAAAGCCGGCGAAACGGGGGCAGCGACCGTGATGATCGCCGGGCTTGCTCTCGGCATGCAGTCGGTCGCTATTCCTGTCCTGACCATTTGCGGCATTATCGCCGTTTCTAGCAGTTATGCCGGGCTGTACGGGGTGGGCATAGCTGCGGTCGGTATGCTCGCCACGGTCGGTATGACCATGGCGATCGATGCCTATGGTCCGGTAGCGGACAACGCCGGCGGTATTGCCGAAATGGCCGGACTCGGCGAAGATACGCGTAAGATCACGGACTCGCTCGACGAACTCGGTAACACCACAGCGGCTATCGGCAAGGGATTCGCTATCGGCGCGGCGGCGCTCGCAGCACTGGCGATCATTACCGCCTATATCGAGACCGTATCGTTGAACATACCCGGCTTCAAGCTGGAGTTAAATAGTCCAGATGTACTGATCGGATTATTTATCGGCGGCCTCATTCCTTTTGTCATCGCTTCGATTACGATGACCGCAGTGGGCGACGCGGCATTCGAAATGATCAAGGAAATCCGTCGTCAATTCAGGGAGATAGAAGGACTGCTCGAAGGTACGGCCGAACCCGATACAGCGCGGTGCATCGACATCGCAACCACGGCGGCCCTGAAAAAAATGATCCTGCCCGGTGTGATCGCTGTTAGCGCGCCACCGCTGGTTGGATTCGTTATCGGGCCTGCAGCACTCGGGGGTATGCTTTCGGGTGCTTTATTGAGCTGCGTGCTGATGGCATTAATGATGGCCAACGCCGGTGGCGCCTGGGATAATGCGAAGAAGTTTGTCGAAAAGGGCAATCTCGGTGGTAAGGGTTCGGACGTCCACACCGCGACCGTGGTCGGCGATACCGTAGGCGATCCTTTCAAGGATACCTCGGGCCCATCGATGAACATTTTGATTAACGTGATGGCCATCGTCAGCCTGGTGATTGCGCCGTTGCTCGGATAATATCAACCAATTGATCGTCTATATTGAAGGCAGCCAGAACCTTTGGCTGCCTTTTTTATGTCCATAGCTGAAGAGATATTTATAATAGCCATCCAGGTGTAAAATACGCAGATTAGTTCGTATGCGGGCTAAAGACATTTAACCCTGTTTATTCATGATCAATATTCCTGATATTACCGATAGCGAACAATGGACAGTACAATCGACTCTCGATGAGCGTTGGGCGAAAGATGCCGTCAGGCTGGAACTGGTCGATGTCGAAGCCAGGCTTGACCCTTCAGACCGGGAATTGACCGCTTGCCCGGCGTTTTACTGGGAAAATAACGATTGCCATTTCGTCATCATTAAAGTTGCCGAACGCCGCTACCGCACCCAGTTCTTTTATGGCAATCGCGAGCAGTATGGGACTGGTAAACGCGAACACGATGACCTGGCCGAGTGTGTCGTTTCGCTGCTGCGGTTGCAGGCTGACCACGAAAGCACTCGTAGTGGCGCCTTCCCGGAATCGATTCCAGCAAAGTAGCTGGGGCCGATAAGCTGCTAGCCGACCCCAGGGCAAAACCACATGAAAAATCATTTGCAGAGTTGAGAGCATGAGTCAAAAAAACGCTTTTTATGCCCAGTCCGGTGGGGTTACATCGGTGATCAACGCCTCGGCTTGCGGGGTGATAGAAACCTGCCGCCAACATAGCGACCGCATCGGCAACGTTTTTGCCGGTCGCAACGGTATCATTGGCGCCCTGAGTGAAGAATTGATCGATACTTCAAAAGAGTCGGCGCAGGATATCGCCGAACTCAAAAATACCCCGTCCGGTGCATTTGGTTCCTGTCGATTCAAACTCGACAGTCTCGAGCAAAACAGGCGTGAATACGAACGCCTGATCGAGGTTTTTCAGGCGCACGATATTGGCTATTTCTTTTACAATGGCGGAGGCGATTCAGCCGATACCTGCTATAAAGTTTCGCAATTATCGGAAAAGATGGGGTTCCCGGTACAGGCAATCCATATCCCCAAGACGGTCGATAATGATCTCCCGATCACCGATAACTGCCCGGGCTTTGGCTCGGTGGCGAAGTACATCGCAGTCTCCGCGCTCGAGGCTTCTTTCGATGTTCGTTCGATGGCCAAAACCTCGACCAAGGTGTTTGTCCTGGAGGTGATGGGTCGACACGCGGGCTGGATCGCAGCCGCGGGTGGCTTGATCGAAGACTACGGAATCCCGGTATTGCTGCTGCTGCCCGAAATTGAATTCGACCACGATCGTTTTATCGCTGCTGTTAGGCACAAGGTAGAATCGCAGGGTTATTGCACTGTCGTGGTTTCAGAGGGTGCGCGCTATGCCGATGGCCGGTTTCTCGCCGAACAGGGTACGCGTGATTCTTTTGGGCACGCGCAACTCGGCGGTGCCGCACCCGTGGTTGCCAGCCTGATCAAACAGGCGCTGGGTTACAAATTCCACTGGGCGGTGGCCGATTATTTGCAGCGCGCAGCACGACACCTGGCATCCGCGACCGATCTGGACCAGGCCTATGCGCTTGGCAAAGCCGGCGTGGAAATGGCGCTCGATGGCAAGAATGCAATCATGCCGACTATCGAGCGCGTATCGAACCGGCCTTACCGGTGGGAAATTGGAAGTGCTAATCTCTCGGAAGTAGCGAATGTCGAAAAGATGATGCCGCTGGACTTTATCACCGCCGATGGCTTCGGTATTACTGACCGCTGCCGGGAATACCTGTACCCGTTAATACAGGGGGAAGCCTACCCGCAATACGATGAGCGCGGCATGCCACGCTACGTGGTATTAAAAAACGAGCTGGTTAAGAAAAAGCTCGAAGCCTTCGAACTGTAAGCTATGCCTGTAGGGTCGAAGGAATTCGACCAATAATTGGAAACGCGACCGGTCGAATGAATTCGACCCTACAACAATCAGGGGAAGGGCGCATAAATTTATCCCGCTCAGTCGTCGCCTCCGTACAACAATATACGCTCGTCAGCGCTGATTTCCGTGGTTCTGCGTAAATCGGCAAAATCGATATGGCAAATACAGTTTCGACCTGACTGCTTGGCTTCATACAGGAATTTTTCGACCGAATCGATAAACGCATCCATCGCCAGAATACTGGTTTTCATATACACGCTGATGCCCATGCTGGCGGTAATATGAAATTCACCGCCTTCGTATTCGACCGGGTTGAAAGCAATCGTTTCACGAATCCGATCCGCCGCTTTAACCGCCAGATTTAAATGTGTCTCGGGAAAGATCATGGCAAAATCCTTGCGGCCATAGCGGCAAACGATATCGGTGGTTCTGACTTCATTCCTGAGAATATTCGCAACCTGTTTGAGCGCCCGGTTACCCACTTCGTGGCCCAGGGTGTGGTTGATATTCTTAAAGTGATCCAGGTCGACCATCACCAGGCTGGTCGGTATGCCGCTGCGCTTCGATCGGTCCATCTCCGTCTGTAAAACATTTTTAAAGTGGCGAAAATTATATAGACCAGTCAGCACATCGGTGGCAACGAGCCCCGATAGCTCACTGATTTGCTGACGTAATTTCTTAACTTCATCCAGCCAGTCGCAAGCATCTTCGCCAGCTGAGCAAGTTAATGGGGAATCCTTGGGTTTTTTCATAAATCGGGAGAACCGTCAACGGATCGATGCACTTTGTTAAATAAAGTATAGCAGTAAGTTGCCAGATTTCAGTTTCGAGAAGAGTGATAGGTTTCTAGAGGGAATTTAGAGTTTATCGATATTCGACGAGGTACTTAAGGAACCTCTGCATAAGTCATCCATGACTTAGCAGAGCACGAATAATAAAAAGTGTGATTTTTATTATTCTCACATTTTTCAATAACTTATCAGTTATTAAAAAATGGCAGCAAGTCCCTATGCTGCAGAAACTCTGCCTATTGCAGAGTTTCCTTAGCTAGACGATTCATCAGTCACGCGATCGAGTGCCAGATTCAATTCATCGATACGTCGCTTCGCTTCCGGACCAGCACCAGGACCGGCGACAACCATAATGTCGCGCGGTCGCAAAGCCACGCCACTGGATGAATACACTTTCATTTTTGCGATCGGCTCTCGATGTTCTCTGTCCATAAAAATTACCGGTACCGCGTTTTCACCAAACACCCATTTATCTCCCCATTGGGTCAGCGATATCAGTAATGGCATCAACTCCTTTCCCTTGGTAGTCAAAACATACTCGTGCCTTTTGGCGCCTTCTTTAATCGGTACTCGATCGAGTATTTCATTCTGGCACAGCTTTTTAAGCCTGGCGGTCAGGATATTGCGCGCAATGCCAAGCTGCCGCTGAAAGTCTTCGAATCGGCGGGTACCAAAATAAGCTTCTCGGATGATCAAAATAGACCAGCCTTCGCCGATGATATCCAGCACATGAGCGACTGAACGTTTTAGTGGATCATATTTTGCGGGCTTTTGCATTGCGGTAATTCTTAATCCTCCTGGTGTGACGAACCTTCTGGTAAGAGCAGGATGCTCTTAATCGAGAAATTTATTGCGTTAAATATAGACGCCAGCACTTGCCCGCCGCCTCAAGTGCAATATACAATAGTTTTCTTTTGAAACTTTATACCTATTGCGACACGATGGTCAACTATCAACAGGCTAGTATTGCATTACAATATCACCGCCCTCCCTCTCTACTCAACCATTTTAGCCGGAAATTGTGGCATTATGCAGTCCGTAGCCTTGGGTATTTAATGCCTTCGTTACTGGCGAAATTGCTGTATCGGCTCTGGTTCGTAGTACCCAGGTTCGCGCTGCCGGATATTGAAAAATCAATCAGAGACCAGGCCCGGATACAGCGTTTCAAAAATAATCAACGGTGGCTCACCAGCTACCACTGGCCCGGCACAGGCCATCGAAGAGTATTGCTGGTCCACGGCTGGAGCGGGCGCAGCACGCAGTTTGTCGAAATTATCAAAGCCCTGAATTTTGCAGGGTATCATGTCCATGCGATTGATTTTCCTGCCCATGGGTCGAGCGAAGGGCGTACTACCAATCTCTATGAAATGGCCGAAGCTTTGGAGATTTTTGCCGAAAGCCTGGGCATGCTCGACGCCGTAGTGACACATTCGCTTGGTGGACCCGTTGCTGCGTTGGCTCTACGTGATAACCCAATAGCAAAAAAAATGATCTGTATTTCGCCCCCAGCCAGTATGGACAGATTATTTCAACACTTTGTTGACCTGCTCTCAATTCCCGACAAGGTAACTACCCACATTTTATCGTTGGCGAAACAGGAATTTGGCAAGGAAATAATGCGTGATTTGTCCCTGATCGAAAACATTAAATCCCTGCTCTGTCCCGGTCTAATCATACACGATGAGGACGATCAGGATGTATCCATCGCTGATGCGCTCGAACTGGCGCAACACTGGCCTCAGGCCGAACTGCTAAAGACTACCGGCCTTGGACACCGGCGAATCCTGCGCGATCCACAGGTGATAGACAAACTACTCGAATTTATACAAAACTGATTGACGGGTTTTAAACGGTTTGCTACATATCGCCCTGCATCTGGTAATACTCTGGCTGGTAGCAATCCTGTTTTTTCCAAAAACGGCCTGGAAAACAGGCCTGGTACTCATGTCTACTATGTTGGTAGATCTGGATCATTTACTGGCCAACCCTCTGTACGACCCGAATCGATGCAGTATCGGTTTTCACCCCCTGCACCAGTTTATTCCAATCGGCATCTATGGCCTGATGCTATTGCATCACAAGACCAGGATCGTAGGCCTGGGACTCGTGATCCACATGCTGCTCGATTTGTCCGATTGTATGGTGATGGGGCAGCTACCCTAGCGTGTTTGCAAACCTGTGTGGTTTCAAACACAATTGGCACAGAAATAATAGCCGCAGGTGTCAAAACGATATCGGAAAATGACATATCTGCACGAAGCCCTGACAAAAAAAGTTACCGAATGGAGAGAATCAAACTATTCTTGCCAGGACTTTCCTTCGATTAGAGAAATTCTCGAGTATGCCACCGAAAATACTAATGATGGCATGTATCGTTATTTGCGCAGTGCACAATTTAAAGCATTAGAAATATATTGGTATTTAAGGCTCGTAGAAAATACCCCAAAAGTACCTCAGCTTTACGAACGACTCTTCCCAATGGCACGCGAAAGACGCACAGCCATGGGCCTGACATCGGATGAAATCAGGGATTATCTTGAGGATGAAAGCTGGGATGCACTTTACCAGAAAATCCGTACTGATAATGCCTTCGTGCGGCGCAATCATCTCGAAAGTCTGCGTGAAACCCTGACACTGGATTACCCAAGCTACATACTGGCACTGGCGATGGGTGCTGGCAAGACCATCCTGATGGCAACCATCGTAGCCACCGAATTTGCGATGGCGCAGTGGCTGAACTTTCGGCCAATTACCATCTAGAGGCGAGTGAAATTCTGGAAAGCCTAAAAATGATTTATAGCGATAACTCACTAATACCTGCGCACCATCTGCCCGAGTTAGGGCATCAAATCGAAGAGCAACGAAGTGACTATGAGGAGTATTGGGAAGAAATTGACGTTGCACTGGCATTAATCAAGACAGAAGGTTTCGAAAAACATTACGTGAAAGGGCAACCCGTGTACACAGCACGCATCAGCTTTGCTAAAAACCGCGCGCACTTATATAAAACTGCACTGGAGTTGCCTGACGATGAAATCTCCCGTGAGCTCAGCTTCCACTATGAAGGCTATAACTTCGACTCTCAGTCTGAAGCCGAATACCTGGAGCGAGTACTCAATCTACTCAAACAACAGGCCAGTGAAATCGATGGAATATGGTTTACCGGTGGCCTTAGCGACCCGGGCAAAACAGAACTTTTTGCCGAATACCTCGGAGAAGACAACCGCTGGCACCGATATACCCCGGACTTTGTCATTCGCCGCAAGGATGGCAAGCATCTCATCGTCGAAATTAAATCGGATCAATACAATGCAGCAGTCACAGAAGACTTAAAGCGGTTCAAAAAAGGCGATGCCCCCGTGACAACAGAAGGCCGCAAGGCCGTGGCACTCAAACGCTGGGAGGAACTCAATCCAGACGTATTGCATTATCAGGTCATTTTCGCAGATGATTCACTCGCCGATAATGCCCTGGATGAAACTAGAAAATTCATCACTGGCGCGTAGGGTCGAATTCATTCGACCGATCAACGTCCTGACTCAATTAGATGAAGAGTCGGCAAAGTGACCACCAAATTGATAATACTATTCACCTTTAGGGTGAATTAATATATACTATATCATTTGAAACGCAAGGATGGCCATTGATCGTCAAATTCAAAACCCGGCAGTTGGAAATCTGTTTCAAGGAACATCGCAAAGCCAGCAAAAAATTCGGCGAACAAATTGCACGAAAATATATACAACGCATTAATATCATTCAGCACTCACAGAGTCTGAAACAATTAATGTCTTTACCCGGCCTGCGTTGCCATGCGCTTAAAGGCGCAAGGAAAGGCGAATATGCGATAAAGCTGTCCGGCTACTACCGGTTGATATTTAAACTAACCGGTGAGCAGTTGGAAATTGTAATGATAGAGGAAGTGAGTAAGCATTATGGAGACTAATAACAAGCATTATTCTGATCTGGCGATACCGCCCGGTGAATACCTGCTCGAAGCGAGCGCAGAACTTGGGCTGAACCAGGCTGACCTCGCGCGCCGCATGGGCAGGCCCGTACAGGCCATCAGCGAAATCGTCAAGGGTATCAAGGCGATTACGCCCGATACCGCATTGCAGCTCGAAGAAGTTCTGGGCGTACCCGCTCATATATGGACCGGGCTGGAAGCCGATTACCAGTTAATCCGTGCAAGAGCGCAGGCAGAGCAGCACATCGAGGCGGAAGCAGCCGATGTCGGTTGCTTCCCTTACGCTGAAATGGCCAGGCTCGGATGGGTCAGGAAAACGCGTAAAGCGATAGAAAAAGTACGCGAACTGCGCCGATTCTTCGGCGTCGCGTCGCTCTCGAATTTACCCGATGTGCGTTCCTATGCGCCCGCATTTAGAAAAAGCAGGCACAAAAACCTGTCTCACGAAACACTGGCCGCCTGGTTACGCGCAGGCGCACTGGAAGCGGAGCAGATACCAACCCGTCCATTTGATAAAAAAGCCCTGAAAGCTTTAATACCCGAATTTCGCCAGCTCTCGGTAACGAGTCCAGAAAGCTTCCAGCAGAAATTACTCAAACGCCTGGCCGATGTCGGCGTCGCACTGGTGCTATTACCGCATTTACCCAAAACCTACACCAATGGTGCAACCTTCTGGATTCACCCAGATAAGGCAGTTTTGATGATGACCATCCGAGGAAGTTGGGCGGATATTTTCTGGTTCAGCCTGTTCCATGAAATTGCGCATATCCTGCTACACGACAAGCGCCGTATCTTTCTTGAAGATGGTAGCGACGATGCTGAAACGCGGGTACAGGAGCAGGAAGCCGATCATTTTGCCAGTAATACCCTGATACCCATAAGCGCCTATACGGCATTTACCCAAACGGGAATTTTTACTGCTCAATCGATACACAACTTTGCCAAATCCATCGGTATTGCACCCGGCGTCGTCACTGGCCGGTTACAGCACGATGGGCATATTGCGCATCATTGCCATAGTCACAGAGAACAATATAAGTGGGCTTTATAAAACAACATGGACGATAACAAACACAGGAACGTTAAAATCCGCAAGGCCAAGGGACGGCCGATGCTCACCTGGGTGGGCAAGCGGCCACTGAGCACGGTCAAAGCCTACCCGGCGCAGCTTGTCGAAAGCTTCAGCGCCGCGACGCGGGCATTTGAAAACTGCGAGGCATATCAAAGCGACTGGCCTGACAAGTTCGAAGCGGGTGGCCTGTTGTTCCACGGCGATAATAAAGACGTGCTCGCGCACCTGCTGGCTAACGGTTTTCGGGGCAAGGTAAAGTTGATATACATCGACCCACCGTTTGATTCCGGCGCCGATTATGTGCGCAAGGTGCAACTGCGCGGTACTAACGGTACGACCAAAGTGGATGGTGAGGAATATACCCTGGGCGAACAGATTCAGTACGAAGATATCTGGGCCAACGATAACTACTTGCAGTTTATGTATGAGCGGTTGATGCTATTGAGAGAGTTGCTCTCAAACGAAGGGAGTATCGTATTGCACTGTGATAACAAACGATCTCATTTTCTGAGAATGCTGCTTGATGAAGTAATGGGTTCTGAGAAACATTTCAAGAACGAATTAATATGGTTTTATAGGAGATGGCCAACAAATACACCCTCATTTCAATCGATGCATGATAATTTGTTCTGGTATACAAAATCGAACGATAATTCACATACCTTTAACAAACTTTATGAACAATCTTCTGAAAGAACTTTAAGTGACTACGGTGGAAAGCGTCTAACCACGGTCGAAACTGAGGATGGTAGTTTTGTAAAGAGAGAGACTGAGGAAGTATCTTTAGGTGTGCCAATGCGAGATGTATGGGAAATAAGACGTGAACATACAAGAAGTAGTGAGCACACAGATTATCCAACACAAAAGCCGCTAGAGCTAATAGGCCGATTGATTACTTCTCTGTCAAACGAGGGTGATTTGATACTTGACTGTTTCGTTGGTTCTGGAACGACATGCATTTCCGCCCAAAAACTAGGCCGCCGCTGGATCGGTTGTGATATCAACAAGGGCGCAATCCAGACCACCGCGAAACGCCTGCACAAGGTCATGCTGGAGCAGGCGAAGGCTATCGATGAAGACCGGCAATCTAAGCTGGTCGAAGACGAAAACACGCCACTGGTCAAGATCATCCCGTTCAACCACCCGCTATCGCCGCTCGATCTCGATGATTTGCGCAAGGAGATTGAGCGCCGCCCCGAGGAAGAACGCGATATCACAATCGTTTGCCTGGGTCTCGAACTGAAAGCACGCGCCTGGGTAGAGGACTACAACCGTACCCGCCCGATCAATAAGATCAACATCATCGAACTGCGCAGCGACCGCAAATACGGTGGCTTCATCAAACACGAACCGCTAGTCGCCAGCGTGAGCATAAAGCGGCATAAGAATAAACTGAAAGTCACGATAAACGATGTCTATTCACCCAGCATTGTTCAGCGCCTGAATATGGACGATGGCCTGTTCCTTCCGCGCTCAAATCGATGATTGGCGCGCCGTGGTTGACTGCATCATGATTGACCTCGATTACGATGGCGAAATATTCAATGTCGCCCTCAGCGATATTCCCGCACGAAAACAGGATTTGGTCATAGGCGAATACGAATTCGACGCGACGCCTGGCAAGTCTACGGTTGCAATAAAAATCATCGATATGCTGGGTGAAGAAGTCATCCTGACAGAAATACCGTAAAATCCATGGTGAGGGAACGACCCAGGCAGTACACCTATGATTTATTTAGCGAGTCGGTTGAAACTCGCTCGGAATTACAGGAACTACAATGGCCGGATGCCAGACGCTTTCCGCTCAACCTCGACACTCAAACTTCATCTGATGTGATCTGGCGAGACTTGCTGGAAACACAATCGCCACTGATTATTACCGGCTATGCGGGACTTAATCAACTTATCGACTTTATCGCTGAGACTGATGATAAAAGTGTAGTGCGAGTAGCGCTGGGGTTTGAACCTTTTGCCAGTCACCGCGATAATTATCGCTTGCACGGGCAGGATTTTACCGAAGAGATGCAAGCCTACTGGATGGAACAGGGAATTTCATTACGCAATAGCGCCAAACTGGTGTTGTGCAAGCAGCGCTTACAAAAACGTAGCGTTTTATCGCGCTATGTCGGTGGTAATCGGCGACTACACGCAAAAATATTTATCGGCGATCAGGCCGCTACGCTCGGTTCAAGTAATTTCACTATTCCAGGTCTCAAAACAAACCTCGAAGCCAATGTTCGTTTCACCCGAAACCGGGATAAGGCCCGTTATGATGAGACCGTACATATCGCGGAAAATTATTGGCAACTTGGGCGGGATTACAACGACGAGTTGATCAAACTACTTGATATGCTGCTACAGCTTGTCAGTTGGCAGGAAGCCCTGGCAAGGGCCTGTGCAGAATTACTGGAAGGTGACTGGGCCGCACGTTACATACGTGAGTCGCAATTATCTTCCGAAAGCAAATTATGGCCCGCGCAAAAGCAGGGCATTGCACAGGCTTTGTATATTTTATCAAGACAGGATAGCGTTCTGATCGCCGATGCGACAGGTTCGGGCAAAACCCGTATGGGTGTTCATTTAGTCAACGCTGTTGTCGATCAGATTTTACGATCGGGTCGGTTGAAATACGGCAAGGCTTTAATGGTATGCCCGCCCTCGGTTGAATCCAACTGGAAACACGAATCTGACAACAGCGTGACCGACCTGGATATATATTCACATGGCGTGCTAAGCCACTCTAAGAGTCAGCATCACGATTTAATGCTTTCAGCGCTAAGACGCGCGCAGGTACTGTGTATTGATGAGGGTCATAATTTTCTGAATGTTAAATCTAAGCGTACCAAGGAAATTTTGAGAAATATGGCGGATCACGTATTGCTCTTTACCGCCACACCAATCAACCGAAGCGTGGTCGATTTGCTTCGCATCGTTGATATGTTAGGTGCGGATAATCTTGAGGATGACACCTTAAATATGTTTAAAAAACTTTTAGGCAAGCAGTCGATTAAACATAGTTTCACCGAACTTGAGGCTAAGCAGTTGAGAACTGAGATCAGAAGATTCACGGTACGTCGGACAAAGCGAATGCTCAATGCACTGATAGACCGGGAACCCGATAAGTACACCGACTATCGAGGAGAAAAATGCCGGTTCCCCAAACATAAACCAGAAATCTACGAATTAAATGAACCGAGTAGTGATCGCCTGATTGCCGGTGAAATCAGGAAACTGGCCGAACAACTCACCGGGGTTACTCACTTTACAAAAACGCTGGAAATGCCCGAAATCTTGCGCAAGCAGGGAAAATCAGAAGAAAATTATCTTTCCGGAAGACTGGTGTCTGCCAGTCACCTGTCTCGCTACATGGTGATGGCATCGTTAAGATCATCCAGGTTGGCACTCGCAGAACATATCGTCGGAACCGATGCAGCAGTCAAATATTTCAAATTGAAAAACTTTAGCAAATCCAACCCTACGGGCAATATCATTGGCAAGTTATATGAAATATCTGGCAAGCCACCTAATATCAAGCTAAATGTTGAAGTACCGGACTGGTTGTCAGATCCAGTTGCACATAAAAAACAATGTACTCATGATCGGCAAATATTATGAGGGTATATTCAGATTAACCAAGAAGCTCAGCAATCATCGTGAAGCCAGAAAAGGCAGTTTTCTTGTCGACTTGCTTAATAAACACAAGCTGGTTCTGGCCTTTGATAGTCGCCCAATAACATTAGCTGAAATCAACCGTCATATTTCAAAACATAGTTTAGCCCCGAAGACTATGATCGCTACAGGCGATAAGTCGACTAATCGGGGGAAATTTCTCGAAGCTTTTAAACCGGGGTCAGAATTATCCAATGTCATAGGGCTATGCTCCGATAGCCTCTCCGAAGGTGTGAACTTACAGCAGGCATCTTCGGTGGTTCATCTGGATATGCCCAGTGTTGTGCGCATTGCCGAACAACGTGTTGGGCGTATTGATCGTATGGATAGCCCGCATAAACGAATCGAGGCGTGGTGGCCAAAAGACGCGGAGGAGTTCGCGCTATCGTCTGATGACAGGTTTATCGAAAGGTTTGAAACAGTCGAAAATTTACTCGGTTCAAACCTTCCATTGCCAGACAGCATGCAATCTAAAGTATCGGTTGTCTCTACAAAGGAAATGATCCGGGAATTCGAGAAAACAGAAATTAGCAATTGGGATGGTATCAGCGATGCTTTTGAAAATGTCCGTAAACTGGTACACGGTGAAAATTCGCTAGTTGCGACCGATATTTATGAGGCCTATCGGCGAGTAAAAGTACGCGTTCTCTCCAGAGTAAGTTTGGTCAGAGCTGAAAAGCCCTGGGCATTTTTTTGTTTAACCGCAGGTATGCTGGGAGCCCCTCGCTGGATTTTTCTACCAAACTACAATGCAGAACCAATCACCGAACTTGATGCAGTTGTTGACAAATTAAGAGAGGCGTTAACCCAGGTTATTGAAGATATGCCCCTGGATGAAAAAGCGGGAACTGTACTACGCACATTTATCAACTTAGTCGCTAAAATGGAACGCAGCTTATTATCACGTAAAAAACAACGGGCTTTAAAAGAAATGCAATTGGTTCTGGGATCCTACATAAAGACCGCTGCAAAAGCCTCTAACCAGGATGAAGTCGATCATTTTGACCGAATATTGAAAATGCTAAAAATGGAAAACCCGGATCATCAACCAGACTGGGACGAGGTTGCCGCAAGATGGTTAGATATCATCAGACCGGTTTGGTATGAAGAACTGAAGCAGCCAAGAATCAAACCGTTGCTACTTAAAGACATACGCAAAAAGTTAATATTAGCTAAGGACACATTACAGCCCGAGATAATTGAACATTTCAGATCTTTTCCTGTACAAAAACAGACAGATAAGCGAATACTGGCATGCATCATTGGAGTAGCCTAGTTATACCGGCATGATCTCCGCGAACGAATATATTGCCGGGAAATGCATTACATCCAATTGAGGCGCTTTTGAATCTGGCTGATAGATGGCCAAAACCCGCTCTATGCCATAATCCAGCGCCGATTGTAAGGCTTTTAAATTATCGTCGATCAACAGGGTTCTTTTGCGATCAAACGGATGCCTGTTGTGGACTTCCTGCCAGCAGTCGGGGTTCTCCTTGGGCAGTGCAAATTCGTGTACCGATATCAGCCGATCAAAATTCTCGGCGATGCCGGTCTTTTCCATTTTTAGCTTCAGGCTGTCCGGGTGGGCATTGGTTACCATGACGACATCTTTCCCAGCGCATTGCAAGGCCTCGAGAAAATCTTTGCAATAGGGACGGATAGCTACCTTGTGGCTGACTTCGCGTTTTAGCTCGACAACATCAAGATCCAGGATCTCACTCCAGTAATCGGTCGAATACCAGTCCAAAGTCCCTTGTACAGACTGGATTTTTTGATTTAATAGTTGTTTCGCCTGCTGTGGATCCAGCAGCTTGATTTCGGCGTAGCGTGCAGGCAGGTATTCCTGCCAGAAATAATTATCGAAGTGCAAATCCAGCAGGGTGCCATCCATATCGAGCAACACAGTATCGATACTATTCCAGTCAAACATCTGGATATTCCGAAATTATACCAGGGCTCGAAGGATTAAATCGGCGGTGGTTTTTTTCGCGCCGATATATTACCAATACCTCACAAATCTCGCGCCAGGCGGAACCCGACATTGTACTGCCCCCGTTTGCTTGGGAATTTTTCTCTATTCTCTACGCGCATCGAGTCAGCCGGGCTGCGGAAAGCGCCTCCTCTGACTACCCGGACTTCACAGTCGCCACCTTCCCAAACCGACCCATCGGTGGGCGCTTCTTTATAATTTCGATGGTAACAATCATGCACCCATTCATACAGGTTACCCGCAGTATCGTACAGGCCGAACGTATTGGGTTTATAGGTGCCCACTTTTGCTGGTTTGCTGGTGTTATAATCGCTTTTGCAATCGAAGCAATGCGCGTTACTCGTCCCTGCAGAGGTTCCCCACCAGAAGGACGAAGTCGTTCCAGCCCGCGCCACGTATTCCCATTCTGACTCGGATAAAAGCCGATATATCTTACCGGTTTGCTTACTCAACCATTTGGTATAGCGCAGCGCATCATCCCAGGAGATATTATTCACCGGATGGGTTTTCCGATCCCAACCACTACTGTCGGGTAGCTTGCGGTTGCTAGATTTGGCGAACAAATCGTATTCTGCATAGGTCACTTCGTACACCGATACCATGATCGACTCTATATTAACTTTATGACGGGGCACCTCGTCCGCTGAAATAATACCGGAAGCCCCACCCATACGAAAAGTACCCGATGGCACCTGAACCATCAACGGCCCTCGACCACCCGATTTAAGCTTATCCCTGAACGGATCGGCCTTATCGACAAATTGAGGTTCCAGCTCTGGTTCGGGTGCCGGTTCGGCCTGAAGCGGCTCTGCCTGCTCTGCTTGTTGCCCGGCCAGCTCTGCAGCCTGTTGTTCCGATTCAATTTCGCTAGCCGTTATGGGTTCCACTTCGGGCGTTTCCAGTTGTGCTTCCACCATTTCCTGAACCTGCTCCTGTACCTGCTGAAGCAGTCCTTTTTCCCAGGCAAAGAATCCGCCGGCGCCCAGTAACCCAAGAATCACGAGCCAGACCAGTCCTTTGTAGGACCGGGGTTCTCTTGGAGGGCTGGGTTGCTCTTTAACCCGGACATCCGCTATCCGGCTAACCGGTTTCTCGGATTCTGCATCCGGTTGTGCTGCGGCCTCCTCCTGCTTGCGTTCCTTGATGTCGATGATAATCAGCGTGGTGTTATCCTGATTGATTTTATTGGCATCCTCAACCGCCTTTAACAGTGCATAAACGCATTCTTTCGCCGTCGCAGACCAGGAGGAGTATTGAATGATTGCGCCCGCGCCGAGGGTATCGAGGCCATCGCTCGCAACGATAACCCTGTCACCGGGGCGAACCTTGATCGGTACTTCGGATACGTCGATGCTGCTGATTTCTTCGCCGGTCATAGCGCTCATCAGCATATTTCTCGACATGCCGTCCCTTTCGGAGATATCCATGCCCTGTTCCTTCATCATATCGAGATAAGCGCCATAGCTGTGATCGGCATTTTGTTTAATCAGCTCTCGATCGCGAATCAGGTAAATATGACTATCGCCGACACTGACCCAATAGAGTTTGTCGCCCTCCAGGTAAGCCGAAACCATGGTGCAACCCATCCCTCTTAATGCCGGCGTCTCCTTGACAGAAGCACGGATTTGATCGTTGGAACGATTCAGACTTTCGGTTAAGGACTCGGCAATTTTTTTGGTTGGAAAGCTGGACTGAAAGGTTTTATTAAAGGTTGCGATCACCATATTGCTGGCGACATTACCGGCGGCATGGCCACCCATGCCGTCCGCCATAATCACCAACGAGCAGATATCGCCATTTTCAGTTTCACCCATCTGATTAACCATGTAGGCGTCTTCCTGATAGTCTCTGGCGCCATCGATCTGATCGCTTGCGATGTCGAACTCTACTCTCATATTGTGGCTAGATTCCTGTATTTCATACCTTTGACTATAGCAGTATACTTAAACCAGATTCTAATTTAGTCACGATAAACCTATAAAAATACAATAATTTTTCTAAAATAAAGCATACGCCGTTTTATAGCTCTTAAAAACGGACGATAATCGGGATTTTTGAGTAATTGTAAGGGTAAATACAGATGATCCAACACTTCGCACCAGTCTTTCCATACCTAATCGTGGCATTTTTTTGGTTCTATAATATACCGACCAACTCAGAATTGAACCATTCTGCCTCAAAATAGCGCGATATTGAATGATTTTGATCCGAAAAAATGCTGTTAACGCATGGAATCGCAATTAATAAGGTCGCAATCCATGATTTCTGTGAGGTGCCAGGAGACTGCCGGACCTGGCTGTCTGGGTGACAGGAACTCTGTGTTATATTCCGGGTCTATTGCTGATTAACCGAACCCATACCTCGCAATATGAAAGATACCTGGCCATTATTGAAGAATACCGATTTTCCGCCCATCACGCGCAATACGCTCGAAATACTTCAAGTCAACCTCGGTTATTTGTGCAATCAGTCCTGTCTGCATTGTCATGTGGCCGCCGGACCAAATCGCAAGGAATTGATGAGCCGAGAAACCATTGAATACCTGTTGCCCATTCTCGAAATACCGACTGTCCATACGCTGGACTTGACCGGGGGCGCCCCGGAGATGAATCCGGCGTTCCAGGAGATTGTCCTGGAAGCCCGAAACTTCGATGTAAAAGTCATCGACCGCTGTAATTTAACTATTCTATTGGAACCCGGATTCGAGAATATGGCGCAGTTTCTGGCCGATAACGAGGTACAGATTGTCGCTTCCCTACCCTGTTACCTGGAACAGAATGTCGATGGGCAAAGAGGTAAAGGCGTATACCAGAAAAGTATCAAGGCACTGCGTATGCTCAACCAGCTTGGGTATGGGCAAAATGGCAGCAAGCTGACTATCACCCTGGTGTACAATCCCACAGGCCCCTATTTACCGCCGCCTCAAAAAGATCTAGAAACCGAGTATAAAAGCTATCTGCACGAGCATTTTGGCATCGTATTCAACCAGTTGTTTACCATCACCAACATGCCCATCGCGCGCTTTGGCAGTACTTTGATTTCGAAGGGCGAGTTTGAGAATTATATGGACTTGCTGAAAAATTCCTTTAACGCAGCCAACCTGACAGGTTTGATGTGCAAAAACCTGTTGAGTATCGACTGGCAGGGTTACATTTACGATTGTGATTTTAACCAGATGCTCAACATGAATATCACCTCGCAGAATTCCGGCGAACCGTTGCATATTCGCGACATTTTCGTGAATGGCTTCTCGAGTATTCCAGTACGAACTGCGGATCACTGCTACGGTTGTACCGCGGGGCAAGGTAGTAGCTGCGGTGGAGCGCTTGACTGAAGCCGGCGGGATATCGGTTAGTATCGTTATCCCGGTATACAACGAAAGCTCGCGACTGGGCCACACCCTGCACAAGCTGTTTCAGAGCTTAGCTGATAAACCCGCTATAGAGGTCATTGTTTGCGACGGTGGCAGCACTGACAATACCACCGAGATCGCACATCAATTTCCCTGTCGAGTGATATCCAGCAAGAATGGCAGGGCAGCGCAAATGAATACTGCGAGCCATGAAGCGAACGGCGACTTGCTTTTATTTTTACATGCCGACAGCGAATTGCCCGAACAATGGTATAACGAGGTGATGCGTATGAGCAATTGGGGATTTTTCCCGATCAGGCTGGACGGCACCCACTGGCTGTTGCGCATTATCGAAACCGCGATCAATATTCGTTCCAGAATAAGCAAAGTGGCAACTGGGGATCAGGGCCTTTATTTTCGTAAATCATTTTTCGACAGTTTACCTGGCTATCCTGATATATTGATCATGGAGGATATAGCGATCACCAAACTTGCACGGCGTAAATCCCGACCCTTTATCGCGAAAAGTCCGGTGCTAACTTCCAGCCGCCGATGGGACAAAAACGGTATCATAAAAACAGTACTCCAGATGTGGTGGCTCAGGTTCGGTTTTTGGATCGGAATCAGTCCTGAACGCCTGCACCGAATTTACTACCCACAACAATATCGATAATCCGCACCATGGCCTTGATTCAAATATTTGCCAAACCCCCGGTAGAAGGCAAGGTTAAAACGCGTCTGATTGCCGACATCGGCGAACAGAAGGCGACGCAAGTTTACCGATACTGCCTGCGCCATACCCTGGGCCTGGTCAGAGAATCTGGTTATGGGTACCAGATATGGCTCAGCGAAGACACTAACGATCCCCTGTTTAATCGGGAGCCCTGCCACCTGCAACAGGGTGCCAATTTAGGGTCTCGCATGTTGCAGGCAATCGACAGTCAACTTCGTGAAAACACACTCGCTGACGGCAAGATCGTCTTGACAGGCTCCGATTGCCTGGATTTGACTCGTATTCATTTGCAACAGGCCTTCGATGCCTTATCGACCCACGATATCGTGCTGGCGCCTGCCTACGATGGCGGCTATGCCCTGATCGGTTGCCGCACAATCGATGCGCAACTCTTTAAAGACGTTAAATGGGGCGGCGCTGAAGTATTAAAGCAAACCGTGAATAATGCACAATCCCTGGGTTATCAAATATCGATGCTTGAAACCGTCAGAGATATTGATACGCTGGCTGACCTCAGCTACTACCCTGAATTGCTGGCACTAGTCGATAATTACTAATGTTATATTCCCTGCTTAAACCTGTTCTTTTTTCGGTCGACCCCGAGTTGGCGCATGAGGTTAGCCTGCAGCTTTTAAACGAGCTACCGGCTCTGGTTCCAGAAGCCCGAGTTGATAACCCAACTAAGGTGATGGGTATCGAATTTCCCAATCCAGTCGGCCTTGCTGCCGGGCTAGATAAAAATGGCGACTATCTGCCTGGTCTCGCCAGACTGGGTTTCGGCTTCATCGAAGTCGGCACCGTGACGCCAAAACCACAGGATGGAAACCCCAAACCCCGGCTTTTCAGGCTAATCCGCCATCGCGCGATCATCAATCGTATGGGGTTTAACAATAAAGGGGTGGATTACCTTTTGAGTCGAATACCCCCGCGCCCGAGGCCTTATGTACTGGGTATCAACATCGGGAAAAATCTGGATACGCCGGTAGAAAACGCGTTAGACGATTACCGCCTGGCGCTGAAAAAAGTTTATGCCGAGGCCGACTATATCTGCCTCAACGTATCTTCACCGAATACGCCAGGGTTGCGCCAGTTACAAAGCGAAGAGGCGCTAGATTCCCTGTTGCATGGCATCAACGAAACCCGAAAGGCATTACAGGATGATCACCAGTTCGATCGACCCATCGCATTGAAAGTCGCTCCCGATCTCGACGACAGGGCAATACCGGTGATTGCCGAGCTAATGATCAAACATCGAGTCGATGGACTCATCGCCACAAATACCACGCTGGACCATTCGCTGGTCAACGACCACGCTTTGGCGGCTGAGGCAGGTGGCCTCAGTGGAGAACCGCTTTGCCAGAAATCGAGAAATGTATTAAGCGCTTTTCACCAGGCCTTACAGGGTGAAATTCCAATCATCTCGGTTGGCGGGATAATGTCGGCCGGAGAAGCACAAATGCGGCTGAAACTCGGCGCCAGCCTGGTACAGTTGTACAGTGGATTGATTTTTCAGGGGCCGGGGCTGGTGCGCGAGATAGCGCAAGCTGTCAAAATATAGCCGGGGACTGGTCTGATTGAATAGCTCCAAAAACCCCTTGCTCGCCTAGCGTCTTTGCGAGAGTCCATTTTTTCTACAAGTACTCACAAAAATTTCTGCAGGGCCATATTTTATAGTCGTTCCAGGCTTACCAAATACCCTGCAAACTTACGAATATTGATGACGCCACCGTCCAGGATTAGGTATTGACCCTTGATCGCATCGAGTTGCCCCTCCAGGAAGGCAGATTTATCGAGGTTAAAGCTATTAATCTTTTGCGGATATCGCAAGGCTGGAAACAGAAATGACCGGGCGGCATCCGGACTCGCGATGACTTCGATATCATCTAGTATTTCGTCGTCAAGTTCTGCCTTCACAGCAGGCCAAAAGTCCTCGAATATTTGATACAGATCGAGCGACTCGACTTCGTTTTTTAACATATTTCGCCAGTTGGTTTTATCGGCTACGTGCTTCTTAAACTCCGTTTCTATCAAGCCCGAATAATAACGTTTTGAAACCCGTAATATCGGTAGAGCCTGTATCGCACCCTGATCGAACCAACGGGTTGGAATCTGGCTTTCACGCGTTATTCCCACCTTGGCGCCGGATGTATTTGCCAGATAGACGATATGCGGCTTCATACAATACGACAGGCCCCATTCGGGTTCACGGCAGGTGCCGAGGTGAAAATGGCATTTTTCGGGGGAGACAATACAGATATCGCATTGTGCCAGTTTAATAAAACAGGGATAACAATAACCCTGGTTAAAACTTTTTTTGGTTTTACGCCCGCAATGGATACATTCGATTTGCTGCAAATATTCCATGCGGATGGTATCGCCTATCCAGTCGTTCAGGCACAGGGTTTGTCCCGAGAGCTCAAGTTGGTAGATCACAGTCCCATCGAGACTGGTATGCATCTTGTGTAAATTACCCTGGTATTTCATTGGTGCTTCGTCTCCCTTAGCCGAAATACCGTTTCAGTGAGTGCGGTTAAACCCCGTTCGCGCCAGCGGGGTCTTTCATCGAGTACATCGTTGGACACCAGTTCTTCTAACTGGTAGTGGGATCGATAAAGTTGCTCCACTTCAGTTCGTGAGACTGCAAATGGCGGCCCGTCCATTTGCGTTTGATCGTAATCCAGCGTAATGAGCAACATATCGGTCTGCGGCGGGGTAATTGAACGCAGGTATTCGCAGTATCGCCCTCGATCGCCCAGATCGAAGGCAATCAATGAAGCGCGATCATAAATCAGTTTACACTCGGTCAATACTTCCTGCGGAAAATCGAAATAATCTCCCTGGTATAAACTGATATTACCGCTTTTGCGCAGCAGAAACTTACCCGACTCAGATTGAAGATAGTGCAAACCCTGTTCGGAAAAGAACGCTTCAATCGCAATCCCGGACAATTCCACGCCGACCACCTGGAACCCCTGTTGCGCGAGCCAGGCGATATCATGCGCTTTGCCGCATAACGGAAGAAAAATAGTATCGCCTGGTTCAAGATTAAATGCCGGCAAATATTGGCGCAGGTAAGTGTTAACGCCAGGCTCATGGAAACCGATTCGGTTCTGCTTCCATCGATCAAGCCAGTCAGCAGGCTTCATATGTTGTATAGGGCGATTAGATCGGCACAGAGGGCTATAAGCGAACCTTGACGCAATTGCGGCCATTCTTCTTGGCCACAAACAGGGCCATGTCGGCTCGTTTAACCATTGAATTGTAGTCACCGGTATCGTCAGTGATTGAGGCTACGCCAACGCTCAAAGTCGCACTCTTTTCTCCATAGGCTGTTTTATAGCGAGCCCGTTCGACAAACTCGCGAAGCGACTCGGCAAATTTCTCCGCTGCATTCATATCGATTTTTGACAGCAAAATACTCAGCCCATTTTGACCATATCGCCCGAGCACGTCTTTTTCCCTGTCGACCCTGGAGAAAATGTATTTAACAATCGCGGCAAAAACCTTGTAGGCAACCTGGTCGCCATCCTGCTCGCGTAGTTTGGACAGCCCATCGACCTCGACTATCAACACGGACAACGGGTCTCCATCTGCCGATGCGCCACGATACCGTTCGAGCGCAATTTTGTCGGCATTATCCCGGCTCAGCAAAGTGATCGTTTTCTTCGCTGATTTCTCGTCCTTTTTTATTTTTTTCAACATTTCGCTCGAAGCAACAACCTCATCGGGCTCGGAATAATTATGGTCGGTCAATTCCATGTTGGCAGACTGAGTGAGCGCCATTTTAGAGCTGAGCGTTATGTCTGGCGCGCCTACTACAGGGTCTGGCACTGTACTATCTACAATTAATGCAGAAGTCTTCGAGGACCGTTTGAAAATCAGCATCGCCTGGGTAGCCAGGCTAACACTCGCAATCATATCCAGATCGTCAAATGGTCGGCTAGCACGGCGCAGGCTGATAATACCCAACATTCTCGAATCTCTAAACACGGGTATATCCAGCCGATAAGACAAAAACTTTATTTTTTTGATACCGAAAATACCTTTCACTTCCTCACTTTCGGCACTGACAGTGGCTTGCCGCGTTTGACTAAGTTTGCTCACCAGATCTTCAGACCATAGCGTTTTATCCTCGTTTTCGAATAATGTTCCTTCGATTTTATCCGCACTTGGTTTTTTCTCTTTACCTTCCATTGCGGTAAGAATATAGGACTCGAATTCGATCACTGGTTCGAGATATTTTTTCAATACACCAATCATTTCCTTAAAATCAAGTATGCCGCTCAGTGCCATATCCAGATCGAACAGGGTAAATGACCAGAGTTCCTGTCTGTTTTTCATGCTCTCGTTGATTGTCGATTGCAAAAATAACAAACGCCGTTGTCGTTCAAATAGATAGGCCAGATAACCTCCCATAAACGCAGCAACAAGCAATAACACGAGCACCAGGATAATCCAGAATTCAGATATTTCAGTAACATACATCACGCCAAGGAATGCGGCGGTCAAAATTAAATTGAGCAGCGTGGTGAAATAGAACCGAACGGAATTCAAACTTCCCAGCCAGATCAGCAGCATGGTCATCTCAATGGTGTGATAAGCGCTGTATTTCTGCAGGTACATAGCGCCCATTACGACACAGGTGCCAATTACGCCATTTACGACTAAGCGTAGGTTTAGTTGGTATAAATTGAGGCAAAACTGACTGACCATCAAATTTAATAATGCAATCGCCGCCGTAATCAAAAATCCATACATTGGAATCTGAATTTCGCGACCGAAAGCCTTGAACTCGAGGTACGCGAACGCGAGGCTGATCGCCAGTAAGGCACCGAAAGCAAAGACACTAGAACTGCGTCCGCGCATAAACTGCGCTTCCCGATACTTGTGCTCCATTTCTTCATTCTGGAATTTAAGCCAGAATGATTTTTTATACTCGTGGATTAGGTCTTGCGACACTAGATTCTCGCCATTATAAAATTGGGATTCTCTGACTAGTCAGAGAGCTGCTTTAATCACCTCAGCGCGATTATAACGGATTTTTCTAATATTCGAATTTTTATGTGGGCAATTTTAAACTGGCTATAATCAAATCCACTGACTTTTCGATTAATCTTTCAAATGCAGGTTTTCAG
>JADFMY010000101.1 GCA_022563685.1 Pseudomonadota bacterium | reverse complement strand
AGTAAATCCGGGCTCCTATGTGAATATTACCGGACTTGCGAGAATCGAAAACAAGGATGTCATCTAGGTCGAAACCGAAAAATTAAGTGTGACGCATATCGAGGTCGGTGTTGCAATATTAGAAAAATGGGTATTCCCGGCTCGATCATTCAATGCGTTAGAAAATATCATGATATCGATCACATTGGGTCTTTCGCCATTGAAACCAGCCTTGGTTTATTTGGCGAATCAATTGAGCCGACTCGACCTGAGTGGTGAAGATGAAGAGGAATTGATATCGGATATCTTGTCAACAATACCGAATTGGGAAAAATCGAAGTGCACATCGGAGCAAATCGCTATTGCCTGTCGCCTTGCCTACGAACAATGTCTGCTCTCCAAAGCAATCGCTGAATATGTATGAGTAAACAGGCAGGTTTCGGCACTATGGGACCGTTTGACGAACAATATATTGCCCGCGCGCTTGCCCGGAAATCGGTACGAGTAACCAACCCTCGCATTCGAATCCCCATGGAAATGCTGCCGATGTTGGCGAGCCAGGCCAATCCCAGGCGTAAACGCGCGCGCTCGACTCTACTTGTAGACCTTCGTTAACCCGTTACCAGGTCAAGTCGTATTCCTACAGAGAGATTTCAGTGACACCTAAAATTGGATCCATTGGTGCAAACTGTCCAAGGGACTTTGTAGGACCAAAGGATGCTGTGGCCGGAATAGTGAGCCAGAACCCTTCAGCCAGATCTGCTCCTGTATCTGCATCCTTGTTTTTTATGCCGGCCAGGCCCACGTTGCAGTTGATCCTAAGAGTCGCGCCTTTGACTATCGGCCCCTGATCCGGCATAAGGTCGATCCGCAGGTCCAGAACACCGGGCCGAACTCGACCATAAGTGGCGCCACCCGCAGACGGAGTCCATTTAAGAACTTCCCTTGCCTTCCAGATCCCGGTACTCAGAATGGTCTTCGGAACGTCCGTAGCAAGGTCCGCGTAGGTGTACATTCCCCGAGCTTTTACCCACCCCGACGTGAACGAGCCGTTCCCCGATAAGATGAGGATAGGTTTTATTCCCTCGGTTTCAGACGCTACAGTAACGGCCACCAAATCGAAATGTAAATGACTTTTCGCACCCCCAGCAAAACTGGTGGGGGCCGACAGCATGCTCGCAATAAACAGCACGGCGATGGCTACTGCACCCACACGATTACGAATGTTATCTGTGACGATTAACATTTTCACTCTCCTTATGGTTGGTTATTAGTATCAAGTATATCTACCCAAGAATAATCCTAACATGAGATGACCTTAATTAATGTAGGGCAAATCCTACAATGGAGGTAGGCATAATAGCAGTAGATATTTAGATTAATCCTGACACAGAAATCCACCCTCATTTTAATCAACGGATGCTCTGCTCCGCTGCCTTAAAAATGAATGAACGTCTCTTGTGGGTCGACTTCTGCCCTTCGATTTGAAGCGGCTGTCGGCTAAAAGCGGCCAAGACAGACACTCGAATATGCTGCTAGTCGGGCAGAATCACAGTTGTTTTTGTAAGTTTCGCCTGTTTCGCCAACCTCAGTTTTCCACAGCCACACCTATGACGAAGAGAACCGCGTAGTCTTGCTTGTTGCAGCCCTCGACTGCTGGCATCAGAGCCCCCGGAGTAACTCGAAATGCGGATTTCCGCGCCCTGGCCGGCGAACACGAATCAGGACTCGTCGCCGGTGTGTAGCGCGCGGAGCGGCATGCCAGGTGCGTCACATCATAGAGCGTCGCGCCGTCGTCGAGCTCCCAACGCTGAGTACCGCCATTATCGATGGGATGAATGGTCAGCACAGCCTTAACCTGGCGGTTCCCAGTGACTATGTATTTGCCAGCAGGGACCGGGAAGTCTGGCTTCTCCATAATCAGGCCGTTTTCCTCCAACCACCAGTCTGTGCTGTCGAATCCCCACTGAGCTGGGGCGACTCCACCTGCGGCCTTCAATTGCTCAAAGTTTTCCAACCGCACTCCCCGCGGGCCCGGGTCTAGACGCCACAGACCCCACGATTGTGCATTGCTCCCAGAGGTGGCACCTGGATCACCCATCGCCGCGATGAATTGCGTCGAAATACGCTTGAACTTGGTCTGACCATCACCTATTGCATGAACTAACTGCCCCAGGGTGGCCATCATCATAAGCAATCCCATCGCCAGGAATGCGCGGCGCATCAGGTGCTGCGTTTTGTCCCTGGGCGCCAATACCGTACCTCGCTGTGAAACGGATTTTTGTCTGAATGTTCTGAATTCTGAATGCATGTCCACGTTCGAAGCTTTCCTCTTCATTTAGTTTGATGCTGTTCATCGTTAGCGCCAAATGGAAACACGCCAAAAATCTACACCCTACAAATATAAGTATGTTTAATGGTAATTATGCAATGGACATGGAGTATAAAACACCTGCTTCTCAAGGCAAAGCTAACGGTCAACCGATTGATTCCAGGCAGCCAATATATCGAATGTCTGTTTCAGTGGGATACTTGTCGAATATTAAGTACCGGATATTAATTAAACCGGATCTTTAGCTTTTCTACTCGGCTCGGGGCATTGATACGCTAATACCCTAGCGAATAACACCCCCTCTATCCCTGCCTCTATCGAATTATCAATTCGATAACACTATACGTTCCTATCCTCCCTACCCTGTGATAGCCTGTAAGGGCCTGGTGGAGCAAACCACCCATAACTAGAGGTTAACATGATCGAGAAAGCTATCGGCTTTCCCGGAAAACCGCGCGAGCGTCCACGCGACCCTCGCTTTTCTTCGGGGCCGTGTAAGAAATATCCGGGGTGGGAGATTGCTCACCTCAATACCGACAATCTAGGGCGCAGCCATCGTGCCAAAATTCCCAAACAACGACTGACTAGCGCGATCGAGCGCTCGCATCAGCTTTTGAATCTGCCCGACGACTGGCGGCTAGGCATCGTGCCTGCCTCGGATACCGGTGCATTCGAAATGGCGATGTGGTCGATGCTCGGAGAACGCCCGGTCGATGCACTGGTGTGGGATAGCTTTTCCAATGACTGGGCAAATGATCTGGGTATGCTGGATCTGCCGCAGCTCAATGTCTATAAGGCCGATTATGGCGATCTGCCGGATCTGTCGCAAACCCGGTCCGGGCATGACCTGGTGTTTGTCTACAATGGCACTACCAGCGGGGTGCGCGTGCCCGACCTGGACTGGATAGCGACAGACCGAACAGGCCTGACCCTGTGCGATGCCACCTCGGCCGTCTATGCCATGCCGATCGATTTTTCCCGAATTGACGTACTCACCTGGTCCTGGCAAAAAGTACTCGGTAGTGAGGGTGCGCACGGCATGTTGGCGCTCGGCCCGAGGGCGGTCGAAAGGCTGGAGAGCTACACTCCGTCGCGCCCACTGCCAAAAATTTTCCGCTTGACCAAGAATCAAAAGTTAATCGAAGGTATCTTCAGCGGCGCCACCATCAATACCCCGAGCATGCTCGCACTCGAAGATTTGCACGCGGCGCTGGACTGGGCCGAAAGCATCGGCGGAATCGAGACGCTCTGGCAACGCACCAGGGCTAATTTTGACTGCATCGATCAATGGGTAAAACGAACCCCCTGGATCGACTGGCTCGCCAGCGACCCGGCGAGCGCTTCGCCCACTTCCATGTGCCTGCGCATTGTCGATGCCGACTTTGTTCGACTCTCGGTCGAACAACAACAACAGGGTATCAATCAGATATCAGGCTGGTTAGAGCAGGAAGACTGTGCACTCGACATCGGCAATTATCGAAGCGCGCCGCCGGGTTTTCGCCTGTGGGGTGGTGCAACCGTCGAAACCAGCGATCTGGCTGCGCTCACGCCCTGGCTGGACTGGGCTTTCGCGGCTTACAAACATGACCTCGGAGGAACGATAACATGAGCAAACCCAGGGTACTGATCGCCGACTCGATGTCGAGCCTGGCAATTTCAATTTTCGAAGAGCGCGGCATTGATGCCGTGCAACCCGGCAAACTCTCAGCTGAAGAATTGCTCGATACGATCGGCGATTACGATGGCCTGGCGGTGCGTTCTGCGACCCAGGTCAACGCCGAAATACTCGGGCGTGCCGATAAACTCAAGGTGGTTGGGCGTGCCGGCATCGGTGTCGATAATATCGATGTTCACGCCTGCACCAAACGCGGTGTTGTAGTGATGAATACGCCGTTTGGTAACGCGATTACCACCGCCGAACATGCGATGGCGATGATGCTCTCACTCGCACGCCATATACCGCAGGCAAACGTATCGACCCAGGAAGGCAAGTGGGAAAAGTCCCGATTCATGGGGATGGAGCTCACCGGCAAGCTGCTCGGTATCATCGGAATGGGTAATATCGGTTCGATCATGGCGAAAAAATCAATTGGATACGGGCTTCGCGTGCAGGCTTATGATCCGTTTCTTACCGAGGAGCGCGCCGACAAACTCGGTGTCAAAAAAGTGGACCTCGACACCCTGCTCGAAACCTCCGATATCGTTTCGCTACACGTGCCTAAAACACCCGAAACCACCAACATGATCAGCGCCAGTGCGCTCAATAAAATGAAACACGGCGCCCTGTTGGTGAATTGTGCTCGCGGTGGACTGGTCGATGAACTGGCTTTGCTCGCCGCACTCAAGAGCAACCATCTCAAGGGTGCTGCACTCGACGTATTCGAGGTCGAGCCCGCGAAGGAAAACCCCTTGTTCGGACTACCCAATGTGATCTGCACACCGCACCTGGGGGCCTCTACGGTTGAAGCGCAGGAAAAGGTAGCGATGCAGATTGCCGGGCAAATCAGCGACTATTTGCTCAGCGGCACGATTAACAATGCACTCAACGTTCCGAGTCTGAGCACCGAAGAAGCGAAATTGCTAAAACCTTATCTCGAACTCGCGCGAGTTCTGGGTTCCTTTGTCGGCCAGCTCACACAGGATCCGATCAAGTCGTTAACCGTCACTTATGGCGGTGAGGCAAACGATGTCAATATCGAGCCTCTGACCTCGCAGGTGGTTCAGTCACTGCTCGAACACCACAGTAGCTCCGTCAATTCGGTCAATGCCCGGGAAGTGGCGCGGGAACGCAATATCGACCTGATCGAGGCGCACAATGAAGGCAAGGATGAATATCCCTGCCGCATCACCGTGACCGTCGAAACCGAGGAGATGACGCGCAGTATCTGCGGCACTCTGATACAAAACCGGCCGCGCGTGATTGACGTCAAGGGTATTCCGCTGGAATCTACGCTAGGCGAGCACATGCTTTATATCACCAACGAGGATGCTCCGGGTGTCATCGGCGACATCGGCACCACGACTTGCGCCAGCGGCATCAATATTGCCAATATGCGCCTGGGTCGCGACCGCAGCGGCGGTAACGCCATGGTTTTGCTGGAAATCGACGAGAAACCCGGCGATGAAGACCTTGAACGGCTGCGAGCGATGCCCAATATCAACAGCGTGCGCTATTTGCACTTCCCGGCCCTGTAACGGCATACTTGTTACCTGGACAGGTTGCGATAAACTAATCTCCGTCATCTAGAGCCGGTATCAACATGTCGAGTCAAAATCGAATCCAGCCGTTATTTCAACTGAACGGCAAAGTCGCGCTGATCACCGGCGCCAGCAAGGGGATTGGTGAGGCGATGGCCCGTGGTCTGGCCGAATTCGGCGCCAAAGTCGTCGTCAGCAGTCGAAAGCAGGAGGCGGTTGACGCCGTGGCTGAGGCGTTTCGTGCCGATGGGCTGGAAGCAACCGGTATCGCCGCGAACATGGGCACACTGGATGACATCCACGCACTGGTGGATAACACAGTCGAGACCTATGGTGGCCTCGACATCATCATCAACAACGCAGCCGCCAACCCGGTATTTGGCCCGATTCAAAATACCGACGCGCGCGCCTTCGACAAGATCATCGCTGTCAACCTCAAGGGTCCGTTTGAATTGTGCAAGAAAGCCTACCCGATACTGAAGGAGCGCGGCGGCGGATCGATTATCCATATCGGCTCGATAGGCGGTATCAGGCCCGAAGGCGGCATTGGAATATACAGCGTCAGCAAGGCGGCGATCCATAATCTGACCCAGGCGATGGCGCAGGACTGGGGTGCGGATAATATCCGCGTAAACGCAATTTGCCCCGGACTGATTAAAACCAGGTTCAGTGAGGCCCTGTGGAGCAACGATAAAATTCTGCATCGATTTCTAAAACACATCCCGCTCGGACGCGCCGGTACCCCCGACGATGTTGCCGGACTTGCTGTATTCCTGGCCTCTGATGCTGCGGCCTATTGTACCGGTGGCATGTACATGGTAGACGGTGGCTATGCCGCGAAATGACAGCTAGCGGATCAGTAGCAATCCCTTTAGAAATGCGGGGCTATCCCCGTATTTCAAATAGCACTCCTGGCTAATTCCTGTTTCAGTAATTCGATGCGAGGTCTGGCATCACGGGCATTGGGCTTGAGTTCCAGCAGATGCTCGAAGGCGCTGATCGCGCCGGAAAAATCATGTTGAAATCCGAGGATCATTCCCAGGCCCCAGGTGGCGCCAAAGTGTCGCGGCTCCAGTCTCAGCGTTATCTCTATGTCATCGAGTGAGCCCTCGTAATCACGCTGGTAATAACGCACTGTCGCACGGCGGTTCCATCCCTCGGAAAATCGAGGCGCCATTTCGATCACCCGTGAATAGAGTGCTTCGGCCTGATGCAGATCACCCGACTGCACCGCTTTGCCGGCCACTTCCATCAACCGGTCGATGTCTTCCAGGCCACTCTCAAACCATATTGCCCAAATTGCGATTTCCGCTTCCTGTAGTTCGACAGGCGTGTGACTGCTTTGCAGTATGGCGAATAACTCGCTCAGTCGCTCGTCGGTTTGATCGGCCCTGCTGGCGGTTGGTAAAAACAGGGCGATCGCAACTGTCAACTGGACCAGGAACCTTGCGAGTTCAGTATTCATTTCCACCTCCGCCGGCTAATGCAGTGTGAATTTGACCATCCTAACAGGACTTAGGTTCTAATGTCCGGCAAATTGTCTGGTATGATCTTACTCCTGCAGCTAATACGGGATCTACCCATGGGAATCGGCAATTTATTCAAATCTCTATTCGGCGATGCTTCCGGGGCCACTGAAGAAACTCTTTCCGAGCCACTCGAATACAAAGAATTCACCATCGAAGCTGCTCCCATCGACGAGGGTGGGAAGTTCCGTACCGCTGGCTATATCAGTGGAGAATTAGACGGCGAAACCAAACGTGTGCAGTTTATTCGAGCAGATGAAAACGCCAACAGGCAGGCGGCGATTGACCACTCGATTTCAAAAGCCAGGCAAATTATCGACGAACAGGGTGCGAAATTACTGGGGAAAACTCACTTGTAGGGCCGAATTCATGTGGCCAATAATTATTGGGTACAAGGAGTAATAGTCATGATTTCGGTCGAATGAATTCGACCCTACGGGGAAGACCCATCTTCAATAATCTGGCGAAGGTGCAGTTCTATATCGAATACATGCCGATCGTTCAAACCCAATCCTCGTAGAGCCCCGGCCAGCTCGATTAAATAATCACGATTTGGACCGCTCGTACCTTTGGCACAACAGATTTGTTGCGCGATATCGCACTCGTTGGCTTCGCCCAGATAGGCTTCATTATCCGGGGTGGCGATATACACAAGACCCTTGTCGTGGGTTCCGTCACTGAAGGTCAGCTCGGTAGTAAAACGCAGATAACCATTTTTTTCGCGCACATCGAGATGATTGAAAACTGCCGATTCGACCAGGAATGCGACACCCCCACAAACTGCATCTGGACTCTCGATCAAGGTGACGACACGACCAGGATTATTTTCGGTGCCGCGATGGTCGTGTGACCCCTGCCAGAAGCGCCGGCTCCATCCCCGGATACTGGCCGGTTTCGATTCCAGGTATGAGAAATCAACCTTGAAGATCAGCGAGCCGTACCCAAACAGCCATACCTGATCGCCATCGCTTATCGGGCTCCTGTACTGGTTCTCTTCGATGGTATTCGCGGGCATTGCTCTGTCTTTAATTGGATCGCATTAATCATAACATCTAAGATGTGATCTGCTGGCTTCGACATCGATTAGAAATGGAGAGACTGAATGATCAGAAAAGTCCTTATCTTTGGTATGCTGTGCATAACAATGCTATTTCAGGCCTGTTCCAACGACGAGTTATCCAGGGAAGATCAAATAAAACTAACTATCGAGTCTGGAATAAAGGCAGCCGAAAATCGTAGCATCAGTGATCTGGCTGAATTAATCGATGAGAACTACCTCGATCAAAAGGGTTTAAACAAAGAGCGGCTGACCAAACTGGTGCGCCTCTATTTCTTCAGGCATAAAAATATTTATCTGTTTACCAAGTTGGATGGCATTGAGTTTCTCGCTGATAATGAGGCCCTGGTTACCTTGCGTGTCGCCATGGCGGGCAGTGTGATTTCCGATCCGAGTAGGCTCTCCAGCTTAAGAGCAAAAATCTACCAATTCGAGTTAGAGTTGGTTAAGAAGGATGCGTGGTTATTGAAGCGGGCAAAATGGCAGGACGCCAGTTTGAGCGATATGAAATGAACCCCATCAACAGGATGGTAAACCGTCGAAGTGGAGAACTACAAGGATATTTCATTATCGACGAGTTACGCAACAATCGAATCTATTATTTAGGGAACCTCTGAATAATTCATCCATGAATTCTCAGAGGACGACAAACGAAAAATGTGATTTTCATTTGTCTCACAAAATCAATGCCTTAGCGGCATCGATTTTGGCAGCACATGACCCACAAGGATGTGGGAAATGCAGGTTTTGCAGGAGCAAAAACCTGTCCATGTACTGCGGGAAGGCCTGAATAAATCAGACCTTCCTTAGCCGTTTAACAAATGCTCTTTTATCGCACGGATATGTTCGGGGCCGGTTCCACAACAGCCGCCAACAATCTGTACCCCATGGTTTTTAACCCAGCCATCGATTTCGCCGGCATAGTCCTCGGGCGAGCATATTTCCTCGAAGCTCCACTCCGGCGGTATCGATTTACCAGTTTCGGCATAGGCAAGCTTCGGACCCGACCAGTGTTTACCGAGTACTGCCAGCGCTGGCTCGATATCGCCCACCCGGGTATGCATGATGCCCGCAGCCGCACCACCCAGTGGGCTCAGAGTTTTAACCAAGGTGGAAAAATCGTGGGTAGTATCGGCGTGGTTGGTATCTTTCCAGCGCAGGCTTTTAACATCGATGCCATCTTCGGCCATCATCGTACTGTAACCGATCCAGACCGGGAGGCCGGTTGACACCGCGGCCTCGATGACCATGGTTGCATTTTCGATATCCCGCATCATTTCCGCGATGATCAGGTCTACACCCGCCTCGGCCAGCACTTCGGCCAGTTCCTGATAGCTTGCCCGCGCATGTTCGTCTAAAACCGCCTGGTGGTCGCCTTGCAGAGGCGGCATACTCGACATCGACCCGGCAATCCATACCTCGCCATCGGCCGCATTATCACGCGCCTGTTTGGCGATCTGCACAGACCTTAAATTCAGCGCCTTGGCTTCGTGTCCCAGGTTGATGCTTTCCAGTACATGCCTCGCGGTGGAATAGGTGTTCGCCGTGATAACTTCCGAACCCGCACGGATATAGTCTTCGTGTACCTCAAGGACCTGGTCGGGATGGGATTTGGTGGTTAAACCACTCCAGACATTTGCGTCCAGCGGTACCCCGCGTTTTAGCAATTCAGTGCTGACGCCACCATCAAGCAGGATGATCTCATTAGTGCCTAGCCGGTCAGTTATGCTTGCCATACCTGTCGTCCTGCTATTCGCTGGGTGTATAAAAAACCGCTAATTTTCTGTCAAATCATTGTAGTGAGTTTAACATGAGTCGACTAGCTGAAATCAGCTCAAATTCTGCCGCCATCTAGCAACATGATCGAGGCATCATTATACTTCGTTCGTCGATAGCCAGAATGAACTCCTATGTCTACTACCCCTCTGCTTTTTCAACCGCTAACATTGGGTGGCGTTACTTTACCGAATCGGATCGCCGTGTCTCCACTGTGCATGTACTCGGCCATCGACGGTGTCGCCCAGCCCTGGCATTTCGCTCACTTAAGCACCTTTGCGCGTGGTAAGGCCGGACTGGTTTTCACCGAGGCCACCGCGGTCGAAGCACGTGGGCGCATCACTCCTCGTTGCCTCGGAATCTGGACCGATGAGCAGGCAAAAGCGCTGAAACCAGTGACCGCATTTATCGAATCGATGGGGTCGGTTCCCGCTATCCAGCTCGCACACGCCGGTCGAAAGGCTTCAACCCACCCACCGTTCGCGGAGAAACCGGGATCCCCGTTAAGCAAAGACAATACAGTTCCGGGAGAATCCCCCTGGCAAGCCGTGGCGCCATCACCCTTGGCTTTAGGTCCGGGTTGGCCGACGCCAACTGAACTCGATGAAGCGGGGCTGGAGGAAGTGACGGAGGTATTTGCACAAGCCGCCATTCGTGCGATC
>JADFMY010000181.1 GCA_022563685.1 Pseudomonadota bacterium | reverse complement strand
GGCTGGGGCGGTCGGGCACTCCAGGTGTTGGCGAGAGTCTGCCGCAGTTAACAGCCAACGTGCAGGTCGGCGACACCAGTTTCTTTCCTAGTCTGAACAATGATGCGAAGAACGTTGCCAGGTTGCTGCATTCGGGTGGCAGCTGCGCCGTCACAGCGAACGGCGTCTCACCCGATCCGGCTTTGTGTGTCGTCTCCCCGCAGTTTGACAATGTCAATGACCTTCAAGGTGGTGCCATCGATATTAACGATCTCGATGATAAGTCTGGAACCAACAACAACGTCGACAGCGTGACGACCAATGTACGCGGCACAGAAACAGACCTGGGTATCGACAAATTCGTCAATGGAGTGCTGGAACAGGGGGTTGGTCCAAGCGGTCAATACACTATTGCGGTCACCAACTTTGGCCCGGACAATATAACCCCGGCACTGACTACACCAACCATTACCGTTACCGATACCGAACCCGCATTTATCCAGTTCGTCGCCATCGACGCGGCCACCGACCCTGGTTGGATCTGTGTTGATTCGGGAGATCTGCTACCCATCGATCCGGCGACTACTGCGATCAAGTGTGACTTCACCGGTACCTTGCTGAATGGCGCCACCAGCAACATCATTCTGAATGTCGAGGTTACCGGCAACGCCGGCGATGTTGTTTCCAATACGGTGTCGGTGGATTCGGGCTTGTTTAACTTCGATGCCATACCGGGTAATGACGCGGATACTGATATCACTGCGATAGTCGCGCCGCCGGTTGCGTCACAGGAAAAATTCCTGCTGTCGGTATCGACAGCACTGGTAAGTGGCAATACTTCGATCGGCGGTCTGGTCGGTTTTAAGAACGATGATTTAATTATATATGATCCGGTACTGGATGTGGCGACTCTGTTTTTCGACAATGCCGGGCTTGGGTTCAGTATAGATGATATCAATGCGGTACACCTGCTCCCGAACGGACACATTATACTTTCACCCAATGGCGCCAGCAGTATCGGAGCGCTTAATTTCGATGAAGGCGACCTGATAAGATACGATCCTATCGCGGGAACCGCGATCATGTTGTTCAATGGCGACGCGATCTTTACTAACGCCGATGAAAATATCGATGCCGTCTATGTTTTGGATAACGGCAACATTGTTTTTTCAACAACGGCTAACGCTACCATCGGTGGCCAGTCCTGGGACAAATCCGACCTGGTTGAATTCGATGGTGTAAACGCTTCCATCTATTTGAGTGGTGCTGATAGCAACGTGTTTGGTGCGGCGGATGATGTGCAGGTGGACGCAGCCTATATCAGAGTCGATAACGCCGATGCCACTCTGGTGATCGATACCTTCGTTTTTTCTACAGACGACGTTCTTAATACAGTCGGCGCGGACAGTACCAGTTTCGGCAGGGATGATCTTGTGGAGTTGGATAACACGGCAGCTCCTGCCGCATCGACATCGCAGACTGTGTTTCTTGGAAATCTTCCATTGGGCGTCTTCAGCGCGGTAGATCCGGCTCGACGCCTGGATGCGGTACATATACTGGAAGATGGATACCTCGGTCACTTCGCTATTTCGCAGTCACAGGCCGGTAGTGCCTGTGAAGCCGGCAAGATCACCATCACCAAGCATCAAGGTGTGTCACATGTGATAGACACGGATTACTTCGGCAGTATCGAAATTACCACCAGTACCAATGAAGGCGACTGGAGTATCGATACCGGTAGCGGCACCCTGGTTAATTTCGGTTCGGGTGCCGCCAGGTATACCTTCGTTCCAGGTGATAACGGGCAGGTAACTCTGAACCTGAATGTCACCGAGGTGCCACCTTCGGCTACCAGTTTGAACGTCGATGTCAGCAACGGTATTGTTAGCGAGTTGGGGACCGAAGATCCCAATTTTAATTTCAATCTGGTAGTAACCCCGGTTACCTACAGGGATGAGTTTACCCTGGCTGCCTTTGATAACAATGACGGTACCACCGGCTGGGAGGGAAACTGGGTTGAAATTGATGGCTTCGATGGTGTTTCAGCGGGCTCCGGTGCCGGGCCCTCTGCGGGAAATGTACAGATAAGTGGTGGCAAGCTGTCGCTGACATCCAACCCAAGCACAGATGGAAACTTTGAACCGAGCATGGCGCGGGAAGCGAATATTGGTTTGTTTACGGTTACCGAAACCACGTTTTTAAATTTCGACTACACCTACACATCACTAAATGCAACCGACTCTCTGGTGGTCGAGGTCAGCGATGACGGTGGTGCCGTTTACGCTACTGCCACTACCATCACCGGAATAACCGGCAGCACGGGTTCGGCTATCCCGGTCAGTATCGATCTGGGTAGTGTCGGCGGTGCCCTGGATGATTTTGGCAACACCCTCATAGTGCGTTATCGAATCGACAACGGTTATACACTGGCGAGTACAATTTTCATCGACAATGTCGAAATAGCGACAGGCACCACAGATTGCGGTATTGGTGTGATCGATCACTTCGATATCGAAGTGATTAGTTCCGGCATCGCCTGTGTCGCCTCCACCATAACCATCCGCGGCCATGATGCCAATCACTTTCCAGCGTCACCCGGTAATGGGTTGGTGATTAATCTAAGCACCTCAACCGGCGCCGGTACCTGGGCGTCGATCCTGGCCGGCGCTGGCGCTCTGGTCGATGTGCGTGCCCAGGGCTTGCCCACTCGCGTCGAT
>JADFMY010000100.1 GCA_022563685.1 Pseudomonadota bacterium | reverse complement strand
AACGTCACATTATCAGGCACGAACATAGCGACGCGAGCACGACGGTGCTGGCTATCTGGGTCAGGCACTTTGGCTGTTCTTGGCGGATCGCGCGAACAGCAAGATATCCTTCTCCACCCGTTGCGCTGGTAACGCATATTTGTGATGCTCAGCTAGACGCCAAGCTGGGAGGACATCAAGGTAGTCCTGCTTCACTCGCCAGCGCACATGCGTCCGCGAGTGATCACCGATGGGAATCCGCTGCTCGGTCAACTGCTCTTGGATGAGAAGGTGACCACCGACAGCGCTAAGCGAGGCGAGGTTTCGAACGCTCTCCTCCCATAACTCGTCGTCGACCACGTGGAAGAGCACGTCTATGCACATGACTATGGCGTAACGTCGCCCCGGTCGGAACTCCCTGAGCTCGCTCACATGCCATTGCACCTTGGACCCAATGGTTCGTCGCGCCGTATCAATCGCCTCCGCGCTGAAGTCCACGCCTTCCACCTCGAATCCCATATCGGCGGCGCGTGCGCTGAACCAACCGTTACCACAGCCGGCGTCCAGCATGCTGTTAGAGGGGCCGGAGGCCAGCCTCTCGAGGATTGGACGGATTTGTTGCCACTTATGCTCATAGTCTTGGGCGTTTTCGTCCGATCCCAGCCCGAGAAGGCCAGTGCTTTCAAGCGTGGCTCCCGCCCGACCATGACGACGTTCCCAGTAGAGCCGTGGATTACGATAATACGACGGCTTGTACCCGGACTGAATCCGTGCTCTGATTCTGGAGAAGAGCCGTGAAATCGGTATCCTCCTCTTCCCAGTTCTTCATCACCAGCCCTTCGACCTCGATACCCTGCTGCTTGAGCCATCATGCGGATACCGAAGAGTCAACTCCGCCGGACATGCCAACAATGATTTTTTCGCCTCGGGACTCAGTCATTCATTCAACCGGATGGTGCAAAATTAGTCAGGATTATATTGATCGGGAAAGGGTTTCTTTTTTCGCCAGTCTTCAATCGGCTGAATATAGGGCGGTTCGCCATTGTCGCGGTACCAGGAATCTACCGCAAAAATTTGGCCAGATGCTGTTTCTGAAATGACCGCTGTCCAATGTGTGATAAACCAGACGATTCGCCGTTGCTTGGGCTCCACGCGATGCCATTTTAGTAGCTTTAGTTCCTGGAGGGCGCTGAGGTACTGGTAAGTATTAGTCGACTCGTCGATACAGTCCAGTTGTTTAACAATATCATAGCCTGGATAATTGCCCCCTTTATCAACTGAAGTACCCGCGATCTGTCCGCTGTATTCCTCCATCCTTGCAATCGCCTTGCGTATTGCCTGCTTCTCCTGGTCAGGATTCGATTGTTGTGTCTTTAATAGTTGCCGGAGCGACTCCCATTGTCCACGCTCGTAACGAATTTCCTTTGTCGATTTGCAACCGAAGTCGTAACAGTGGATAAAGTAGGGTTCGGCGTAACCGGGCAGGCTGATGAAAAATAAAAGCGGCAGGAATGCAGTTTTCATCGGTCTGGAAAAATTTGGCTAATGACATCCAGCGGGTAGGGCGGTTTGCTCAGATAATCGTCGATACCCTGGAGCACCAGTGGACTACGATGTTGCTCGCGACAGGATCGAATTTCGTCGTAATTCATCCACTCGGCCGAAATAATTCCCTCATCCAGCGCACCGTTTAATTGCGAACCCGCATCCCCACAAAACAGGAAACGAATATAGGTTGTCTCTGGTGCTTCCTCTGGGACAAAGTGGTAAATGCCCTGTAGCCCGGTTGGATTAAATTCGTATTGCGTTTCTTCAAATGTCTCCCGTATGACAGCATCGAGCAAACTCTCGTCAGGATTGAGGTGCCCCGCAGGCTGATTAAATACCACCTTGCCGTTCACTTTTTCCTTAACCAGCAGGAAATGGCCGTCACGCTCACACATGGCCGCTACCGTCGTGTGTGGTTTCCATATCGTTTCATCCATTGTGGGTTGTTCTCCACCAGTGCGCGATGCCCTCGGCATTGAGCCTGATGTCATTCTCCAGCAGTGGCATGAGGTGGTCTGCACCCCGGTCTCCGTCGGCCAGTCTTGATAGAATCATTTCCTTTAATTCGGTTTCAAGCCGTTGAGTAGATTCGGCATCGCAGGGCTCATATCTCTCGCTCAAGCCGACATAGTCCGATATCCACAACCTGAAGTCTTCCGCATACCTTTGTGGATAACCTATTTCTCCAAAATGGGTCAGGTACATCCAGCGGGGTTGGTATTCAAGCAAACGATCCATCGAGTTAAGCAGGGCTTCTGGATCGAATTGCCGCATCATCGCGCTGGCTCCACCGGCATGGTCGAGATGAATATGAGTGGGTATTACATACCTGACCTGGCTTCGATGAATATTAAGCGCATCAAGCGTTGCCAAAACATTGCCGATCGAGTATTGCGTACCCGTGTCGATGAATGCGACTTCGTCACCTTCTCGAATCATATAGATCGACACCATCTGATCGCGCATATAGTCTGCGTCGATGCAGTAAATATCATCATGAAGCAGGTCGAACACCGGCACTAAGTCGTTTCCTGATCTGCCATGAATAACCAGGTTTCGATGACGCTATCGGGGTTGAGCGATATACTATCGATTCCCTGTTGCAGCAACCATTTGGCCAGATCGGGATGATCGGACGGACCCTGTCCACAAATGCCCACATATTTACCCGCGGATTTACAGGCCTCGATCGCCTGTTTTAAGAGTATCATGACCGCAGGATCACGTTCGTCGAACGCTGCAGCCACAAGTCCAGAATCCCGATCCAGCCCTAAGGTCAGCTGCGTTAAGTCGTTCGAGCCAATCGAAAATCCATCGAAGTATTCAAGGAACTCACGTGCCAGGATCACATTCGATGGAATTTCGCACATCATGATAACCCGGAGCCCATCCACGCCACGCTCCAGTCCATTTTCCTTAAGAACCTCGTGCACGGCCCGCGCCTCATCCAGGGTACGCACGAAGGGAATCATGATTTCCAGATTTTTTAATCCCATCGCGCCTCGAACCCGTTTAATCGCCTCGCATTCCAGTTGAAAGCAGGGTTTGAAATCTTCGCTGATATAACGCAATGCCCCCCGGTATCCGAGCATTGGATTTTCTTCGTCGGGTTCAAATATCTCACCGCCGAGCAGATGGACATATTCGTTCGATTTAAAATCTGACATTCTTACGATCACTTTTTCTGGTGCAAAAGCCGCTGTCAGCATAGATACACCTTCGGTTAGTCGATCGATAAAAAAATCGACGGGGCTGGGATAACCAGCGATACGCTGTTTAATTTCCTGTTGTAATGCGCTATCCATCTGGTCGAATTCAAGCAAAGCCCGCGGATGGATTCCGATCATTTTGTTGATAATAAATTCGAGCCGGGCCAGCCCAATACCGGAGTGCGGGAGTCTCGAAAAACTAAATGCGCGCTCGGGGTTACCCACATTCATCATCACCTTGAGCGGTATTTTGGGCATTTTGTTGAGTTCGTGCCGGTGGTGATCAAACTCAAGTAAACCGGGATAGACATAACCTGTATCCCCCTCGGCACAGGAAACCGTCACCTGGCTTCCATGGGTCAAATCCTCGGTGCAGCTGCCGGTACCCACCAATGCCGGAATACCGAGCTCCCGCGCAATAATTGCCGCATGGCAGGTTCGGCCACCCCGGTTGGTAACGATCGCGGAAGCTCTATTCATGATCGGCTCCCAATCGGGATCGGTCATATCCGTAATCAGAACGTCTCCTTCTTTTATCTGATCCATCTGCGACAGATCCTTGATGATTTTTGCTGTTCCCTGGCCGATACGATTTCCAACGGCACGCCCTTCGATAATCGGTTCGACTCTTTGCTTTAGAATATAACGCTCCACCACCTGGCTGGCACGCGATTGCACGGTCTCTGGACGTGCCTGAACTATATATAGCTGACCATTCTCTCCGTCCTTGGCCCATTCGATATCCATCGGCCGGCCATAATGCTGTTCGATCGTGACTGCCATTTGAGCGAGAGCAGAGATTTCTGCATCGTCGATAGAAAACTGATTTTGATCTGCCGGATCAACTGCCACAGTCTGGATCGCCCGGCCTGGTTCGCCGCTATCGGCGTAGGTCATTTTTATCAGCTTGCTACCCCGGCTTTTTTGTAAAATACTGCGTGAAACCTGACCAAGATTTTTCTTATACACATAAAATTCATCAGGGTTAACAGCACCTTGCACCACGGTTTCCCCCAGGCCATAACTACTGGTGATAAATACCACGTCTTCAAATCCGGATTCGGTATCGATGCTGAACATCACCCCGCTTGATGCCAGGTCACTGCGTACCATGCGTTGTATCCCGGCCGACAAGGACACGCCGGCGTGCTCAAATCCCTGGTGTACTCGGTAAGAAATTGCCCGATCATTGAACAGCGAAGCAAATACCAGTTTGATTGCCCGCAACACCTGGCCTGTACCGGTAATATTCAAATAGGTTTCCTGTAGGCCTGCGAACGAGGCATCGGGCAAGTCTTCAGCAGTAGCAGACGACCGCACCGCTACGGTGGCTGGATTACCATTGATCGCCATTTTCTCGTAGGCTGAGATAATGTCACGCTCAAACGGGCCTGGTAGAGGCGCAGCGACTATCCAGCTTCTGATTTGTTCACCAACCCGTGCCAGTTGCTTGACATCGTCGGTATCGAGGTTGTCGAGAGCCTGTTGAATTTTGCCGGTCAAATCGGCCTCGTTAAGAAAACCGTTAAACGCCGGGGCAGTAGTCGCGAATCCGCCAGGTACTAAAATACCCAGGTCCCCCAGGTTGCCAATCATTTCACCGAGTGATGCATTTTTACCGCCTACCAATGGCACGTCATCCATGCGAAGTTGATCCAGAGGCATTATATTTATCGACATTCGAGACCGCTCTTCCAGTAATATAATGACCGGGACTTTATCATATTCGCCCCGCCAGGCATGACAGAAATTTCGATAAATTGTTCCACAGCATGGTGTAACCTAATTTCATCCAGGTGGATGGGTTTATCAGGCCAAAGCAGATCGCAAAACCAGGCCAGATTAGATATTATCCGTTGCACTATGCAAGCAGATAGTAGACAAGTCTATTTTTTATCCAACGGCACTGCAATTACAGCGGAAACCCTGGGCCATAGTTTGCTCGCACAGTTTCCTGGTCTTCATTTCAAGACCAAGACAATCCCTTTCATCGATACCCTGGAAAAGGCCCATGCCGTCAGTGCGGAAATCAACCAGGGTGTCGATGAGCAGGGCGAATTGCCTATCGTAATCTCCACCATGGCGGATCCGGAGTTGAAAAAAGTAATCAACCAGAGTAAAGCGCTGATCCTCGACCCTTTCGGAGATTTTTTACCGCGTCTGGAGAAAATTCTGGATACGGCTTCGTCGAATCAGGGTGGGCGGTCTCATCGGATAGCGAATCCATCGTTATATGAATCGAGAATAAATGCGATTGATTTTTCACTCGTACACGATGACGGCTGCAAAACCCAAAATTACGACGAGACAGACATCATCTTAATCGGCGTCTCCAGAACAGGAAAAACCCCCAGTTGCCTGTATCTGGCATTGCAATTTGGTCTAAAGGCGGCGAACTACCCGATTACCGAGGAAGATATGGAGTCAGAACGGTTACCCGTACCCATCCGGCCATTCAAAAACCGCTTATACGGATTAAGTACAGATCCGAATCGCCTGGCCAATATCCGCCAGGAGCGACGACCCAATAGCCGTTATTCCTCGCTTGAGCAGTGCCGCTATGAATTACGAGCCGCAGAGGAAATGTATTACCGCCACAAGGTGCCTTTTCTAAACACCACGACAATATCGGTGGAAGAAATCGCGGCACGCATCGTGGAGGACACTGGTTTGCATCGGGTGGAAACGGCTAGTGGCCTATCCAGCCAGGATGACGGCTAGGCCACTGCGTAGAGCACACCAATCAATTCATATAACCGATTACAGCCTCTCCAAAGGCGGAAGTGCTCATTTCGGTTGCATCAGGATCGTTACGCGCCAAATCATAAGTCACCTGTTTGGCGCCTATGGCGCCCTCCATACCTTTAATCACCAGATCGGCGGCTTCGGTCCAGCCCATGTAACGCAACATCATTTCGGCGGAAAGTATGATCGATCCGGGATTAACCTTGTTCTGACCCGTGTATTTCGGCGCTGTGCCATGAGTTGCTTCGAACACGCCGATCGTATCGGCGATATTCGCTCCCGGCGCAATACCGATGCCCCCAACTCCAGCAGCAAGCGCATCGGAGATATAGTCCCCATTCAGATTCAAAGTCGCGATAACGTCGTATTCGGTAGGCCGTGTCAAGATTTGCTGAAGAAAGGTATCAGCAATGACGTCTTTCACGGTTATCGTATTGCCCGTTTTTGGGTTCTTGAATTCACACCAGGGTCCGCCTCCAATTTCAACCGCGCCGAAGGCTTCTTTGGCCAACTCATAACCCCAATTTCTAAATGCACCTTCGGTGAACTTCATGATGTTTCCCTTGTGTACCAGGGTGACCGACTGACGGTCGTTATCGACTGCGTACTGTAGCGCCTTACGCACTAACCGTTTGGTACCCTCAGAAGATACAGGCTTGACGCCTATGCCAGAAGTTTCAGGAAAACGGATGCTGGTTATGCCCATTTCTTCGGTCAAAAACTTGATCACTTTCTTAACTTCGTCAGAACCCGATTCCCACTCGATACCCGCATATATGTCTTCGGTATTTTCGCGGTAAATAACCATATCGGTATTTTCGGGGCGCTTCACAGGTGTCTGAATACCGGGAAAATAGCGAACTGGTCTTACGCAGGCGTAAAGGTCGAGTTTTTGCCTTATCGATACATTCAACGATCGGATGCCGCCACCGATAGGCGTGGTCAGAGGTCCCTTGATAGAAACGATATAATCCTGCATCGCAGACAGCGACTCTTTGGGAAGCCACTCGTCTTCGCCGTAAATCCTGGTGGCTTTCTCGCCCGCGTATATTTCCATCCAGGCAATACGTTTATTCCCTGAGGAGGCGCGCTCGACCGCTGCATTGACCACATCGATCATTACCGGAGTGATATCGGCGCCGATACCGTCACCCTCGATAAATGGTATTACAGGATGGTCTGGAACCTTGAGGCTTAAGTCTTCGTTTGCAGTGATTTTCTGCCCCTGTTCGGGTATTTTTATATGCTGATAACTCATAAATGTCTCTTGTCTGAAGTCGTGTGGTAAAAATCAAAAGTAAAAGAATTATATAACAGAAAGCCTGTTAATCGAGGGAATTCCCCGGAAATTTATGGCAGGATATTGCCTAAAGAGAAAACCGGATGCAGGTTAATTGCCGACCGCACGAATATTCTGTACCTGCAGACCCCTGGGGCCTTCGTCGATATCGAACTCTAGCCTCTGGCCGGGCTTTAGTTTTTTGTAGCCATCCATTTCGATGGCTGAAAAATGTGCGAAGATATCGGTTTCGGTGTCGTCATCCGTATTTACAAATCCCTAACCCTTTACGTTGCTAAACCTGTATTAAATGCACAAATAATCGAGACAAATTATCCTATTTGAACCTGATAAAAGGGATATAATGATAACCAGGCCTTGAAATTTATCAAGCCTCGCCTTATTTTATAAGCATTGGGAAATGGCAGGAACACCTCATGTCCGAACAGCATTTTGACAACGATGACGATGACACGCTGTTACTTGAGAGTACCAAATCAAAACTGAGTAAGCCACCGATGTATCAGGTCATCATTCTTAACGATGACTACACACCGATGGAATTCGTGGTACATGTTCTTGAAGCGGTTTTTGGCCACAATCGAGAAAATGCGACACGTATCATGCTAAGTGTACACAAATCGGGAAAAGGGGTGTGTGGAATATTTACCCGTGACATTGCCGAAACCAGGGTCACCCAGGTGAACAGCTATTCGCGCGAAAATAAACACCCCCTGTTATGCGATATGGAGGAAAATTAGGCAGCTGTGAATCGTAATTAATCAACATTGTTGGTTAAAATAGTCAAATAAACCGAAAACTTACAGGTCAAATAAGCTATATTATTTTAAAGTGTTTGAAGGTTCGTATCCTGGATAGATGAGATGTTAAACAAAGAACTTGAGCAGTCACTCAACCGGGCTTTTCATGAAGCAAATGAAAAGCGCCACGAATTTATCACTGTTGAACACCTTCTGTTAATGCTGACAGGCAATGATGCTTCGTCGGCAGTACTGGAAGCCTGTGGTGGTGATGTACAGCTATTAAAAGCCGAACTTGAAATTTTTGTAGACCAGAATACACCGTTACTGCTAGACGATGAAGACAGGGATACCCAGCCGACATTGGGGTTCCAGCGGGTATTGCAACGTGCGTTGTTTCATGTGCAGTCCTCCGGAAATGGCGAGGTATCCGGCGCCAACGTGCTGGTCGCAATATTTTCTGAGCAGGATTCTCACGCAGTTTATCTCTTGAACAAACATAATATCGAACGCCTCGATATTACCAATTACCTGTCGCATGGAATTTCCCGCATTAATGATGATAGTGAGGACGAGTCATTTACCCCCGTATCCGAAGCGATACCAGGTGATGCTGATAAATCAAATCCACTGGAACAATTTGCTACCAATTTGAACCAGATCGCTATCGAAGGAAAGATCGATCCACTGATTGGCCGCGATATTGAAATTGATCGCATCATCCAGACCCTTTGCCGGCGCCGCAAAAATAATCCATTACTCGTTGGTGAGGCTGGCGTAGGCAAGACCGCTATAGCCGAGGGCCTGGCACGTAAAATTGTCGAGGAAGAAGTGCCAGACATATTACTCGACAGTAAAATCTATGCACTTGACCTGGGGGCCCTGATAGCGGGTACCAAGTATCGGGGTGATTTCGAGAAAAGGTTGAAATCCGTCATCAACCAACTTAAAAATGAACCAGGAGCGATACTGTTTATTGATGAAATTCACACCATCATCGGTGCGGGATCGGCATCAGGTGGGGTGATGGATGCCTCGAATTTGATTAAACCTGTACTTGCTAGCGGTGAGATAAAATGTATCGGATCGACTACCTATTCCGAATTCCGTGGTATTTTTGAAAAAGATCGCGCCCTGGCCAGACGATTTCAAAAGATCGATGTTCCGGAGCCGAGCATAGAAGAATCCTACCTGATTCTGAAGGGCTTGAAGACTCGCTTTGAAGAACATCATAACGTCAAATATACCCTGCAGGCCTTGCGCAAGGCGACCGAGTTGGCATCCCGATACATCAATGATCGGTACCTGCCCGACAAGGCCATAGACGTGATCGATGAAGCGGGCGCAAAACGCCGATTAATGCCGGAGAAACAGCGCAAGAAAACCATCGGCATTCACGACATTGAAGATATAGTCGCTAAAATTGCTCGGATTCCAGCGAATGCGGTCAGTACCTCTGACCTTAAAATGCTGAAATATCTGGGTAAAAACCTGTCGCGGGTAGTGTTTGGCCAGGATGAGGCGATCGGCGCCCTGGACGCTGCAATTAAAATGTCACGTTCCGGCCTGGGCCGCGATATGAAACCGGTAGGATCGTTTTTGTTTGCTGGCCCAACGGGGGTCGGTAAAACCGAAGTTTGTCGCCAGATTGCAAAAATTATGGGGATAGAATTGATTCGATTCGATATGTCCGAATATATGGAAAGGCATACGGTTTCAAGATTGATCGGAGCGCCACCCGGTTATGTAGGCTATGATCAGGGCGGTTTGCTTACCGAAGCACTCAATAAACATCCCTATTCGGTGCTGCTGCTGGATGAAATTGAAAAAGCACACCCCGACGTTTTCAATTTGCTGTTACAGGTCATGGACCACGGAACCCTGACCGATAGCAATGGGCGCAAGGCCGACTTCCGCAATGTTATTTTAATCATGACCACCAATGCCGGTGGTGATTTAATCAGCCGCTCTTCGATGGGCTTTACCGTGCAGGACAATAGCAAGGATGCAGGAGAGGCCATTAAGAAGATTTTTACCCCCGAATTCAGAAACCGCTTAGACGCCATCATTTACTTCAAATCGCTGGATACCAAGGTGATATTGAATGTGGTAGACAAATTTTTGATCGAGCTCGAATCCCAGCTGGAAGAGAAAAAAGTCAGCATGACTGTAACGGATGCCGCCAGACAATTGCTCGCTGAAAAAGGTTATGATCCAATGATGGGAGCTAGACCGATGGCCAGGGTGATTCAGGATGAAATTAAACAGGTACTCGCAGACGAACTATTATTTGGTGATTTGATCAACGGCGGCCATGTCAAAATTGACGTCGGGGATAACAAGCTAGTATGTAAGGTGAAATCTAGCAGCAAAGAACCGGCAGACGCTTAAGCCAGGGCTTATCTGTCGCGGAAGGTAATTCTACCCTTGCTCAAATCGTAGGGGGTCAGTTCAACGGTCACGGTATCCCCGGTTAAAATGCGGATGTAGTGTTTACGCATCTTTCCAGAGATGTGGGCAGTGATGACGTGACCATTTTCTAATTCAACCCGAAACATGGTATTAGGCAAGGTGTCTTTTACCGTGCCTCGC
>JADFMY010000099.1 GCA_022563685.1 Pseudomonadota bacterium | reverse complement strand
GCCAATTACTATATCAATCATGTGGCCTTTGGTCAGGGGAAGTTTGACGCCGAAATCACCTCGGGCACCTATTATAAGACCTATATCAAGGCATTCCTGATCGGCATTCTGTTAATAGCTGCTATTGCCGCAGTGGCTGGAAGTGCAGGATTGCTTGCCTCATTCCAGTCACAGCAACCGCCCGGGGGTGAGTTGGCCGGGATGCTTGGGCTGATTTATCTGTTTTTCATATTGTTCGGGATTTGGTTGCGGGCTTACGTCAGTGTTCGAATTCGAAACTATATTTTTGACAGCACCAATCTGGATAAGGGCCTGCAGTTGCACTCGGCGATGAAGGTGATGGGATTGTTTGGCGTTTACCTGGTGAATACCATTTTACTGATCATCACGCTCGGATTCGCGCATCCCTGGACCGCGGTTCGAGTTGCGCGCTACAAGGCTGACAGCACTTTCGCGTTGATCGAAGGAAATCTGTCGAAATATGTGACGCGGCAGCAGGAGTATCAGTCGGCGCTCGGCGATGAACTGGGTGACGCGCTGGACTTCGATATGGATATCGCTCTTTGACCGACCTGGCGGGACACTGGTACCCGGAACATAGTTCGGCACAGGCTGTTGCGACACTTGAACTCGATCAGCAGACTTACCGATTGCAGGCCGATGGTCAGGTTTTCCAGGGCAAACAGGCTACGCTTAACTTCAGTCAACGTATTGGAAACATCCCTCGGCGTATCACTTTTTCCGATGGCTCGGTATTTGTCTGTGAAGATAACGACGCGATAGACCGCTGGTTAGGGCAGGTGCATCACCACGACGGCCGCTTCCACCTGCTGCACCGACTCGAAAGTCAATGGCGTTGGGTGATCCTGTCGCTAGTCGTCGTATTTGTCTTTAGCCTCGGTTTTATCTGGAAAGGGATTCCGTGGATTTCGACCGAGATCGCGCGGTCTATGCCAATCGAGGTTTACCAAAAGCTGGGTAGCGGCACCCTGATGGGACTGGACAAGTGGTTACTTCGAGATTCGGAACTGCCCGACGAAGTACAGGACAGGATAAACCTGCGATTTGAGAAAATACTGAACAGCATCGATCAGGACGAATACCACTTTCAATTGCATTTCAGGTCGATGAAGAACCTGGCTAATGCCTTTGCATTACCTTCGGGTGACATTGTGGTCACCGATGCACTGGTGGCTCTGGCTGAACGAGACGAAGAGCTCGATTCGGTACTGATGCACGAAATTGCGCATGTAGTACAGCGCCATGGGTTGCAACAAATCATTCATTCATCGGCGCTCACCGTGATTATCGCGTTGCTGCTCGGTGATGCGACCGCGATATCCAATATCGCGATAGCCCTGCCGGCCTTCTTGCTCGAGAGCAGCTATTCGCGCCGGCACGAAACCGAAGCGGACGATTATGCGCTGGAAAAAATGGTGCAGGCGGGGATCGATCCAGTACATTTCGCCAACATGATGCGCAAGTTCATGGCGCTCGAAGCGAATGGCGGCGCTAAGGCAGAAAACGCGTCTGCCACCGAAAACAAGATCAACAGTTATCTATCCAGCCACCCCGCGACGCAAGAACGGATCGAGCGTGCGCTCGAATACGCGGGTCGAAGGGCTGGTTCCTGAGGCAAAGCACAACTGCATTCGGGAGCGTCACACCTAAGCGGCACCTTTAGTTCCGGCATTTTTCTTTTTTTATTAACAGGCGTAGTATGTAAACGATCACGTGCCATACGATGAAATCGAAAACGCTCATATCCGACCCAATAGTGGTAATCGCCCTGATTATCCTGGCGATCTGTGTGCAGTGGCTAATATTCGGCGAGCAGATAAAACCTTCGCAGGTCGGACTTCTACCTCAGCAATCACTTGAGGAAATACCTGTTTCATTGCCACCGTCCAGGGAAATCGATACTCAAATTAACGACCTGGGTCTGGATAACCAAAATCTGGAGCAACAGATTCGCGCTCTGTTGCACGATGGAATTTTCAAGCAGGCGCGCACCGAATTGCTCGAAGTTGCGGCATTGGCAGCATCCAGGGGCGATGAAAAGCAAATCAGCAATACTTTGCTTTTACTGGGGGAAGTGGCTATCGACGAGCAGGAGTTGGCCGCCGCCGAAGTATTCCTGCAGGAAGCGCTCGATATTGCCATTGAGCAGGGTGATGTCATGACCACCGCGCACACCTACCGGCAATTGGGGCGATTGAATATTAAATCGCGAGAACTGGCTCGAAGTGCCGGGGAGACTTACGACAAACTGTGGGTTGTGCGCAGTCAAATTTATCAGGGCGATTACCGTAATGTCATAGAGGATCTGGAGCGGATAATCGATGCGAGTTTGCAGATCCGTCGATACGGTGCGGCAGCGAGCGCCTGGGAAACCCTGTCGGATTACCATAATCGTTTTCACGATAACTATCTGGCCACGCAGGCGGCTTCCGAAGCCGCCAAACTATACGCTTCGTCTGGCCAGTTAGCTTACTCGCGCGCTGTAGTCGATCGCTTGATACGCAATGGCCTGTCGCTCAACCAACTGGAAACCCTTAATCAGGAAATCCATACCCTGTTTGAACAACATCAGGAGGACATGATGCGAATCGCGCAGGCTAAAGACCTGCAATTACTCTATCGTCACTACAAGGGTAAAGGCGAAAATAAACGCGCCTGGAACTTGAGGATCAAGGCCAGTCAGGCGCTAGCTAAAACCAGCGAAAGATCGATGTATCAGCGACAGTCGGAAGTCATGGCGATCCTGTATAGCTCGACCTTCGCGATGAAAAAAGCGAAACGCTATCTGAGACAGGCTGGAGCGCTCTATGCGGCCGAGGGGGTGGGTGAGTTGTATCTGGATGCGCGGGATATGCAGGAGTTTATTTACTGATTTATTTTTAACAGACCGGAACGACGGTTCCTTTAATTATTTTTCAACCAGCCTGTACCACCATAAAAGCAGTACTTTTAACTTTCACACTGCCGTAGAAAACGGGGAATTAATAGTTTTTGGCAAAATAAGCTTTATTATAGGTGTCGCGTTTCGGTAATCTGAAGTCGCTGCGATGTCAGATTATTGGGCTTGCAATAACTATTCTGCGCATCAGCAACTGCCCGAAAAGACAGCTCACACTCGCATGGGGATTAATAAATGACTGATTACGACGACGATGATTATGATGACGAAGAGGATCTGGATCTTTCGACCCTGCCTGATGATGAACTCGTCGAACAAATGCATGATGATCTCTATAACGGATTAAAGGAAGAAGTAGCCGAAGGCACCAATATTCTGCTCGAGCGCGGGTGGGGTGCCAACAAGGTATTGAACGAAGCACTGGTCGCAGGCATGACGATTGTCGGCATCGACTTTCGCGATGGCATATTGTTTGTCCCCGAAGTACTGATGTCTGCCAATGCGATGAAAGGGGGGATGACAATCCTTAAACCACTCCTGGCCGAATCGGGCGAACCGGCAGCGGGTAAAATGGTAATCGGTACGGTCAAGGGCGATATCCACGATATCGGCAAGAACCTGGTATGTATGATGATGGAAGGAGCCGGTTTTGAAGTCTTCGATCTCGGTATCAATACGCCCGTGGAAACTTTTCTGACAGCGCTTGAGGAACACAAACCCGAGATCCTCGGCATGTCTGCGCTGCTGACTACCACCATGCCTTATATGAAAGTCATAATCGATACGATGAAAGAAAAGGGTATCCGCGATGACTACATTGTCATCGTCGGTGGTGCGCCGTTGAACCAGGAATTTGGTGATGCGATAGGCGCGGACGCTTATTGTCGCGATGCAGCGGTCGCCGCAGATATCGCCAGGCAACTGGTGGCCGAGCGGCGCGCGGGCTAACTAGTGCGAAATGAAAAAGACAGCCTCGATTCTGGTGATTACCTGTGCTGCAGTCGCACGTGAAGTTAATGAAATAAAAAAACTGGGTCAGTGGGCGCGGATGGACTTACAAAGTATCAGCGCTGACCTGCACGCCACCCCCGAAAAAATTCCCAGGGCTGTGGCTGACAAGATCGACCAGGCGCATGATACCTACGATCATATATTTGTTGCCTACGGTGATTGTGGCACCAGCGGCGAGCTTGACAAAGTGCTGGAGGAACGTGGCGTAAGTCGATTGCCCGGTGCGCATTGCTATGATTTCCTCGCTGGTCATGAAACCTACGCGCGTCTACAGGAAGAAGAACTCGGAACCTTTTATCTCACCGATTTCCTCGCGCGACACTTTGATCGACTCGTGATTGGAACGCTGGGGCTGGATCGGCACCCTGAGTTGATGTTGACCTATTTCGGCAATTACACGCGTCTGGTTTATCTGGCGCAAACCGATTCCGACGAATTAACTGAGATGGCGCTACGCGCAGCAAACAAACTCGGTCTCCGATTTGAACGTATTTTTACCGGGACCGGCGAAATGCTGCCAGCGCTCGATGCGGCGATGCAGGAAGCTCTGTGGCGAAACTGAAAATTGTCTACTGGCGCGATATACCGGGTCAGGTGGTGGTGCGTGAAGGCAGACGCAACACGCGTTTACGCCTGCCCGCACGGTTCATGAAAGCAATCGAGCGGGCGGCTTATCGCTTAAAGAAACACCAGAAAGACGCCCTCTTCGAGCCCTGGCATGACGTAGAGCAGTCGTTTAACGGAGAGGTTTGGAAGCAGGCAGAAATACTCGTCCAGCAACTGAAAAAACATTATTCCGAAACGGTTCTGGATAAATTAGTTCGTGCGAGAGGCAAAGACGAAACTCGCACCCAGACTGCATAGCGGGCGCCATTAGTGTATCAAATCCGCCAATGGTCGGTAACGCATGCGAGAAAACTGGAGGCGGTATATTATTTCTTTGAGCCTTTTTTTATCAGACTTTACCCGTTATGGAAGGCAATTGGCCACGAGCGTGTAGAAAAGTCTTTGCGCGTGTTAGAAAAAGTTGCCAAGAATCTGATGTTCGATTGTCAGATGTGCGGACAATGCACCCTGAGCGCCACCGGCATGTCCTGCCCGATGAATTGTCCCAAGTCAATTCGAAACGGACCCTGCGGTGGGGTACGGTTGAATGGCTATTGTGAAGTCAAACCAGAAATGCGATGCGTATGGGTCGAAGCCTGGCGTGGCAGTCAAAAAATGAAAAGGTCCGAATCTATTCATGAAATACAGGTGCCGGTGAACTTTAGTTACCAGGGCAGTTCGTCCTGGCTGCGTGTTGCGGAGAAGGAGTATGCCAGGCAAAAAAGCGAGACAGCAAAATGATAGCGCTGGATGAAAATCATCCTGGAAAACCTTTGCCCAGGAAGCCGGGGCATGTATCGACCGGGCGACTTGAGCGAGTCTTAAAGGCGGGTCATTTTGCAGTTACCACCGAGCTCGCACCGCCAGATTCAGCGCTGGCGGAAGACGTTTACGCGCGCGCACGGGTTTTCGATGGTTATGTCGACGGTATGAACGCTACCGATGGTTCGGGCGCGAATTGTCATATGTCCAGTGTGGCGATGTGCGCATTGTTGACGGGCGTCGGCTATTCTCCGGTGATGCAAATTGCCTGCCGCGATAGAAATCGTATCGCGATACAGGGCGATGTGCTGGGCGCTGCAGCGATGGGGGTAAGTAATGTGCTTTGCCTCAGTGGTGATGGTGTCCAGGTCGGCGATCACCCCGAGGCAAAACCGGTATTCGATCTGGATAGCATGTCGCTACTGGAAACGATTAAAATCATGCGCGATGAATCAAGATTTTTAAGTGGCCGCGCAATTACCACGCCGCCGGAAATTTTTCTCGGTGCCGTGGAAAATCCCTGCGCACCGCCGATAGACTTTCGACCCTATCGGCTCGCAAAAAAAATAGCCGCAGGTGCCAATTTTATCCAAACTCAATATATTTTCGATATACCGCAGCTTAAGCAATTTATGACTCAGGCGGGTGATATGGGATTGCTGGAAAAATGTTTTATTTTACCTGGTGTAGGCCCCCTCGCCTCTGCCAAAACCGCGACCTGGATACGCAACAATGTGCCGGGTATAGTTATCCCGGACCCTATTATTGAACGCCTGGCGGGCGCCAGGAATCCAAAAAAGGAAGGCCAGAAAATCTGTGTCGAGTTGATTCAGCAGATTCGGGAAATACCGGGCGTCAGCGGTGTGCACGTGATGGCTTACCGGCAGGAAGAGGCTGTCCCGGAAATTATTGAGCAATCAGGGGTGCTCGAGGGCCGCAAGCCCTGGTATCCCGGTTGCGAGGAGCCGTAAACCGATGCTTAAGCGTTCGCAGTTAATATTTAACCAGTTTACCACGAGGAAAACACTATGACCGAAACGGTTGTAAGTTCTGCTACCAAAGAGTTAGTGATTGGTTTTGATCGCCCGTTTGTGATTATCGGCGAAAGAATCAATCCAACCGGGCGTAAAATTATGGCCGAAGAAATGAAAAATGGAGACTATAGTCGCGTCGAGTCCGATGCGATAGCCCAGGTCCAGGCGGGTGCGCACATGCTCGATGTTAATGCCGGTATTCCGCTCGCTGACGAACCGCGCATTCTGGCGGAAGCTATACAACTGGTGCAAAGCCTCACCGATGTGCCCCTGAGTATCGACTCATCGATCATCGAAGCATTGGAATCGGGTCTTTCGGTATACCAGGGTAAGGCCCTGGTGAACTCGGTTACGGGCGAAGATGAGAGCCTCGAACGGGTACTTCCACTGATAAAAAAATACGGTGCCGCAGTGGTGGCGATTTCAAATGACGAAACCGGAATTTCTGAAGATATCAATGTTCGCTATGAGGTGGCGGAAAAAATAGTAAATCGTGCCTCGGACTATGGTATTCCGGTCAGTGATATTGTTGTCGACCCGCTGGTAATGCCGATCGGCGCGATCAATACGGCCGGACGGGAGGTTTTGAAATTGATCCATCGGCTGCGTACGGAACTCAAGGTCAATACCACCTGTGGCGCTTCGAACATCAGTTTCGGTTTGCCCAATCGAAACGGCTTTAACGGGGCCTTTATCAGCATGGCAATTCAGGCAGGTATGACTTCGGCTATCACCAATCCATTACATGCAGAAGTGATAGCGGCCAGTATGGGCGCCGACGTGATGTTGGGTAAAGACCCGGATTGCGCTCGCTGGATAAGGCAATTCCGCGAACCCTCGCCGGAAGGTGCAATTGTGCGTGGCACCGGACGTAGAGCAGCTCGTAGACGTCGCGCCGTAGCCGGGTAAAATCATAGCACCAGAGGTGCCCATGAAGGATGAAGTCAGCATACTATTCATGCCCTCGGGGCTGCGCGGGCAGGTTCCCATTGGAACCTCGGTACTTCAGGCGGCTCAGCGCCTGGGCGTGGATCTGGAGTCGATTTGCGGTGGCCAGGGCAAGTGCCGAAAATGTCAGGTGCTACCCCAGGAGGGAGAATTTCCTAAACACGGCATAACGTCACGTGCGGAGCATCTGTCCGAATTTACCGAAACCGAACGCCACCACCAGGCCAGGAACCGTCTCCAGGAAGGTCGACGTCTGGGCTGCAACGCCCGCATCCTGGGTGATCTGGTGATCGACGTCCCTGAAGAAAGCCAGCAACACGCGCACCATATCAGCAAGGCCGTAACAGCCTATGAGATTCAGGTGCAACCGGCGTTGCGTCTATATACCGTTACCCTGCCAGAACCCGATATGCATGCGCCGCTTTCGGATAAACGACGTCTGCAGCAGGAACTTGCACGCGAATTCGAGCTACCGATTCTGGAATGCGAAATGTCGCAAATCCGTGTCTTACAGAAGGCACTGGAAAAGGCAGGCCGCCGTATCACTGCAGCGGTTTATCAGCACCAGAAGATTATTGGCATCTGGCCGGGTGAAAAAAAACAGGCCTACGGGCTCGCCATTGACCTGGGTTCTACCACCATCGCCGCCCAATTGTGCGATCTGGTTAGCGGCGAAGTGATTGCAACCGCAGATACGATGAATCCACAGATTCGCTTTGGCGAAGACTTAATGAGTCGTGTTTCTTACGTGATGATGAACGAAGGCGGCGATGTGGCGATGACCAAAGTGGTGCGTGAGGCATTCAACCAGCTCGCCAAACGGGCGGCCAAATCGGCAGGCATCGCACTGGACGAAATACTCGATATGACCGTGGTCGGAAACCCGATTATGCACCATCTGTTTCTGGGTATCGATCCGACGCCGCTGGGTACCGCGCCGTTTACTCTCGCCACCGATCTAACCACAATCGTGCGTGCCGCAGACATCGATATTTACCTGCACCCTGAAACCAGGGTTTGCGTCCTGCCCTGTATCGCGGGGCACATAGGCGCCGATACCGCCGGCGTGATTCTGGCCGAACGCCCGGATCTGGCCGAAGAGTACGTGTTACTGGTAGACGTTGGAACCAATGCCGAAATCGTACTCGGTAACCGAAATCGTCTACTTGCGGCGTCTAGCCCCACTGGCCCAGCGTTCGAGGGTGCGCAAATTTCTGCCGGGCAGCGTGCCGCACCAGGGGCTATAGAGCGAGTTCGAATCGACGCCGAGACACTGGAACCCAGGTTTCGTGTGATCGGTTGCGAGGCCTGGTCCGACGACCCGGAATTTGCGCAGAAAAGTGCCAAAGTCGGGGTCAGCGGCATCTGTGGTTCCGGAATTATCGAGGTAATCGCAGAGATGTTCCTGGCCGGTATCATCGATCAGGATGGGGTGATCGGACCGGTCGAAGGCAAGGATAACAGTCGCGTGGTAAGCGATGGCCGAACCTGTTCCTACCTGCTACATGAAGGTGAAAAAACGCTACGGGTTACACAAAACGATGTGCGTGCGATTCAGCTCGCCAAAGCGGCCCTGCACGCGGGAATTCGACTATTGTTCGACCGTATGGGTATTAGCAAGGTAGACCGTATTGGATTGGCAGGAGCGTTTGGCAGCCATATCGACGTCAAATACGCGATGGTGCTGGGCTTGATCCCGGACTGCAATCTGGACCATGTCGGCTCGGTCGGTAATGCAGCGGGTACCGGTGCACGCATCGCTTTATTAAATATGCCCTCGCGCATCGAGATAGGTGAAATCCTGCCCAGGGTGGAAAAAATCGAAACCGCGCTCGAGCCGAAGTTTCAGGAATATTTCATCGAGGCGATGGCGCTGCCGCACAAAACCGACAAATACGAAGAACTGTCTAAAGTGGTGAAAATTCCAGCGCCGAAACCCAAAGTCGGGAAAGATAGCGCCAATGGTAATAAACGCAAATCCCGCAGGCGCCGGAAATCAAAGGTCCTTTGATTTCCTTCAACTCACCAGGTCCGTGGCTGCTCGATCCAGCTCAGGCGCATTCTGGGTCTGGAAGTTTTGCAACTTGCGGCGCTCGTCGCGCGGTGGGATACCGTACATGTCGCGGTAACACTTGCTGAAATGGGGCGCAGAAATAAATCCGCAGGCGAGTGCGATATCGACGATGGACTTGCTGGTTTGCAATAGTAACAGGCGAGCGCGATTCAAGCGTAAATTCAAATAGTAGCGGGTTGGAACGCAGTTCAAATGTTTCTGGAATAGTCGTTCGAGCTGCCTGCACGAAATACCCACGTAATTGGATAATTCGTTAAGACCAATCGGTTCTTCCAGATTAGCCTCCATCAGCGTAACCGCCTCGGTCAATTTTGGCTGATTGGCACCGAGGTGTAATTGCAGGGGCACGCGCTGGCGGTCGTCGGTTCCGCGAATACGTTCGCACATGAATTGCTCGGAAATATGCGCTGTGAGCTTTGACCCGTGCTTATCGCCGATCAGTTTGAGCATCATGTCCATCGACGCCTGTCCGCCGGCGCTGGTGATCCGGTCGCGGTCGAAATGAAATAGATCGTCGGAAAATTGTGCTTTTGGAAACTCTTCGCGTACGCTGGCTAAATTTTCCCAGTGTATCGTGCACTTGTATCCGTCGAGCAAACCTGCGCGCGCGAGCAGGTAGCTGCCGGTGCACAGCGCACCAAGGGTAATATGGCACTTGGCTATTTTTCGCAGCGCGAACTGGAACGACTTATTCCAGTTGTCCCCAATATCGACACCACCACAGACGAAGAATATCGAAACATCGGCTACCGCATCGATGCCGGCGTCAGGGGCAATTTCGATTCCATTACTGGCTTTTACCGGTCTTCCGTCGATGGTGTAAATCGACCAGGTGTAGAGTGCTTTCTGGGCGGCCCGGTTAGCCATGCGCAAGGGTTCGATGGCCGACGTGAACGCGATCATCGAATAGTTGTGAACCAGTAGAAAGCCGAAATGATCAGGTTTCACTCCGGTATTTTCTTCATTCATGGGCAGGTATCAGAAATTAAAGCGATTAATACAGCTAAAATTGATCAATATATGACCAAAGACTAGTAAAATACTAGTCGTTAATCCAGGCTATTGCACGAATTATTTAGATCTTGGTGGCTTGTTATTAACCCGGCGAATAACAATATCTGTTAAGCTGCATATTGAATCTTTTGCTGTTGAAAATATTTAGGGAACCTCTGAATAATTCATCCGTGAATTCTCAGAGGACGACAAACGAAAAGTGTCATTTTCGTTTGTCTCACAAAATCAATACCTTAGCGGTACTGATTTTGGCAGCACGTCCATGTGCTGCCGGA
>JADFMY010000098.1 GCA_022563685.1 Pseudomonadota bacterium | reverse complement strand
CGAGTGGGTCGTAGAGCGCACCGAGTAGGCCGTCGGTATTGGTAATCGGGCTGAGTTCGCGTATTTCAGCCGGGGTCACGAGTTCGGTGTCGAGCCCCATATGGCGATGCATCGCACGTGCCGCCTTCAGAAAGTCCATGCGTTCGGGTGTGCCCGCGAGCATGAGGCCGCCAACATGATGCAGACTACAGGATTGCCCGGTTATTTCCTCCAACTCACGATACAGCCCGATGGTATAACCCTGCAGCGCCGCCATGTTGGTATCGGCATTGAGGGTGTGAAAACCGCCGGCTGCATGCCAGGTCGAACCGGAGGTCAGCTCGGAGCGCTCGATCAGCACGACATCCTTCCAGCCCAGTTTGGTGAGATGGTAAATAACGCTGCAACCGATCACACCGCCGCCGATGACTACAACCTGTGCGTGAGATTTCATATTTGGCTTTCCAGTTCATCGCGACGCTCGGCCACGTAAGCTTCGAGCGTCGATTTAGTCGATTCATCTATTTCGGGTGGTTCGTAGTCCTTGAGGCGCTGCCGATAAATTATATTGGCGCGTTCATACGCCGATAGTCCGCCTTTTTCGCTCCAGGTTTCAAAGTTGCTCCAGTCGGATACGAGCGGTTCATAAAAAGCGGTGGTGTAGTTCGCCAGGGTATGGCTGGTGGCGAAGAAATGACCACCGTGTCCGGCCTCACGAATCGCATCGAGCGCCAGCGTGGATTCATTCACTTCGATCGGCTGCAGGGTCTGCGCCATCATTTGCAGCATATCGATATCGATGATAAATTTTTCAAACGAGGCGCAAAGTCCACCTTCGAGCCAGCCGGCGGCATGCTTGATAATTTGCGCATGTCCCATGACCGCGCCCCATAAGGACATCTGCGATTCCCAGGCTGCCTGTGCGTCGACGCAATTGGATGCATTGGTGTTGGACGAGCGGAAGGGAATGTTATAGCGCCGCGCCAGTTGCCCGCTCGCAAGCGCTGCTTTGGTGTATTCGGGCGTACCAAATGCTGGAGACCCACTGCGCATATCCGCATTCGAAGTAAAGCCTCCGTAAACCATCGGCGTCCCCGGGTTGACGATTTGCGAGAGCGCAATGACGCCTAATGCTTCTGCATTTTGTTGCGCAAGCGCACCGGCGAGGGTGATCGGGCACATCGCACCCGCCAGGGTGAATGGGGTAACGATTGTTGGCTGGCCGTTTTCTGCCATTTCGATCAGACCATCGAGCATCAAGCCATCGACGCGCAACGGCGAATTGGTATTCACCACGGTGATGATACTGGGTTCTTTTTTAAGCGTTTCGCGGTCTACCCCGCGCGCGATCGCGGTCATTTCTATGCCATCGTTAACCCTTCCGCCACCGAGACAATAGAGTGAAAAAGACCGGTCGGTCAAAGTGTAGGCTGCGAGTGCGGCATCGAGATGACGCGTTGCCGGCGAAATATCGACTGGTTCGACCGGATAACCACTGAAAAAATCGATTATGTCGAAACCCTGCGTCAGGCGCATAAAGTTGCAATAGTCTTCGAAGTTGCCGGTGCGCCGCCCTCCTTCCAGATCGGAGCTATTGGGAGCACTCGCCACAGGGGTAAAATTAATCGCGTTTCGCCCGACCAGGCGATTTCGCTTAAGATTGCGCGAGTGCATGGTGAATTCAGACGGCACGGTTTGCAGCCGCTCCATCAGGCGCTCTCTATCCAGATACACAAGCTGCGAATCCCAGTCGACCCTGGCGCCATCCTGTTCGTACAGGGCCAGAGCCTTCTCGTTTAATACCTCAAGACCGATATCTTCCAGTATCCGCATCGACCCATCGTGAATTAAATCCAGTTCGGATTCGCCCAGCACTTCGATTGGCGCATAACAATTGAATAGCTGCCTGGCTTCCGCTTTTATCAACTGGCTGGGGTCTCTGGTCGCCCGTCTACGAATTTTTCTTCGTCTCATGTTGTCATCCGCCTGGCTAAGGTAGCAATAGTATTTCAAGCGTAAGTCAACGTCTATTAGTGTAATCGTTGTTTTTTATAAACATCTTTGTTTAGGGAAGGTCTGATTTATTCAGGCCTTCCCACAGTACATGGATGTGCTGCCAAAATCGATGCCGCTAAGGCATTGATTTTGTGAGACAAATGAAAATCACATTTTTCGTTTGTCGTCCTCTGAGAATTCATGGATGAATTATTCAGAGGTTCCTTAGTTTATAACTCAATTTTGTATTTGAGCCGTGTGATTAACAAATAAGCACAATCCCACCTTGAAAAATCCCTGTTGGAGCGGCATCGTGTCTGCCGACACACGGCCTTTTCGTGCTAAATGAACTTACTGATTACTTTAAACACATGACTGATACCGATCCATCGAAACGCTTTATCGCCTGTGGCATGTATGCCTTCACCGACGATCTAAGGACCGCGTGGCAAACCCTGTTCGATCATTTTTTCCAATATTACGAGTCACCTTATCCATTCGAACCTGTGCTGCGGTTCGATACCGGCGAAAAGTTGATGCGCGATTCACATTTGCTGATCGGACAAACCTGTGGCTACCCGTTAATGAGCAAATTGATCGATGCAGTGACCCCGATATGCGCACCAGTAATTGACGTTGCCGGATGCGAGGGCAAGTACTACTCGAGTGTGCTGGTTGTTCCTGAAAATAGCGAAATTGAATCACTTAATGATTGTTACCAGGGAATTGCAGCGATTAACAATAGCGATTCGAATAGCGGAATGAACGTACTGCGCCATGCGGTCGCTCCCTTGAGCCAGGCCAAACCCTATTTTTCCACGGTCAAAGAACCCGGATCACACCTGCACAGCCTTACCGAGGTAGCCGAGGGTAAGACGCACATCGCGGCGATTGATGCGATCAGTTTCAGTTTCATCCAGGATGCCTGGCCCGACCTGACGGCTCGTGTACGCAGCATCGGTTATACCGTAAAAACCTGTGGCTTGCCCTTCGTCATACCCCATGCAATATCGAGTCGGTTCGACAAGGATCACGTCACCGCCTGTCTTAACGAAGCCACACTCAAGATGCCTGATCAATTTCGACAACGCCTTCGCCTGCAGGGATTTGAACGCGTCGATATGGACGAATATCAGGGCGTGCTCGATCTGGAAAAGCACGCTCGACAAGCGGGATACCTACACCTGAATTAAGGTGGTAAATTAAGTTAACTGTCACCTTAATTCGGTAAAAAAAAGCCCCGCGTCCGGCGGGGCTTTCTGGTACTACGGTTCAGGTTTCCGAACGGCTTACATCATACCGCCCATACCACCCATATCAGGCATGGCAGGTGACGCCGCCGTGTCCTTTTTTGGCGCCTCGGCAACCATGGCTTCGGTAGTGATTAACAGCCCGGCAATCGATGCTGCATTTTGCAATGCATAACGGGTTACCTTGGTTGGATCCAGAATACCCATTTCGATCATGTCACCGTATTCACCGGTGGCAGCATTATAACCCTTATTACCTTTGAAGCCCTTGACTGCATTGACTATGACCGATGCTTCCTCGCCTGCGTTGGCAACGATTTGACGGATGGGTTCTTCCATCGCACGACGGGCAATATCGATACCGACGTTTTGATCGTTGTTGTCACCTTTTAGCTTGTCGATCGAAGCGCAGGCACGAATCAGTGCGACACCACCGCCGGCAACAACGCCTTCTTCAACAGCAGCACGAGTTGAGTGCAACGCGTCTTCGACACGGGCTTTCTTTTCTTTCAATTCAATTTCAGTCGCAGCACCCACTTTGATCACAGCGACGCCACCCGCGATTTTCGCCAGGCGTTCCTGCATTTTTTCGGTGTCGTAATCTGAAGTTGACTCTTCAATTTGCGCCTTGATTTGGGTGATGCGGCCCTGAATATCTTCGCTAGAGCCACCACCGTCAACGATGGTGGTGTTCTCTTTGGTGATCGATACTTTCTTCGCCGAACCCAGATCGTCCAATGTCGTTTTTTCCAGACTCAGGCCGACTTCTTCTGAGATTACCTGACCACCGGTTAGAACCGCGATGTCCTGCAACATTGCCTTGCGGCGGTCACCGAAGCCAGGCGCTTTAACCGCACAAACCTTGACGATACCGCGCATGCTGTTAACTACCAGAGTAGCCAGCGCTTCGCCTTCGATGTCTTCAGCGATGATCAATAACGGCTTGCTGGCCTTGGCAACGCTTTCGAGGATTGGCAGCAATTCACGGATATTTGAAATTTTCTTGTCAAACAACAGAATCACCGGCTCTTCGAGCTCAACCGACATAGTAGACTGGTCGTTAACAAAATAAGGTGACAGGTATCCGCGATCGAACTGCATACCTTCTACCACTTCCAGTTCATTGTCGAATGACGAACCTTCTTCCACGGTGATAACGCCTTCTTTACCCACCTTATCCATTGCTTTGGCAATAATATCGCCAATGCCGACATCGGCGTTGGCTGAAATAGAGCCTACCTGCGCGATTGCTTTGCTATCGGCGCAAGGGGTAGAGTTCGCTCCCAGGTTTTTAACAGCGTCAGCAACAGCTTTGTCGATACCACGTTTCAGATCCATCGGATTCATACCGGCAGCAACCGCTTTCATACCTTCGCGCACAATCGCCTGCGCTAGAACTGTAGCAGTAGTGGTACCGTCACCAGCGACATCGGAAGTCTTCGATGCAACCTCCTTAACCATCTGTGCACCCATGTTTTCGAACCTGTCATCCAGTTCGATTTCCTTCGCAACCGAGACGCCGTCTTTAGTGACGGTTGGCGCACCAAAACTCTTGTCGATAACTACGTTACGACCCTTAGGGCCGAGTGTTATCCTGACCGCGTCAGCCAGGATGTTAACGCCTTTGATCATGCGTCTACGCGCATCATCACCAAATACTATTTCTTTTGCACTCATTGGGAATTAACCTCTTGTCTATGAATTATTCAACAATAGCGATGATGTCATCTTCGCGCATGATCAGTAGCTCTTCGCCATCTACCTTGATCTCTGTACCGGAATACTTACCAAAGTAAATAGTGTCACCAACCTTGACATCCAGTGCTCGCACATCACCCGAATCGGTGATCTTGCCATTACCCACTGCGATTATTTCACCAGTACTTGGCTTTTCAGCTGCCGAATCAGGAATCACGATACCACCGGCAGAAGTACGCTCTTCTTCCTTACGCCTGACGACTACACGATCATGCAAGGGACGAATATTCATTGTTGCTATTCTCCAAAAATGTTTTAGTTTAGTTTCCGCCAACCCTCGGGATGGCGGTATAAAATATGCTGCGAGTTAGCACTCGCATCAGGTGAGTGCTAATAATATTCAGCAAATCCAGCTAGTCAAGCGATATGGGGAACAAAAAAGAAGTTTCAAGCGCCTGTTTTAATTTTTATCGGAGCCCTTCAGGCCTGGTTATTGAATTAACCTGAGCAGGCAAGCTAATCCTCACGCGTGTATTTCACACCTTCGATAACATCCGATTTTTTCCCCCGATTCGACGGGTCAGTCTTAAACCCTGCTCCTGGCTGACCAGACTGGCCGGCGAATCGGCCTGAAATCATTATATTCGAGACGAACTTGTTCACTAGCCAGGTCCGTATCGGCGGAAATAACAGTAAGAAACCCACGGTGTCGGTGAAAAATCCGGGCGTGAGTAAAAATGCACCTGCCAGAAGCAGGCCTACACCCTCAAGCATTTCCCTCGCAGGCGTTTGACCAGATTGCATTTTTTGCTGGGCGCGCTTCAGAGTAGAAATACCCTGAATTTTTAAAAGCCAGACGCCGATCACAGCGGTCAGGACGACCAGGAATATAGTCCAGAGCGCACCAATTACCTGCCCTACCTGAATCAACAGGTAAACCTCGACGATTGGTATTATCAGAAAAATAATGGCGAAGACTGGAAACATGCAAACCTCATGATTAAACTGTGCAGCGAAAAATGCCCGGTACTGATGGTTAAGAAGCGGTTTCCCGTCTATCGCTCCAGGTAATGCAGCTATAAATGATATATACGGCCAGCATACCATTGTTTCAATGCCCGGCCGACAGGAACCGCCCGATTGACATCCGTTTTTAAGGCTCCGTTAATAAAGTTCAGGTTTCATCTGGCCATCGCCAGCGCTTCGATTTGAAAAGCGTTTGCCGACTAACCCCAGACCGGGTCGGGAAAAATATGCAGTGAGGGTAAACGTTTTAGCGCGAATGCACTCTATACTACCTGTAGAACAGTCAATGCAAAGCCGGTACCAGGCGTCAGTTACTACTAAAAACGACAGTGAACAAGGTTAATATGCTGGAAAAAGAAATACCTCGACAACACCCCTGTCCGGTGTCTGAAATTCTTAGGGACGGACCTTCTCAACGAGATATCGGTGGCCACGCGGTGAAGGGTTTATTACGCATAAGCCTGGCCGCATTACTATCGATAACCACGTCGCTGGGCCTGGCCCAGCAAGACGAATTGCTACTGCCCGAACAGACATTGATCGAATCGATAGATGCGAGTGCACTGTCGATACTTCAATCGCTAGGGAATGTGGTTGGTTTAAACACCGATTACGATATTCCCCATCCAGATACCGCGTTCATGCTGTCGGCGATACTGGATCAAAATAATATCGTTCAAACCAGTATTCAGATTTACCCGAACACCTATTTATATCGAGACATGATGGCAGTTAGCCTGGCCGACGGCAGCGGACACAGCATTGGTTCTGTTAGCCTGCCAGCGGGCAAAATTAAAGACGACGAGTTTTTCGGCCGCATGGAGGTGTACTACGAGCAGGTAAAAATTTCCGTCCCGATCCTGTCCGATGCCGACGCCAGCGAGCGGTATACGCTCGCTTACGAATACCAGGGCTGTGTTGAAGACCGTATTTGCTACCCACCGATCACTAAATATCTGCGCGTAGACCGGCTCACTGGCCTGATCGACATAGGGGATCAACCGCCGCTGGCGAGTTCAACCGATAACCAGACCGACACTTCAGCGTCGAATTCCGCTGTTGCAGCAAGCGCAGACCCTGTAAGTAGCGAGCAACCCATATCTGAACAGGATCGATTCGCACAAATACTATTTGATGGAAGTATTTTGCTCATAGTCGCGTTATTTTTTCTGGGCGGCATAGCTCTTACATTCACTCCCTGTGTGTTTCCGATGATTCCAATATTATCCAGTATCATCGTCGGCCAGGGGGATTCTATTACTACGCGCAAGGCCTTCTTATTATCGCTGGTTTATGTCCTGTCGATGGCCACCACTTACGCCATCATCGGTGCAATAGTGGGCTACTACGGTGCTGCATTCAATATTCAAATCTGGTTTCAGGAACCCTGGATTTTGAGTATTTTTGCAGCGATTTTTGGATTGCTCGCGCTTTCGATGTTCGGGTTTTACGAATTAAAGATGCCAAACGCAATTCAATCGAGGCTCGTGGCTATCAGCCACAGTCAGCAAGGTGGCACCTTGATTGGCGTTGGACTCATGGGTTTATTCTCGGCGATCATTGTCGGTCCCTGCATCACCGCACCACTCGTCGGTGGGTTAATTTTTATCTCGCAAACCCAGGACTGGCAACTTGGCGGGCTCGCACTTTTCGCACTCGGGTTGGGCATGGGCGTACCCTTATTGCTCATCGGTACCTCTGCGGGAAAACTGGTGTCCCGAGCCGGGGTCTGGATGAAGCCGGTGAATTCCGTATTCGGTGTGATTTTGCTGGGCGTGGCGATCTGGTTGCTGGAGCGCTTTTTACCAGTGGCAATCACCATGGTGCTGATTGCCTGTCTGATCATCGCATCGGCTATATATATGGGCGCACTAGTAGCACTGCCAGCGTCGGCATCGGGTTGGCGCAAATTAAATAAAGGTCTCGGCATCATCCTGCTGATCTACGGCGCAACCTTCCTGCTGGGTGCGGCAGGAGGTAGTAGAGATTTGATGCAGCCGTTAAAGGGAATCATCCTCAATGCCGGTGGTGAATATTCGGGGGGACTGCCTAATCGTATCGTTTTTCGGCAAATCAAGGGCGAACAGGGACTGCAAATAGCTCTGGCCAATTCGGTGAGACTAAACCAGCCGACGATGCTGGACTTTTATGCCGACTGGTGTATCTCCTGCAAGGAGATGGAAAAATACGCCTTTACCCATCCAGGTGTACTCAGGGCGCTCGATAATGTGGCAACCTTGCAGGCCGATGTCACCGATAATGATGCGATCGATACCCGGCTGATGAATTCTCTGGGTATATATGGACCACCCGCTATATTGTTTTATGACCCCTCGGGGAGAGAAATCCGCCACCGGCGCGTGGTCGGCGAAATGTCCGGCGAGGAATTTGCGGCGCATATCATCGAAACCTTTCCACGATCCCTGTGACCCGAAAAACATTACTGATAGCGCTCCTGAGTCTGCTGTGCTTCACGGCAGGCGTCTATCTGTTTTTTATGATAACGCCTCAACAGACCGCGCCTGAAGCCCAGCTTGCTGACCTGGCGCCGCAGCAGCCCATGTTGCCAACATCGCTCGACGCCATACCGCTGGTCGACCTCGAGGGCAATACCCACACCCTCGGCGAATGGACACAAACTGTTTTAATCATCAACTTCTGGGCGCCCTGGTGCGCTCCCTGCCGCCGCGAGGTTCCCGCGCTCATAGCCCTGCAAAACGAATATAGAACGCAGCTGCAAATCCTTGGCCTGGCATTGGACAGCATCGAGAATATCGATTCCTTCGTGGCAGAATACGGGATGAATTACCCTTCATTTATAGTGACTAATCAAATGCCCATGTACAGTGCGGTATTTGGTAACCACAGCAGTGTCCTGCCGTTTACTGCGATCATCGATCAGGGTCGCAAAATCCGTTACACGCACGCTGGTGAAATCAGCCTGGATCTATTGCGTGAAGAGCTTGAGAAGCTTCTCTAAAGCAGCCGATTTTTCATTCACGCAATGGTATAAATGTCGATAACTTCGGCAAAAAGGTAAATAACGCACTAAAACTGGACTCTATCTTTCCTCTATGTGAAAATTGAGGCCATAGTCAATCAAAGCCTTTTAGCGGCTATAAATCCATTACAGATGACAAAAATACTGGTTATACATGGGCCGAATTTAAACCTGCTGGGCAGCCGCGAACCGGAGGTATATGGCTCTGATACCCTCGCATCGATCAACCAGTCGCTGGCAAAATTGGCTGATAAGCGTAGCATCAGGCTCGAAACTTTCCAGTCGAATATCGAGGGTGAAATTGTCAATAGCATTCACCAGGCAGCCGCCAACCAGGTACAGTTCGTAATCATTAACCCGGCAGCCTTTACCCATACCAGCGTGGCTATCAGGGATGCCTTCCTGGCCACAGATTTGCCATTTATCGAAGTTCATTTATCGAATGTCTTCGCGCGCGAAGAATTTCGAACGCATTCATACCTGTCCGATATTGCCAAGGGTGTGATCATCGGTTTCGGCAAAAGCAGTTATTTGCTCGCCTTCGAAGCTGCGCTCATCGCCTGCAAAAAACCCAATGCAAAGAGAAAGTAATAATGGATATTCGTAAAGTCAAAAAATTAATCGAATTACTCGAAGATTCGGATATTGCGGAACTCGAAATCAAGGAAGGTGAAGAATCGGTACGCATCAGCCGGCAGGTTAATCCGATGCAACAGGTGCCCCTGGCGCCTGCGCCGGTCTACCCCGCCCCAGCGTTAGCACCAGCGGCCAACGCAGAGTCTGCCCCTGCTAAGGCAGAATTTAGCGGGCACGAAGTAAAATCGCCCATGGTTGGTACATTTTATAGTTCTGCATCACCCACTTCCGGACCTTTCGTTACAGAAGGCCAGAAGGTCAATGTCGGCGATACCCTGTGCATTATCGAAGCGATGAAAATGATGAACCAGATCGAAGCCGATAAAGCGGGTACTATCAGATCAATCCTGGTGGAAAACGGTAGCCCGGTCGAATACGACCAGCTCCTGTTCATCATCGAGTAATTACCTGGCATGCTAGAAAAAATAGTTATCGCCAATCGGGGTGAAATCGCGTTACGCATTCTGCGCGCCTGCCGCGAGATGGATATAAAAACGGTCGCAGTACACTCCACTGCCGATCGTGATCTCAAACACGTCAGACTGGCGGACGAATCTGTCTGTATCGGACCTCCTGCTTCACTCGATAGTTACCTCAATATTCCAGCACTGATTTGCGCCGCGGAGTTAACCAACGCGTCGGCGATTCATCCGGGTTATGGATTTCTATCCGAAAATGCCGAATTTGCCGAACAGGTCGAGTCCAGTGGATTCAAGTTCATTGGCCCCAGCGCCGCTTCGATACGCACCATGGGTGACAAGATTGCCGCGATCAAAGCGATGAAGGACGCCGGTGTACCTACCGTTCCAGGGTCCGATGGCCCTCTGAACGACGACAATGAAAGGAACCTCAAACTGGGGCAAAAAATCGGCTACCCGGTGATTATTAAAGCCGCCGGTGGCGGGGGTGGTCGTGGCATGCGTGTGGTACATGCCGAGGGTAGCCTGCTGAATTCGATTCAGCTAACACGCTCGGAAGCTGCGGCTGCATTCGACAACGATATCGTGTATATGGAGAAATTCCTCGCTACACCACGTCATATCGAAATCCAGGTACTGGCCGATTCGCACGGCAACGCGATTCACCTGGGCGAGCGCGACTGTTCCATGCAGCGGCAGCACCCGAAAGTCGTCGAGGAATCTCCGGCTCCTGGAATCACCCAG